>CAZNAH010000018.1:0-11976 GCA_964570735.1 uncultured Hyphomicrobiaceae bacterium | reverse complement strand
GACCACAATGTGCGCGAAACCCTGGACTTAATCGACAGGGCTTATATCATTTATGACGGCCGTGTGCTGACGGAAGGCTCGCCCCGCGAGATTGTGGCGAACGAAGACGTGAAGCGCGTCTATCTGGGCGATATGTTCTCCCGCTAACTCGCGGCCCCGTTCTGCGTCCCTGGCAGGTTTCCCGCGATGGTCCTTGCGACACGGCTTGAGCTTCGGCAGCGCCAGGCGCTCGTCATAACGCCTCAGCTTCAGCAGGCGATCAAACTGTTGCAACTGTCGAGCCTCGAACTCCACGCCTATATCGAGCAGGAAGTTGAGCAGAACCCGCTTCTGTCGCTCGCCGAGGACGGCGCCGCGCGCAATGAGGGCGGCCCCCTCACGGAAAGCGACGGGGATGGCGAGCGCCCCGTGTTCGACGGCCGCGACGATCAGGGTGTGCCCGAGGACGGCGTGCCCGAAATCGCTTCCGACCTTGGCAGCCATGCCGACGACGATCCCGAGCGGTTCGTCGGGGCCTCGGACTGGAAGCTCTCACCGGGGGCGGGATCGAAGGGCGAGGCCGGAGACGGCTTCGACATCGCGGCCCTCGCCTCGCCACGGGGCACCCTGAAAGATCACCTCGTCGAACAGGCTTCGCTCGCCTTTCCCTGTCCGCAGGAACGGTTCGCCGCGCACTATCTGATCGACCTGGTCGATGCAGACGGGTATCTGCGAGCCGATCTTTCGGAAGTCCGCGATGCGCTCGGTTTGCGCGAGGACCGGCTTGGGTCCATCCTCGAACGGCTGAGGGCGTTCGAGCCCGCCGGCGTGTTCGCGCGCGATCTCGCCGACTGCCTTGGCCTGCAATTGCGCGAGCGCGGGCGGCTCGACCCCTTTATGCAGCGTCTTCTCTCCCATCTCGATCTGCTCGCGGCGCAGGACTTCGCACGCCTGCGCAAGCTCTGCGGCGTCGACGAGGAGGATCTCGAAGACATGATCCGCGAAATCCGCGCGCTCAATCCGCGCCCCGGCCTCGCCTATGAGCCGCTGACCGTCGACGTGCTCATTCCGGATGTGCTGGTCCGCCGCGCCAGAACAGGCGGCTGGCAGGTGGAGTTGAACCCCGAGACGATGCCCTCGATCAACGTGGACCGCGCCTATTACCAATCGTTGAAGGCGCGCACGCGCTCGGAGCAGGACCGCAATTACCTCGCCGAGCGCATGAGCGCCGCAAACTGGCTCGCCAAGAGCCTGGAGCAGCGCGGCGTGACGATCCTTAAGGTGGCTACGGCGATCGTCGAAGCGCAATCGGGTTTTCTCGAAAAAGGCGTTCGCTCCCTCAAGCCCTTGAACCTGCGCCAGGTCGCGGCAAAGATCGGCATGCACGAGTCGACCGTGAGCCGCGTCACCTCGAACAAGGCGATGGCCACCCCGCGCGGCGTGTTCGACATGAAATATTTCTTCACCTCGTCGATTCCATCGGCGGGGCCGTCGCGGCAGGCCCACTCGTCCGAAGCGGTGCGCGACCGCATCCGCGAGCTCATCACCAACGAGCGCCCCGACCACATCCTGTCCGACGACCGCATCGTGACGCTTCTTCAGGGCGACGGGATCGACATAGCCCGCCGCACCGTCGCCAAATATCGCGAGGCGATGCGGATCCCGTCTTCCGCGATGCGCCGCCGCGTGAAGCGCGTGAACGGCGTCAGCGCCTTCCGCTGAAAGCGCATAACAGAGCCCAAGCTTTGCAACGTTTCCGCGCGCGGCTCGTTAAACCAAAACGAACCCCGAACGATGCAAAGGCCGGCATGACGCTGACCGCGCTTGCACTGAACTGCACCCTGAAGCCCTCGGGACAATTGTCCTCGACCCACCTCCTCCTCAGTCAGGTGCTCGATGCCTTCGCGGTGCATGGCGTGACAGGGGATATCGTTCGGGTGGTCGATCACGACATCAAGCCGGGCGTCACCTCCGATGAAGGGCCGGGCGATGCGTGGCCGCCGCTGCGCCAGCGCGTCCTCGATGCCGACATCCTCATCCTCGGCACGCCCATCTGGCTCGGCCAGCCGTCGAGCGTCTGCAAGCGCGTTCTCGAACGCATGGACGCCTTTCTCAGCGAAACCGACGATGGGGGGCGCATGGTCTCGTTCGGGCGGGTTGCCGCCGTCGCCGTCACCGGAAACGAAGACGGGGCGCACCACTGCACGGCGGAGCTGTTCCAAGCCCTGAATGATGTCGGCTTCACCATCGCGGCGGGGGCGTCCACCTATTGGGTCGGCGAGGCGATGGGCAAAACGGACTACAAGGATCTGCCGTCCATGCCCGAGAAGGTCGCGGAAACCAACCGGCGGCTGGTGCTGAACGCGGTGCACATCGCGCAATTCCTCAAGGATCAAGCCTATCCGCCGTCGTCTTGAACGAAAGCACGGCGCGATGACGACCCTCAAGGAAAAGGTGAAGGAAAGCCCCGATCTCGACAAGACGATCGAGGAGCGCCAGCATCTGGCCGCGCCGGTCGTCTACGAGGTGATCCGCAGGCAGGGCGAAGAGGAATTGCAGCGCCCCGCCGCGTCGCTGTGGTGGTCGGGGGTCGCCGCCGGGCTGGCGCTCAGCACCTCGGTGTTCTGCAAGGGCATCCTGCACATGCACCTGCCCGACGAGGCGTGGCGTCCGCTCATCACCAATTTCGGCTATTGCGTCGGCTTTCTCATCGTCATCCTGGGCAGCTTACAGCTTTTCACGGAGCAGACCGTCACCGCGATCCTGCCCGTGCTCGCCAAGCGGACGCGGCGCAGCGTCTATCGCACAGCGCGGCTTTGGAGCATCGTGTTCGCGGCGAACATGGTGGGCACGCTGTTCGCCTCCGTTCTGGCAACCCATGTGGCCTTCGCGAACACGGAGCAGCTCGCGGCATCGCTTGAGGTGTCCCGCCACTTCGCGGACAACACGCCGGCCGGCATCATCGCGAGCGGAATCCTCGCCGGCTTCTTCCTCGGCGCGTTGGTCTGGATGCTCCCGGCCGCGCGAGGATCGGAGTTCCTTGTGATCATCCTCATCACCTATTTCATCGGGCTCGGCGATTTCTCGCACGTGGTCGCGGGCTCGACGGAAGTCTTCCTTCTGGCGTTGGCGGGGGAAATTCCTCCGCTGAATACGATCAGCGCGTTCATCATCTCCGCTTTGATCGGCAATATCATCGGCGGCACCGCCTTGTTTTCGTTGATCGCCTACGGTCAAGTCAGGCAAGAGATCGAGGACTGAGGGCGCCCGCGCGGTCAAGCGGCTCCCTTGGGGGAGGCGATTGCGGATGGCCGAGACGACGGCGCTTCGCCCGATGGCTGGGCACACAGGCTGGATGATCAGTGACGGCAAGGCGGGCAACGATGCCCAGAGCCTGGGCGTGGCCGAGGCGCTGGGCCTTGCTGTCGCGGTGAAAATCGTCGCGCCGAAGGGGCTGTGGAAGCTGCTCGCGCCCTATGGCCCGGTCGATCCGTCGGAGGGCTTCGGCAGGCCCGGCACGCCTTTCGGTCCGCCCTGGCCCGATATCGCGATCGCCGCGGGCCGCCTGACGACGCCTTACATCCGCGCTGTGAAGCGCGCAGCGGGGCCGCGAACCTTCACCGTCATCCTGCTCGATCCGCGCGTTGGTACAAAGGCCGCCGATCTGTTCTGGGTGCCGCAGCATGATAAGCTGCGCGGGCCGAACGTGATCACGACCCTGACCGCGCCGCACCGCTTCTCGCCCCGGCGCCTGGCGGAGCTGCGGGAGCGGGTGCCGCCCTTCATCGCGGCGCTGCCGGCCCCGCGCGTCGCGGTTCTGCTCGGCGGTCCTAATGGCGATTATTTCTATTCCCGGCCCGCTATGGATCGGCTGACGGCGGCGCTCCGGTCTCTTGCGGAGCTTGGCGCGGGTCTGATGGTGACACCGTCACGGCGCACGCCGCAGCCTCTGCGGGATGCGATCCGCGCTGCTCTCGCAGGCCGGGCCGCCTTCTTCTGGGATGGCGAGGGCGAGAACCCTTATCCCCACATGCTCGCCCATGCCGATGGGTTCATCGTGCCCGCCGACTCGGTCAACATGACGGGCGAGCCCTGCGTGACGGGCCGACCGGTCTATGTCTTCGAGCCGGACGGCGGCTCGCTGAAGTTCCGGCGGTTCCATGAGGCGCTGCGGGCGCATGGCGCGACGCGCGCCTGTCCGGACCGCTTCGAGCGCTTCGAGGCGTGGGCTTACGAGCCTTTGCACTCCGCCGAGGTGATTGCGGGAGAAATCGCCCGGCGTTGGGCGGAGCGCAATGCCACGGCCCCGGCAAGCCCTTGCGCGGCGCCGCTTTCGCAGATATCTTCCGTCCCGTAAAAGTGGACCGGCCGAATACGGGCATGCCGTGGCTGCTTTACAGCTTCTCCCAAGACGAGCGGAGCAGGGCGCAAGGAATGCGGACCCTCCGGATATTCACGAAAGGAAGCAAAATGCCCAAGCTGAAAACCAAAAGCGGCGTGAAGAAGCGCTTCAAGGTCACGGCCACCGGGAAAGTCATCGGTGTGCAGGCCGGCAAGCGCCACAATATGATCAAGCGGACCCCGAAGTTCATTCGCCAGGCGCGCGGCACATTCGTGCTCGAAGACGGCGATGCACGCATCGTGAAGAAATTCATCCCCTATGGCCTCGACTAGGCCGGGCTGACCCATTCACTGAATTTCGGAGGATCACGACATGTCACGAGTGAAACGGGGCGTAACGTCCCATGCCCGCCATAAGGCCGTTCTGAAGCAGGCCAAGGGCTATTACGGCCGCCGCAAGAACACCATCAAGGTCGCGCGTCAGGCCGTCGAGAAAGCCGGGCAATACCAGTATCGCGACCGGCGCACGAAGAAGCGCAATTTCCGCTCGCTGTGGATCCAGCGGATCAACGCGGCGGTGCGCGAGCACGGACTGACCTATGGCCGCTTCATCGACGGGCTGAACAAGGCGGGGATCACCATCGACCGCAAGGTTCTGTCGGATCTCGCCATCACCGATCCGGCAGGGTTCGCGGCGCTCGTCAGCAAGGCGCGCGATGCGCTTCCGGCGGAATTGCGGGCCGCTGCATGAGGCTTTCCGACCTCACGGTTCAGGAGTTGCTGGCTCTGGCCAACGTGCTCCTGAAAATCGCCGACGACGGCGAGGGGGAGGGCGAAGCAGCCTCCGGCGAGGTGATTGACGAGATCAAATACATCCTGCGGCTCGTGACCGAAAAGGCCGGTCACAACGGTGCTATGCTCGCCGGCAGCGCCCTGAACTGAACGCGCAGGACGCGGCGTCGCGGTGGGCGCGGGAGAGGGATGACATGGACGCGATTGCCGAGCAGACCCACGATCTGACCGCGCTGGAAAAAGCCCTGCTGCGGAATGTGGGCGAGGCCCGCGATCTCGCGGCGCTCGAAGCCGTTCGGCTCGCAGCGCTCGGCAAGAAGGGCCAGGTTCCCGAGCTGATGAAAACGCTCGGGCGTATGGCGCCCGATGAGCGCAAAGCGTTCGGCGCGGCCGTTAATGCGCTGAAAGACAAGGTCGCGGCCGCCCTCGAAGCCCGGAAGGCGGATCTGGAAACCGCCGCTCTCACGGAGCGGCTCGCCACCGAGCGCGCCGACGTCACACTGCCCGTACGGCCGAATCCGGCTCTTGAGGGCCGCATCCATCCGATATCCCGCGTCTGGGAAGAGCTGACCGTGATCTTCGCGGACATGGGCTTCGCGGTCGCGGAAGGCCCGGATATCGAGACCGACGACTATAATTTCACGCGGCTGAACTTCCCGCCGGGCCATCCGGCGCGCGAAGCGCACGATACGTTCTTCTTCGCGCCGAATGCGCAAGGCGAGCGCCTGCTTCTACGCACGCACACCAGCCCCGTGCAGGTGCGCACCATGCTCGCCCAGAAGCCGCCGATCCGCATCATCGCGCCCGGCCGCGTCTATCGCTGCGACAGCGACCAGACCCATACGCCCATGTTCCATCAGGTGGAAGCGCTCGTCATCGGCGAGGATATCCACATGGGCCACCTCAAATGGACGATCGAGGAATTCTGCAAGGCGTTCTTCGAGGTGGACGAGGTGAAGATGCGCTTCCGCATGTCGCACTTCCCCTTCACCGAGCCGTCGGCGGAGGTGGATATCCAGTGCGACCGCTCGGGCGGCGAACTCAGGATCGGAGAGGGGAGCGACTGGCTCGAAATCCTCGGCTGCGGCATGGTGCATCCCAACGTGCTGGCGGCCTGCGGGCTCGACCCTGACCGGTGGCAGGGCTTCGCCTTCGGCGTCGGCATCGACCGGATCGCGATGCTGAAATACGGGATGCCGGATCTGCGCGCGTTCTTCGGCGGAGATTTGCGCTGGCTGAAGCATTACGGCTTCAGCCCGCTCGCCATTCCGAGCCTCGCGGGCGGGCTGTCCGGCTAAGTGCTCGCGCGGGCCGTCACGCGCGCTCCAGTGCCTCCAGCAGCCGCTCGCGGATGCGCCGCTTCACCGTGTCGCTCGTGACCTTCTTGCCCGCGCGATCGGTCACGTAGAACACGTCCACCGCCTTCTCGCCAAACGTCGCGATGTGCGCCGAGGAGATATCGAGGCCGAGCTGCGCCAGTTCGGCCGTCACGTCATAGAGCAGGCCGGGCCGGTCCAGCGCCTGCACCTCGATCACGGTCAGATCGTCCGAGAGGGTGTTGTCGATCACGACCTCGGGCGGAACGCTGAACGCGTCCAGGCGCTGGCGGGGCCGGGGCAGGTTCGTCATCAGGGTTTCGAGCTGGCGCTTGCCGTCCAGAACCTGGCCGATCACGCGCGCGATCTTCTGGGCGCGGTCAATCTCCTCGTCATCATGGGCGAAGGCGCGCTGGAGCGACAGCGTGTCGAGCGCATAGCCGTCACGCGTCGTGGAAATCTGCGCCGAGGTGATGTTCGCGCCCGCCGCCGCGCAGGCGCCCGCGAACAGCATGAGAAGACGCGGATTGTCTCGCGTGACAAGCGTCAGTTCGGTGAGCGAGCGGAACGCGTCGCTTCGGATCTCGGTGGCGAGCGGCAAGGGCTCGGTCTCCACCCGCCGCAGGAGATGGGCATGCTGGGCCTGCCGGTCGGTGTCGGTCTTCAGCCAGTAGGCGGGGTAGTGGCGGGCGATGAAGCGGTCGATCTCTTTGGCGGGCCAGCCCGCGAGCGCCGTGCGCAATTGCTGCTCGGCCGCCTGGATGCGTATCTGGCGCGCCGTCTTGGTGTAGCCGCCGCCGAGCACGGGCTCCGTCTCGTAATAGAGCGAGCGCAGAAGCTGGCCCTTCCAGCCATTCCAGATGCCGGGGCCGACCGCGCGGATATCGGCGACGGTCAGCAGCAGAAGAAGCTTCAACCGCTCCGGGCTCTGCACGATGTTCGCGAAATCGGCGATGGTCTTGGGGTCGGAAAGGTCGCGGCTCTGGGCGAACTGGCTCATGACGAGATGGTTCTCCACGAGCCACGCCGCCGTCTCCGCCTCCGAGGCGGACAGGCCGAGCCGCAGGCTGAGGCGCCGTGCGATCTTCGCGCCGGCGATGCTGTGATCCTCCTCCATGCCCTTGGCCACGTCGTGGGTCAGAAGCGCGACATAGAGCGCCCGCCGGTTCTGGACCTCGCCGATGATTTCGGTCGAGAGGGGAAGTTCGCTTTCGAGCGCGCCTTTCTCGATGCTGGACAGGATGCCGATGGCGCGGATCAGGTGCTCGTCGATCGTGTAGTGATGGTACATGTTGAACTGCACCATTGCGACGATCCTTCCGAATTCCGGCACGAAACGCCCCAGCACGCCCGCTTCGTTCATGGCGCGCAGCGACGCCTCCGGGCCGGAGCGCGAGGTGAGCAGTTCAAGGAAGAGCCGGTTGGCTTCCGGATCGGCGCGCAGCCGGTCGTCGATCAGCTTGAGAGACGCACGCGCAAGGCGCAGCGCCTCCGGGTGAAGCATGAGATTGTGCCGCTCGGCGTGGACGAACAGCCGGATCAGGTTAACCGGGTCCAGGCGGAACGCGTCCGCGCGCTTCACGTTGAGCCGGCCCGTATCGACCTTGAAATCCGTGGTGGCAGGCAGCTTGGCCCGATTGGTCCAGGGCATGGCGGCCGCCAGACGGTTCAGCCCCGGCACCGGCTTCAACTGCAGCAGTTCGAGGCTTGAGCAGAGGATGCGCGTCAGGTCGCCCACATCCTTTGCAACCAGGAAATAGTGCTTCATGAAACGCTCGACGCCGAGCAATCCGCCGCGATCACGATAGCCGAGCATCTCCGCCATGGCCGACTGCACGTCGAAGGACAGCCGTTCCTCGGCCTTGTTCGCGAGGAAATGCAGATGGCAGCGGATGGTCCACAGGAAGCTTTCGCAGCTTTTATAGGTGGCGTGCTCGGCGGGGGTGAAGATCAGCGCCTCGGGGGTGCGGTCGCGGGCCTCAGGGTGCAGATAGGCCGCGAACCAGTGCAACATGTTGAGGTCGCGCAGACCGCCCTTGCCTTCCTTGATGTTCGGCTCGACCCGGTAGCGCGAGATGCCCGTGCGTTTCAGGCGCTGATCGCGCTCTTCAAGCTTCGCGTTGATGAATTCGCGTTGCGTCCCCTGCACGATGCCGCTCTCGAAGCGCGACCAGGTCTCGCGGAACAGGTCGCCGTCGCCATGGACGAGGCGTCCGTCGAGCAGCGTGGTCCGGGTGGTCATGTCGCTTTTTGCGGCCTTGAGGGTCTGGTCCATGGTGCGCGTGGCGTGCCCCACCTTGTAGCCGAGATCCCACAGGACATAGAGCATGTATTCCGCGATGCTCTCCCCCCAGGCCGTCTGCTTGTAGGGGAGCAGGAACAGGAGGTCGATGTCCGAGCCGGGCGCGAGCAGCCCGCGCCCATAGCCGCCCGTCGCGACGATGGCCATGTGCTCGGCTTCGGACGGGTTCTGCGCGCGATAGACGTGGTGGTTCGCGAAATCGAAGATCAGCTTGATCAATTCGACGAGATATGGGCCAAGACCCGGCCCATTCCCGTCACCCGTGCGCTCAAGGCCGGATTTCGCTTCCAGCCGTGCCGTGTGTTTCAACCGCTTGAGGCGAGCGAGCACCCGCGCCCGGAGCGCGGCATTCGCCGCTCCCGCCTCGCGCCAGTAGTCCGTCAACTCCTCGCGCAGGGCGAGGGGATCGAAAAATGGCGGCGTGAGAGCGACAGGCTGGTCCATGGGCGAGCTTCCTTTGCCCGTATCCTACACGATGTGCCAGGAATGCGACACACGCCCAAGCTGCGGCGGCGCTCAGCCGCCCATGGACAGGCGTTTCAAGTCATAGAGCGCATCGAGGGCCTCGCGCGGCGACATCGAGTCCGGATCGAGCGCGGCCAGAGCGTCGAGCACCGGCGATGCGGCGGAAGGCTCCGGCTCGGACAGACCGCTCGCCGCGCGCGGCTGGAACAGGGGCAGATCGTTGAGCGCCTCGAAGGCGGATGCGGCGTGCGGGCTTTTTTCGAGCAGCGCCAGAATTTCTTTCGCCCGCGCCACGACCGGCGGGGGCACGCCCGCGAGCTTCGCGACCTGGATGCCGTAGGACCGCCCCGCCGCACCCGGCTCGACGGCGTGCAGGAAAACGATCGCGTCCTTCCACTCCTTGACCGCCACCGAAACATTGGCGGCGTGGGGCAGCCGCTCGGGCAGACGCGTCAGCTCGTGGTAATGGGTGGCGAACAGCCCCCGGCATCGGATCGCGTCATGCAGATGTTCGAGCGCGGCCCACGCGATCGAGAGGCCGTCGAACGTGGCGGTGCCCCGGCCGATTTCGTCGAGGATGACGAAGGAGCGCGGGCTCGCCTGATTGAGGATCGCCGCGGTCTCCACCATCTCGACCATGAAGGTCGAGCGGCCGCGCGCCAACTCGTCCGAAGCTCCGACGCGGCTGAACAGGCGATCCACGACGCCGATATGGGCGAACTGCGCCGGCACGAAGGAACCCATTTGGGCGAGAATCGCGATGACGGCGTTTTGCCGGAGGAAGGTGGACTTGCCCGCCATGTTCGGCCCGGTCACGATCAGGAGGCGAGGGGTTCCGGCCGCGTCGCCGTTGAGGACGCAGTCATTCGCGATGAACGATTGCCCGGCCCGCTTCAGCGCGGGCTCGACCACCGGGTGACGCCCTCCGGCCACGTGAAAGGCGGCGCTGTCATCGACGCTGGGGCGAGTGTAATTCTGCTCGTCGGCGAGTTCGGCGAGGGCTGCGGTGCAATCGAGCGCGGCGAGCGCGTCCGCGCAGCGCCCGAGGCTGGGCGCGTGACGCAGCGTCAGCGCAACGAGTTCATCGAACAGGCGGCGCTCCAGCGCGGCGGCTTCCTCGGCCGCCGAGAGGATGCGGGTTTCAAGCTCGGCAAGCTCGTCGGTCACGAAGCGCACCGCGTTCGCCATCGTCTGCCGGTGCCGGAAGGCGGCGTCATGGGGCGGACGGCGCAGCGTCTCGGCGGCAGCGGCGCCCACCTCGATGAAATAGCCGAGGATCGCATTGTACTGCACTTTCAGCGACTTGATGCCGGTTTGCGCGGCATAGTCCGACTGGAGCGCGGCGAGCACCGCTTTCGTGTCGGCCGAAAGGCGGCGCAGGCTGTCGAGCTTGTCGCAATATCCGGGTGCGATGACCTGTCCGTCCGCGAAAGACGGCGGCGCGGCGGTCGCCAGCGCGGCGGCAAGCTTCGCCAAGAGGTCGTCCGGAGCCTCGGCCAGCGCGTCCCGGGACTGCCGGATTTCGGCCGGCATTGCCGCCGTCTCGCGGTCGAGCAGCCCCCTGACCTCCGCTGCTATGCCGAGACCGTCCCGGATGGCCGCGAGATCGCGCGGGCTGCCGCGTCCCAGTTTCAGGCGGCTCAGCGCGCGCGCCATGTCGGGCGTCCGCGCGAAGAGATCTCGGCATTGCGCGCGAAGCGGCCACGCCTCGCGGAAGAAAGCGACCGCATCGAGCCGCGCGTTGATGGCCTCGTCATCGCACAGGGGAGAGGTAAGCCGCGCGGCGAGTTCCCGCGCGCCGGCTGCGGTGCGCGTCCGGTCGATGGCGGCGAGCACGGTCGGGCCGTCCCCGCTCTGCGCGCGAACGAGTTCGAGGCTCGCGCGGGTCGCCGCGTCGAGCATCATCAGGCCGGATGCCGTCTCGCGGCGGGGCGCGCGCAGCACGGGCTTCCTGCCGATCTGCGTGAGATCGACATAGTGCAGAAGCGCCGCGATGGCCGCGAGTTCGCCCCGCGTGAAGGTGCCCAGGCAGTCGATCGCCGCGACGTCAAAAGCCTGAGCCAGCGCGCGCTCGCCTTTCAGGCTGCTGAAGCAGGCGCGCGGCAGGGCAGAACGCGCGGCCTGCGTGGCACCGCCTGCCGCAACCTTCAGCACATCATCCGGCGCGTCCTCGCTCACGACGATTTCAGCGGGCGAAAGGCGCGCGAGTTCGTGCCCGAGTTCGGCGAGCGGCGCCTCGCTCAGCACGAACGCGCCCGTCGAGAGATCGAGTGAGGCGAGCGCGGCCTTGGTATCGGTGCGCTGCTCGGCGTTCTCGGGCAGAAAAACGGCGGTAAGATAATTGTTTGAGCCGCCGCTCAGCAGCGTGTCCTCGGTGAGCGTGCCGGGCGTGACGAGCCGCACCACATCGCGGCGCACCACGGCCTTGCCGCCGCGACGCTTCGCCTCGGCCGGGTCTTCGAGCTGCTCGGCGACCGCGACGCGAAACCCCTTGCGGATCAGCTTGTGGAGATATTCCTCCGCGCGGGCGACCGGAACCCCGCACATGGGGATATCCTCGCCGAGGTGCTTGCCGCGCTTGGTGAGCTGAATGCCGAGCGCGTGGGCGGCCTCGACCGCATCCTCGAAGAACAGCTCAAAGAAGTCGCCCATCCGGTAGAACAGGAGAAAGCCCGGGTGTCTGGCCTTCACCTCCAGATATTGCGCCATCATGGGAGTGGCCGCATCGGGCGCGGGCGCGGCGCGGCGCGCTGGCTCGCCGCCATCCAGACGCGCGGCCCT
>CAZNAH010000017.1:18471-28400 GCA_964570735.1 uncultured Hyphomicrobiaceae bacterium | reverse complement strand
CATCGCCTCGCGCCATTACGGCAAGGGCTACCGCTACACCCGCATCTACCGCTCGAACAAGGGGCAGATCCGCAACCCCAACTTGATCTATCCGAACCAGCGTATCATCTTGCCAAAATAACGAGCGACCGCAGTCCGCCTGCGCCATGGGCCGGCCCGCAGGACCCGCCCGCGGCGCGCGAACAAAAAGGGCAGACCTTGTCTCAACTCGTCCTCGGTCGGCACGACCGGACCACGGCGCCCGCTGCCGAAGCCGAACACCTGACCATCCTGCGCTATCTCGCCCCCTTCGTCTGGCCGGTGGGACGGCCGGACCTGCGCGCGCGGCTCGTCGCGGCCGTCGTCTCCCTCGTCGCGGCGCCGCCCGTCACGGTGGCCATGCCGCTCGCCTACAAGGAAGCGGTGGACCGGCTGACGGGCAACGGCGGCGGGCGCGGAACCGTCGAGATCGGCGGCGCGGCGCTGCCCGAATTCTCGATCATCGTGCTCGCGCTGATCGTCGCCTATGGCGTGGCCCGCATCGCGATGATCGGCTTCAACCAGATCCGGGACGTGCTGTTCACGCGGATCGGCCAGCACGCGACGCGGGTGCTCACGAACCGGACTTTCCGGCACATCCACGACCTCTCGCTGCGGTTTCACCTGGAACGGCGGACCGGCGGGCTCGCCCGCGTGCTGGAACGCGGCAAAATGGCGATCGAACTCATCATCCGCATGGGCATTCTCAATCTCGTGCCCACGGTTCTGGAGGTTCTGTTCGTCTGCATCCTGTTCCAGATCTATTTCGGCTGGCTGTTTGTCGGCATCGTCCTCGCCATGGTCGTCCTTTATGCGTGGTTCAGCTTCGTCGCCAGCGAGTGGCGGATGAGCATTCGCCGCGAACTGAACGACTCCGATGTCGAGGCCAACACCAAGGCGGTGGACAGCCTCCTGAATTACGAAACGGTCAAGTATTTCGGCAATGAGCGCTGGGAAAGCGAGCGCTTCGACCATTCCATGGCGCGCTACGAGAAGGCGAGCATCCGCACCTACAGTTCGCTCGCCTGGCTGAATTTCGGCCAGACCTTCATCTTCACGGCCGGTATGACGCTCTGCATGCTGCTCGCGGCGCGCGGGGTGATGCGCGGCGAGATGACGGCGGGCGACTTTGTGCTCGTCAACGCCGTGTTCATCCAGCTTTACCAGCCGCTCAACGTCATGGGCATGATCTATCGCGAGCTGAAGCAGGGCCTCGTGGACATCGAGGCGATGTTCTCGCTGCTCGACAAGCCGCCCGAAGTCCTCGACAGGCCGGGCGCGAAACCGCTCGTCGTGAGCCGGGGCGAGATCCGCTTCGAGAACGTGCAGTTCGCCTATGACGCGGCCCGGCCCATCCTGCGCGGCATAAGCTTCGAGGTGCCGGCCGGCTGCATGGTCGCGCTGGTGGGGCCGTCCGGCGCGGGCAAATCCACCATCTCGCGCCTGCTCTACCGCTTTTACGACGTCAACTCCGGGCGAATCCTGATCGACGGGCAGGACATCGCGGACGTGACGCAGGATAGCCTGCGCGCGGCGATCGGCATCGTCCCGCAGGATACCGTGCTGTTCAACGACACCATTCTCTACAACATCCAGTATGGCCGGACCTCGGCGAGCGACGCGGAGGTGTTCGAGGCGGCCCGCCTGGCGCAGATCCACGACTTCGTGGAGAGCCTGCCCGCGGGCTACCAGACCATGGTCGGCGAGCGCGGGCTGAAGCTCTCCGGCGGCGAAAAGCAGCGCGTCGCGATCGCGCGGACCATCCTCAAGAACCCGCCGATCCTCATCCTCGACGAGGCGACATCGGCGCTCGACAGCTTCACGGAGAAGGAAATCCAGTCCGCGCTCGACCGCATCGCGACGGGCCGCACGACGCTCGTCATCGCGCACCGGCTTTCGACCGTGATCCACGCGAATCTTATCCTCGTGATGGACAAGGGCGAGATCGTCGAGCGCGGCACCCATGAAGAATTGCTCGCGAGCGGCGGCCTCTATGCCGGGCTCTGGAACCGCCAGCGCGAGGCCGAGGAGGCGCGGCGCAGGCTGGCGCAGGCCGTGGAAGAGGGCGTCGTCCGTTGAGAAAAGCGGCGGCCGGCCTTTGCGGACGGGCGGATATGATCCATAAGGGCGGATCGAGATGACCGCCCAACCGAGCGTGCCGATGTCTATTGTGTCGCAAATCCTGAATGTTCTCACCCCCGTCCACCGCGACGGGCATAAATTCATCGCGCTCGGCGCGCTGATCACGCTTCTGTTCTTCCTCATCTGGGCGCCGCTCGGCTGGCTGTTCGCCCTGCTGACGCTGGCCACCGCTTATTTCTTCCGCGATCCCGAGCGGGTCACGCCGATCCGCGAGGGTCTCGTCATCGCGCCCGCCGACGGCAAGGTGCTGTCGATCGAGCAGGTCGCGCCGCCGCCGGAACTGGAACTCGGTGCGGAACCGCGCACCTGCGTCTCGATTTTCCTCACCATGCTCGACGGCCACATCAACCGGGCGCCGGTTTCGGGGCGGGTGGCGCTGGTCGATTTCCGGCCCGGCGTGTTCCATGCCGCGAACACGCCCGAAGCCAAGCGCGAAAATCAGCGGCAGAGCTTCGTCTTCGAGACGGCCGAGGGCGCGAAATTCGGCGTGGTGCAAATTTCCGGCTATGTCGCACGCCGGGTGGTGCGCTTCGTCGAGGCGGGGGATATGATGACGGCGGGAGAGCGCTTCGGCCTGATCCGTTTCGGCAGCCGCGTCGATCTCTATCTGCCCCAGGAAGGCGGACTGCTGGTCGCGGAAGGCCAGCGCATGGTCGCCGGTGAAACGGTGATCGCCGATCTGAGGCTGAACGAACCCCGCCGCGCCGTGCGGCGCAGCTAGTCGTGATTTCGCAACCGGTTCAGCGCGTCGCTGCGCAGGAGAACGAGATGTCCCCGTCAGGGAGTGGGCGCACATGCAGGATCTGAAGCGGCGTTTCTATGCCATCGCGCCGCACCTCATTACCTTGACGGCCCTGTTCGCGGGCATGACCGCGCTTCGCTTCGTGCTCGAAGGGCGGACGAACGAGGCCGTGATCGCGCTTCTCGTGGCCGCCTTCCTCGACGGGTTCGACGGCTTCGTGGCCCGCAAGCTCTCAGGCGAGACGCTTTTTGGCGCCCATCTCGACAATCTCGCCGATTTTCTGAGCTTCGGCGTCGCCCCGGCGGTCTTTCTCTATAGCTGGGCGCTCGACATCCTCGGACCGCTCGGCTGGGCGTGCGGCCTGATCTATGCGGGCGGCGCCGCGATAAGGCTCGCCCGCTTCGGCGCCGCGTGGCAGCCTGCGGGAACGGGTCCGAAGCCGAATTTCACCGGGCTGCCGACACCGGCCGCGGCCATCGCGGTTCTCCTGCCCTGGGCCATGTCGCACGCCGTCCCGCTGCATCCGGGCTGGCTGCTCGCCGGGACCATCGCCTGCGTTCTGCTGGTGCCCCTGCTCATGGTCAGCCGATGCTCCCTGCCGAGCGCGGGGCGGCTCATCACGCTCCTGAACGAGCGCGTGCCCGGACTGACCATCCTTCTCATCTTCTGGATCGTCGCGGGACTGGTGCTCGCGCCGTTCGCGACGCTGGCCATGGCCGGCCTCTCGATCCTTCTGTTCGCGACATGGTCGCTGCTGACCTCGGCCACGCTCGCAAGCCCGCTGCGCGGGGAAGGCTGGCGCCCGGATTGAAGACCGCGCCGCGTGTGCCCCGCTAAGGCAGCGCCCGCGATGATCGAACCGGCTGCCCTGCACCCGGCTCAGAACCCGTCATCGCCTTCCATAAGCAGCCATAAATAAAGCTCGCTGACGAAAACCAGCCACGCCAGCAAGCCGACGAACAGCGAAGTGCCTGGACAGACTTGTCTCCGGGCGCCACGCGCGTGTATTGAATTTTTGGCCTATTGGCTCAAGAGGCGGCGCGGCATCGGAGCAGGACATAACGGATGGACATGAGATTCTGGATCGCAATTCTGCCGGCGTTTGCGGCCGGGCTCGTGGCCGGGTCGATCCCGGCCGTTGCGCAGGGGATCTGGACCGACAGCCGCCCCGTTTTTGAGAGCGACATCAGACGGAAAGCAGAGCAGGAAGAGGCCGAACGCGCCGAAAGACGCAAGTCCTACGGCCCGGTTGTTTATCCGAAATTCATGAATGGCGGCGACCGGCCCGACATCGCGCCCGTTGCGCCGCCGATCGTCTACTTCGACCAGAATGAGGAAGCCGGCTCCATCATCATCGATACGCAGCGCCGCAAGCTCTACTTCGTGCTGCCCGGCAGGCGCGCCTACGAGTATCCGATCTCGGTCGGCCGCGACGGCTTCACCTGGTACGGCACGGAGCGGATCACCCGCATCGCAGCGTGGCCATCCTGGACGCCGCCGCCCGAGATGCACAAGCGTCAACCCGGATTGCCGATCACGGTATCGGGAGGCTTGCGCAACCCTCAGGGCGCGCGGGCGCTTTACCTCGGTAACACCATCTACCGCATCCATGGCACCAACAATGACCGCACCGTGGGACGCGCGAACTCATCGGGCTGCTTCCGTCTGACGAACGAACACGTCGTGCATCTCGCCTCGATCGCAAAAATCGGGACAAAGGTGAAAGTGCTCAAAGCCTATAAGGGTGAGGTGAGCTATAACGCGCCGCTGGCGTCGCTGTTCAGCGCGTGGGCGCCGGGTGAGCGAGTGTCCGCGCCCCGGAACGCGAAGCGAAAACCGCTTGCCGCGAAAAGCGCGACCGCGCCGGCCGCGCAGAAAAAGGCGGCTGAGTAACGGGCGCCTCATCCCCGAGGCGGATACGCGCAGCGATAGGCGGCCACGAGATGCTTACCCACGCTTTCGAACCGTCGATTTGGCGTTGCCGTTCAAGATGTTAGCGGCCGCCAGTGGGCAAGGAAATGAGATGGTGGGCGCACAAGGATTCGAACCTTGGACCCGCTGATTAAGAGTCAGCTGCTCTACCAACTGAGCTATGCGCCCTGACGCGCGCCGCGATCGTAGCGCGCACGGAGCCACATATATAGAGCGGCGCGCAGGGCAAGTCCATGCCTCTGAGACGTTGTTGCGAGGGCCATGCGCGGGGCAGGTCAGGGAGAAGCGGCGGCTGGCCCTCACCACGCGCAGAACGGCCGGATCGCGAGGCTCGAATTGGAATAGCGCGGATCGTCGGTGATCTCGGGGCCGAGCCAGTCGGGACGCATGAAATCCTGGGCCTCGTGGCTGAGTTCGATCTCGGCGATGACGAGACCCTTGTTCTCGCCCTCGAAAACGTCGATTTCCCAGGTGAGCGAACCCCAGGCGAGGTCATGGCGCACCTTCTCGATCACGGAGCCGGCGCGCAACGCGAGCATGGCCTCGGCATCCTGCACCGGGATCGCATATTCATATTCCTGGCGGCGGATCTTGGTCTCGTTCGATTTGACGGTGAGCGTCGCCGCATCGGCATCACGGATGCGGATACGGATGGAGGCGCGGTTGCCCTGGGTGAGATAAGCCTGCCGGATGAGGCTGCGCCGGATGATAGGGCCGCTGCGCCAGCCTTCGCCGCGCACCAGAAACTTCCGCTCGATCTCGTCAGCCATTGGGCGCGTACAGAATGATAAGCTTTAAACGGGCGAGCAGCAGAAGCCGGCGCACTGGCCGTCAATAGCGTGCAGGGCCGCATCCTCGCAACCGAAATAAGCCCAGCACGGCCTTTGGGCGGCACGGATCGCGGGCCACGGCCTTCCGGCCATCCCGAGAATCTGGTTGTCTCGCAGACTGAACGGCGGCAGCTTCGACATGGAGTACACTCCAAGCGCGGAAAAGTTGCCTGCCACAAGGGACGAGCCACACCGCATGACCCTGACCGACGCTCCGCCGATGTCGAACCTCGCGGAATTCACCGTCTCCGAACTCTCGTTCGCCATCAAGCGGACGGTGGAGGATGCGTTCGGCCTCGTTCGCCTGCGCGGCGAAATCTCGGGCTATCGCGGGCCGCATTCCTCGGGCCACTGCTATTTCACGCTGAAAGACGACCGCGCGAAGATCGACGCGGTGGTGTGGCGGGGCACGTTCAGCGGGCTGAAGTTCAAGCCGGAGGAGGGGCTCGAAGTTATTGTCACCGGGCGCGTGACGACCTTTCCGGGCAAGTCGAGCTATCAGATCGTCATCGAGGCGCTGGAACCGGCAGGAGTCGGCGCGCTGATGGCGCTGCTGGAGGAGCGCAAGAAGAGGCTCGCGGCGGAGGGCTTGTTCGAGGAGGCGCGCAAGAAGCCGCGTCCGTTCTGGCCACAGATCGTGGGCGTCGTGACCTCGCCGACCGGCGCCGTCATCCGCGACATGCTGCACGGCTTCGCCGAGCGCTGTCCCACGCGGGTGATCGTCTGGCCGGTGCGCGTGCAGGGTGAGACCTGCGCGGCGGAAGTGGCGGCCGCCATCCGGGGCTTCAACGCGCTGGCTCCGGGCGGGCGCGTGCCGCGTCCCGATCTCCTGATCGTCGCGCGGGGCGGGGGCAGCCTGGAGGATCTGTGGGGGTTCAATGAGGAAATCGTCGCCCGCGCCGCGGCCGAAAGCGCAATCCCGCTGATCTCCGCCGTCGGCCATGAGACGGACTGGACTCTGATCGACCTCGTCGCGGATGCGCGCGCGCCGACCCCCACCAAGGCCGCCGAATGGGCCGTGCCGAAGCATTCCGACCTCGTGGCCCGGCTGTTCGAATGCGGCGAGCGGGCGCGGCTGTGCGCCCTGCGGCGTCTGGAACGCGCGCGGGCGGAGTTTCGCAGCGCGGAGCGCGCGCTTCCGAAAGCGGCGGCCCTTCTCAGCGTCCACCGGCAGAGGCTCGACCTGGCAGGCGGGCGGCTTGGCCATAGCCTGCGGCTGTTCAGCCATCAGAGCCGCGCCAGGCTCGACCGTTTCGGCGTGCGCCTGACGCCCCGGCTGATCGGTGCGCGTCTCGACCGCTGCCGCGACCGGCTGGACGGCCTCAAGCGCCACGGGCGGCAATGCTTCCTCGCGGCCGTGAACGGTAAGCACCGCAGTTTCGCACGTGCGTCCGGGCGGCTGCATCCGGGCCTCGTTGCGGTGCCTGTCTCGCGCGGCGCGGAGCGGCTGATGGGTCTCTCCGCGCGCCGGGACCAGTCGTTCCGCGCCGCCCTCGCCCGCAGGCGCGCCTCGCTGGACGGCCTCGCCCCGCTTCTGCGGTCTCTCAGCCATAAAAGCGTGCTCGATCGCGGTTTCGTGCTCGTTCGCGACGAGGCTGGCGCGACGGTGCGGCGCAAGGCGGCCCTGCGGCCGCAAAGCCAGGCCCTGGAGTTAGAATTTGCCGATGGCCGCGTTTCCACGCATACTGGCCCGTTGGCGATCCAATCCGGGACGCCTACCTTGTCGAAAAAAAGAGAGGCCAGGACGTCCCAGCCTGAGGGTGCCGAAAAACCGAAGCGGGACGAGAATGGCCAGGGCAGTCTCCTTTAGGTTTTCAGGCTGAATGAACCGTATCGAACGATCCTTTGCGATAGGGCCGGAAGCGAAGATCCGGTACATGGACGGCGAATTTCAGATTCTGCGGAACGGCGCTTTCGTGCGCTGCGCGGTGACCGGCGAGCCGATCCGCATCGAGGATCTGAAATATTGGAGCGTCGAATATCAGGAAGCCTATCTGAACGCCGAAGTTTCCCTGAACCGCTTTCTCGAACGCAAGGGTATCGGGCGACGGGTGTGAGGCGGTCAGCGCCGCGCCGCGCGGAGCGCCAAGCGCAGCAACTCTTCCAACCGTTCGCCGTCCTGCCCGTCGAAGGTAACTTCAACCGGCACGGCCAGCGCCTTCGCTTTCAGCCTGCCCAGCGGTCCGTCCGTTTCGGTGAGCCGCGCGGCGTCTTTCTCCGTCGTGACAAGGTCGGCGCGCATTTTCGCGGCAAGGGCCAGCAGGCTCTCGGCATCGCGCGCGGTATAGCGGTGATGGTCCGCGAAGCCGACGGTTTGGACGACCACCGCGCCCATCTCCTCTAGCGTCTGGAAGAACTTCGCGGGCCGCCCGATCCCGCAAAATGCGACGACGCGCTGCCCCGAAAGTCCGTTGCCGCCGGCGACGGGCCGCAACGCGGCCTTGAGGACGGGTTTGCCCGAGATCCGCGCGGCCAGCGCCGTCCTCTGATTGGCGCTGCCGCCAAGGACGAGGATGGCGTGCGCGCGCGGCAGTTGCCGCTTCAGCGCACCGCGCAGCGGCCCGGCGGGGAAGACGCGTCCGTTCCCGAGGCCCACGCTGGCGTCGATGACCGCGAGGCTGAAATCCTTGTGCAGGCTCGGATTCTGGAAGCCGTCGTCCATGACGATGCAGTCCCGGCCCAGCCCTTCGATGAACCGCGCGCCATCCGGGCGTCTGCGGCTCACCACAGTCTGGCCGTGCCGCGCGAGCAGCAGCGCTTCGTCGCCCACGCGCTCGGCCGTGTCGTGCTCGGGATCGACGAGATGCGGTCCTTCTTCCTTGCCACCATAACCGCGCGTGAGAAAGGCGGGTGTACGGTCGAGCCGCGCGAGGATCTGCGCGACCGCGATCGCGGTCGGTGTCTTGCCCGCGCCGCCCACGGTGAAGTTCCCCACGCAGATGACGGGGAGCAGGCTGACGGACGGGCGCGTCACGCGGAACCGGAGTTCGGCCGCCGTGCCATAGGCCAGCGCCGCGGGATGAAGCATGGCGGGCGCAAACCGGCTGCCCGGCGCATACCACCATCGGGGGGGCTTACGCCACATGGTCCGCCCTGAGGGGCGTTCTCAAGCCCGGCATCGCAGTCGGCTCGCCAGGGTCTGCGAGCCCCCTCGCATAGGGTTCGAGCGCATCGAGCGTCTTCTGCAAGGCTCCGCCTAGCCGGCCGATCGTGAACCGCGCGCGTTCGCGCATGGCGTCGGCCTGCTCCGGATCGGCGAACAGCGCCGCCGCGGCCGAGGCGAGGTCTTCGCCCGAAGTGACGGGCCGGTACGCCGCACTGGCCGCCAGCGCATGATAGGTTTCGGCGAAGTTGAACACATGCGGACCCGCCAGCACGGCCGATCCGAGCTTGATCGCCTCCAGCGGGTTCTGTCCGCCATGCGGGATGAGCGAGCCGCCGACGAAGGACAGCGGCGCAAGCGCATAGAACAGGCCAAGCTCGCCGATGGTATCGCCGAGATAGACATCGGTGGCATCGGACAGGCTTTCGCCGGCCGACCGCCGCTCGGCGCGCAAACCCTGCTCCGCCAGCATCCGCATGATGGCATCGCCGCGCTCGGGATGGCGGGGCACGATGACCGTCAGCAGGGACGGGAAGCTTTGCCGCAAGGCGCGGTGGACCTCGGCCACGATCTCGTCCTCGCCCGGATGCGTGCTCGCCGCGAGGAACACCGGACGCCGTCCGATCCTCGCGCGCAAGTCTGCAAGCGCATGCGGGGGCACCGGCGGAGGCGGAGCGTCATATTTCAGATTGCCCGTCACGATGGCCCTGCGCGCGCCGAGGCTGGTCAGCCGGTTCCCGATCCTGCCATCCTGCGCGAGCACGAGATCGAACCGCGAGAAGACGGGGCGGCTGAGGCTGCGCAGCTTCGCCCAGCGCTGGAAGGACCGCGCCGACATGCGCGCGTTGACGAGCACGAGCGGCACGCCCGCATCCGCCGCTTGCACGATGAGATTGGGCCAGATCTCGGATTCGGTGAACAGCGCGAGGTCGGGCCGCCAATGGACCAGGAAACGCTCGACGAAAACGGGCGTGTCGAGTGGCACGAACTGATGGATCGCGCCGGCCGGCAGGCGCATTTCCGCAAGGCGCGCCGAAGTGACCGTCACCGTGGTCAGGAGGATGCCGATATGCGGATGCCGCGCCTTCAGCGCCTCGATCAGTGGCAGGATCGCGTTCGTCTCGCCGACGCTGGCCGCGTGAAACCACCAGAGCGGCCCCTC
>CAZNAH010000017.1:5444-18456 GCA_964570735.1 uncultured Hyphomicrobiaceae bacterium | reverse complement strand
CCGGCAAAACCGCGCCGCTCGCCGAGGCGATCGCGGATTTCCTTCCCGCTTGCGACGCGGCGCTCCAGGATCAGTGAAGATGCCGGACGCGCGGCCCGTGTCAGCCCGCGATAGACCTTCAGGAGAAGCCCCGAACGCGGCCGTGTCACCCGCGCGGGATCGACCTTGCGCGCATCGCTGCCCGCCAGCGCATAAGCGCGCGCCGTCACCGCGTTCAGCGCGTCCTCGACATGCTGGCGATAGGCTTCGAGCATATCGGGGCTGGCATCCGCGGGCACGTGGATGGGCTCGCCCGCGACCGCCGCCAGCCGCGAGAACGGCAGATTGATGGTCAGGCGGCTCCAGGTCCGCAGCGCGATGAAGCGGCTGGTCGCGACGGCCATCGGCAGGATAGGGCGGCCGGACAGCCGCGCGAGCGTCACGATGCCCATGCCGGCGGTGCGCGCCGGACCCGGCGGAACGTCGGCAGTCATAACGACAGATGTGCCTTCCTCCAGCGCCTTCAGCGCCGCCCGCAAAGCGTGCACACCGCCCCTGTCCTTGCCCTTCACGCCCGCGCCCGCGCCGCGAATGAGGTGCATATCGAAATGCAGGAGCGCGCGCCCGATCATTTCCGCATCCGTGTGGCGGGCGACCATGGCGCTGGCTGAAAGCCCGTCGGGCTTGATCATGGGCAGAAGGAGGAATTGCCCGTGCCAGGTGGCGGCGATGACAGGGTGATGCGCGCTCAGGTAAGATGACAGGCTCTCAGGCTCGCGGACCATCCGCGACGTGGCGAAAACGGTGCGGATGTGGCGCGCGGCAAGTGCGCCCACCGCGTTCAGCACGCGCTCGGACTGCTGAATGCGGCGGCCGAAGCTTTGCCGTCGTGGGCGCCTGCTTGCCACGTCAGACCGCTCGATCTTTCCGCTGGGCCTCGTTCGTCATGTCCGTCTCGGGATCGAGAAGGCGATGCATGTGCACGATGAAATAGCGCATCAGCGCATTGTCGACGGTGCGCTGCGCCGCGTCCTTCCAGGCATCGTAGGCTTGTGCGTAATTCGGATAAATCCCCACGACATGGAGCGATTTCACGTCACGGAACTCGGTGCTGCCGACCGCCTTCAGTTCTCCGCCGAACACGAGATGAAGAAGCTGCTTGTTCTGTTCGCCGTCGCGCGTCGTCATGGATGATCCGGCCTTTTTCGCTGCGGTTCTTCCTTTAGCCCATGGGTGAGGCGGTCCACCAGAACCGCGTGCAAATTTTTCCCGGCGGCAAGGTAGCCCGGCACGCGCGGCACGGCGCGATTGAAGACGAGCGGCTGGCCATCCGGCGCGGTCGCGAGGCCGCCCGCCTCCTGCACGAGGAGCGCGCCGCCCGCCACGTCCCACTCCCATTTGTCCTTGATGGCGAAAGAAGCATCCGCCCGCCCGCACGCTACGCAGGCGATGCGATAGGTCGTCGAGTTTACTTTCATTGGGATCAAGAGGGGCCAGGGGTCACGCCAGATCGGCTTAGCAATCACGCCGTCCGAGGCGAGGATGCGCGCATGGGGCAGGCCGTCCGGCTCGCTCACACGGATCGGCGCTCCGCCGAGGAACGCGCCATGCCCGCGCATCGCGGTGAAGAGTTCATCGCGCACGGGATTGTAGATGACCGACAGGACCGGCACGCCGTCCTCGATCAAAGACAGGGCGATGGTCCACTCCTCGCCGCCGGCCATGAAGTCGCGCGTGCCGTCGATGGGATCGAGCAGCCACAGGCGGCGGCGGTCGAGCCGATCCGGGCCGTCGCTCGTCTCCTCCGACAGCCAGCCGTAATCGGGGCGTGCGCCGCGCAGGCGCTCGGCCAGCAGCGCATCCACCGCGAAATCCGCTTCCGTAACGGCGGTTCCGTCCGACTTGCGCTGCCATTTGAGGCGCGTATTCCAGTAGCGCAGCGCGAGAGCACCCGCTTCGCGAGCGGTATCCTGCAACAGCGCGAGGTCTTCCAGCATGGTCACAGCGCCCATGTCATGCCCATGTCGAGCGCCATGGCCGCGAAGATGATCGCGCCGAAACCGTGATTGCTTCGAAACCGGGTCAGGCAATTGCGTGTGTCCTCCGTGTCGAGCGTTACGACCTGCCAGGCGAGATGCATCGCGCCCGCGACAAGCCCCACGTAATAAATCGCGCCCACACCGGCCAGGGCACCCGCCAGCGCAAGCCCGCCCAGCGTCAGACCATAGAACAGTGCGAGCCATTCCTTCGTGCGCGCGCCGAAGCGCAGCGCGGTGGACTTGAGACCGATCACGGCGTCGTCCTCCTTGTCCTGATGCGCATAGATCGTGTCATAGCCGATGGTCCACGCGACCGCCGCCGCATAAAGCAGGAGCGGCGCCAGTTCCAGTTCGCCGAACACGGCCGCCCAACCCATCAGCGCGCCCCAGGAAAAGGCAAGCCCCAGAACGGCTTGCGGCCAGTAGGTTATCCGCTTCATCAGAGGATAGATGAGGACGACGCCGACCGATGCGAAGCCGAGCACAATGGCGAACAGGTTGAATTGCAGGAGCACGGCCAGCCCCACGAGGCAGAGCGCGACCATGAAAACCGCAGCGCCGGTGAGCGAGATCTGCCCGCTTGCCAGCGGCCGCCCGCGCGTGCGCTCGACTTTGGCGTCGATGTCGCGGTCGAGGATGTCATTATAGATGCAGCCCGCGCTGCGCATGGCGAAGGCTCCCGCCGCGAACAGCGCGAGAAGCCGCACATCGGGAAAGGGCGCGCCGGACGCAATGCCAGCCAGCGCGGTGGACCACCAGCACGGCCAGAGCAGGAGCCAGACCCCGATCGGCCGGTCAGCCCGGATGAGCCGCAGCCAGGGTTTCAGCCGCTCCGGCGCAAGCCGATCGACCCAGTTGCCGGCGGGCGCATCCGCGATACGCGTCGCCGCCTCGGCAGAATGGCTATCTGTTCGGCTGTGATCGTCGGCCTGCATCATCTCACCGCGCCGCCTCGACATCGCCTCTTGCGGCCGCTGCCGATCTGAAACAGAAATCGGCCTGCAACGCAAAGGGGTCGCAGCCAATGTCGGACCGGCGCCCACGGCTTTTCGTCACACCCGCGCTCGCGCGCGGCGCAGAGATCGCTTGCGAGACGCAGCAGGCCAATTACCTCATCAACGTGCTGCGGGGGAAAATCGGCGATGCCGTCCTCCTGTTCAACGGGCGCGACGGGGAGTGGCGGGCCGAAATCGCAGCCGTCGGGCGGAACCGCTGCACTCTTAAGGCCGTTGAGCAGACGCGCCCGCAAAGCGCAGCCCAGGATATCGCCCTGCTGTTCGCGCCGCTGAAGCACGCCCGCCTCGACTATATGGTGCAGAAGGCGACCGAAATGGGCGTCTCGTCGCTCCGCCCCGTCATGACGGATCATACGATCGCAGGCCGCGTGAACCTCGACCGGATGCGCGCAAACGTGATCGAGGCGGCCGAGCAGTGCGGCATCCTCAGCCTGCCCGGCGTGCTGCCGCCCGAGAAGCTCGAAACGCTGGTCGGGAATTGGCCCCGCGAGCGCGCGCTCATCTATGCCGATGAGGACGCGCCGCTCTCCGCGCCCGTCGCGGCGCTCGGCTCCGTGCGGGAGGGGCCGCTCGCCGTGCTCATCGGCCCGGAAGGCGGGTTTTCACAGGCGGAGCGGCGTCTTCTCCGCTCACGGTCATTTGTCTATCCGCTCTCGCTCGGCCCGCGCATCATGCGCGCGGATACGGCGGCGGTGGCGGCCTTGGCCCTCGTCAATGCCGTTCTAGGAGACTGGCGTTAGACATTCCAGTATACACCATCCGGCGCGGCCGACCGCCGCTCGCATTCGCATGAGGCATGGACATGCTCTCCCCCGACAAGACTGCCGACGCTCCGCTTATCGAAAGCCGCGACGATCTCGTCGCCTATATCGCGCAGGGCGAAAAGCCCAGGGCCGACTGGCGGATCGGGACGGAGCACGAGAAATTTCCCTTCTCCATCGCGGATCACCGGCCGGTGCCTTACGAAGGGCCGCGCGGGATTTCCGCCCTGCTCAGTGCGTTCGCGGAGGAATATGGCTGGCGGCCCGTCCATGACGGCGACAACATCATCGCCCTCGACGATCCCGGTTGCAGCCCGGGCGGCTCGATCACGCTGGAGCCGGGCGGACAGTTCGAACTCTCCGGCGCGCCTCTGCAAACGATCTTCCAGACCTGCGACGAGGTGAACCGCCATCTCCGGCAGGTCCGCAAGGTCGCGGAGCCGCTCGGCATCGCCTTCCTGGGCCTCGGCTTCTCGCCCGCCTGGACGCTGGACGAGACGCCGCGCATGCCGAAATCGCGCTACGCCATCATGAGCCGCTATATGCCCAAGGTCGGCGGGCACGGGCTCGACATGATGTACCGCTCCGCGACCGTGCAGGTGAACCTCGATTTCGGCAGCGAAGCCGACATGGTGAAGAAGCTCCGCGTGGGCCTCGCGCTTCAGCCCGTCGCGACCGCCATTTTCGCGAATTCGCCCTTCACCGACGGCAGACCGAACGGCTATCTCAGCTATCGCAGCGCGATCTGGCTCGATACCGACCCGCACCGCACGGGCATGCTGCCCTTCGCCTTCGAGGATGGCATGGGCTATGAGCGCTACGTCGATTACGCGCTCGATGTGCCCATGTATTTCGTAAAGCGCGACAAGCGGTATATCGACGCCGCCGGCGCGTCCTTCCGCGATTTTCTGGCGGGGCGGCTGCCGCAGCTTCCCGGCGAACGGCCCACGCTGACCGACTGGGCGGACCACCTCACCACGCTGTTCCCGGAGGTTCGCCTGAAGCGCTTCCTCGAAATGCGCGGCGCCGACAGCGGGCCGTGGAAAAGCCTGTGCGCGCTGCCCGCCTTCTGGACCGGCCTATTCTATGGGCAGGGCAGCCTCGACGCGGCGTACGACCTCATCCGCGACTGGACGGAGGAGGAGCGGGCCACCTTGCGCCGCGATGTGCCGAAAACCGCGCTCGCCACTCCCTTCCGCAACGGCACGGTGCTCGATGTGGCGCGGGACATCCTGGCCATCAGCATCGCGGGCCTGACGGAGCGCGGTCACGACGACCTCGTGTCGGGCAATGAGGCGACCTTTCTCGATCCGGTCGCCGCGGTCATCGGCGAAGGCAAGACCCGCGCCGAGGCCATGCTCGAAGCTTATTATACGCGCTGGGGCGAAAGCGTGGACCCCGCGTTCAGGGAGTATGCCTATTGAGCGGCCGCGCCGTCAGGACGCCGCCTGCATCACGGGGCGCGCCGAAGACTGCGCATTGCGCGCGACGAGACCGCCGAGCACGCCGCTCACCCTGAGCGCGCGCAGCCCCATCTTACGGCGGTGCTCCTTGTCCTCCCGTTCGCGTTTGCGAAGCTCCTGGGCCAGCGCGAGATAGGGATTGGCGATGGCCCGTGCATCGGATTTGCCCGCGTTCAGCCGGTGCAGGATCGTGCCCAGCGGACGGCGTGTGCGCACTTCGATCGCGCCAAGCGCCAGAACCGCGATATAGGGAAACAGCCGCCCAAGCTGGTCCTCTGTCACCGGCAGCACCTGGGCGCGCCTTGCGATGATCGACTTAATACGCGTCTTGCCTGAGAACACATATTCGAGCACGCGCTCGCCCTCCTCCGCCACCGCCGGATGGCCGAAGATGCGCGGATCTTCGAGAAAGCGGTCGTACCGGCGCGAACCGAGAAATTCGAGGACGGACAGAAGGCCCTCCGCGCTTTGCGCGCGCCGCTGGATGGTTTTCGTGATCGGGGGAATGAAGTAGCGCACGATCTGGGCGGCGAGTTCGTCGCTCAGCCCGAAGGCTTGGCCCATATTGGCGAAGGCGCGGCCACCCTGCGCGCCAGCAATGATGCGAAAAAGCTTCATGACCGTCTCCCCGCATTCGGGGCACGGCATGATGCGCCCCGTCTACGCCCCAGATTTCGTAAAACGCAACTTGCTCAACTCGTCCCACCCTTTCCTTCGCCGGGGCTGCCTGCCGCCCCGCGAAAGACGAATCACGCCTCACACAAGGAAAGTTTAAGAAATTGCGTGCCGTCGGCCAGAGCCGGTTGGCCTTGGAGCGCCAAAACACGCACCGAATCACCACATCTGTGGCACACATGCCGCAGTCTGACGGGCGGCGCATCGGCCAAGACCGCGCCTTGCATCCTTAACGGCGTCACACACTCGCACGGCAGCGAGCCTCTCCGGATCCAGCGATAAGGGTTGCAGGGGCACCCTGTTGCACGCGGGTGACTGGTACGGAAACTTGCGCGGCGGCCGCCCCGCGCGGGCTCGCTGTCCGTTGACGGCCTTGTCAAATCAGACGAGAAAACGGCGCTTACACGGCAAGGCTTTGATTGCAGGCGTATCGGCCCGGCCTGGGGGAGATGGATTTTCAATCAGGGATTGCGCCCATGGTTTTCAGCCGCCGAGCACTGCACATCGCCGCCCTTTCCCTTTTTGCATCGACCGCGCCGGGTGCCATGGCCCATGAAACGGGGCTTGCGGACATCCATCAGTGGCGAAAAGAGCGGGGCATCACCTGCATGGCCGATCATTTCCACAGTGGAAGCGGCAATGGGCCGACCAAGGTGCTGGCCCAGCGTGCCGCGATCGCCGACTGGGCGAGTTTCACTGTTTTTGAATATGGCGCAGCCTGGGGCAATTATCAGCGCGCGGGCAGCAGATCCATGAATTGCAGCCAGGTCGGCGCAGGCTGGTCGTGCAGCGTCGAGGCGCGCCCCTGCCGGACGCGCTGACGGCGGGACGAGCCTCTCTCAAGGGTGATCGGCGAGCAGCCGGATACCCAGGGCTCCGAGAGCGGCGCCGACGGCCCGGTCGATGCCGCGTTTCAGCCCCTCATACCGGCGGCGGAAGCCTCCGCGCGAAAAGGTGAGCGCGAGAAAAGTCCACCACAGCCCTTCCACGGCGGTTCCCATGACAGGCACCGCGATCATCATCCAGAGCGGGCGCTCCGCGGGAAGGAGCGTGACGAGCACGCTCGTGCAATAAGCGAGCGCTTTCGGGTTCGAGAGCTGGATGAATAGCCCCGCCCGGAAATAGCTCCCCCAACTGCGTTCGGGACCGCCCTCGACAGGCACGTCCGGCAAGGGTTCCGATGCATGCCGCCAGAGCTGGACGGCGAGATACAGCAGGAACAGCCCGCCCGCGATCTTCAAGGCGGTGTAAAGCCACCAGAAGCGCGAGACGATGAACTCCAGGCCGAGCATCGTCATGGTCAGCCACACGAACACGCCCGCCGTCGCGCCCGCGGCCGTCGCGAGACCGCCCCGCCGGCCGCCGGCAAGCGCCTTCTGCGTCACCACCGCGAAGGCGGGGCCGGGGCTGATCGCGGCCAAAGCCTGGATCCCAATGAAGGTCAGCAGAAATAATATGGGCTCCATCAGTGTCTCCAGGCTTCAGCGCTTCGCGGCGGCCAGCGCCGCGCCAAACGCGATGAACAGCACCCCGAGCGAGCGGCGCATGATGAGCACCCGCCGCTCCGAGGACAGAAAGCGGCGCACCTTGCCGCCCGCCAGCGCGATCGCGAGATGATTGAGGAAGCACAGCCCGGCATAGGTGACGGACATCACGGCGACCTGGGGGATGACCGGCTCGCTCTTGTTCACGAAAGGCGGGATCAGCGCCGCGAGAACGACCAGCGCTTTCGGATTGGTGAGAGAGACCAGGAGCGCTTGCGTGAACAGGCCGAGATTGCTCTTGCGGATCTGCGCGGGGTCGGCGAGCACGGTCAGTGTCTTGCCTTCACGCCAGAGCTTGATGCCGAGATAGCAGAGATAGCCCGCGCCGATGAACTTGACGATGGTGAAGGCCAGCGCGGATGCGTTCATGATCGCCGCGAGGCCGAAAGCCACAGCGAAGCCTAAAAGGGTGAGCCCGAGGGCGTTGCCGATCGCGGAATAGAGGACGGAAGACGCCCCGTAGCGGAACGTGTTCGATACCGCGAGCAGGATCGCGGGGCCTGGGCTGATCACCGGCAAGAGACTCACCGCGACAAAAACGAGCCAGGTTTCGAGCGCCATCGGTTCCCTCCGTCTGCCTCAGGATAAAGCAGCGGATGGCGCGCAGATATGCAAATTTGTAAACCCAGCCAGACGCAAACAGAGGGCGGATATCAATCCTTCTCGTAGGCGAGCCGGTTCAGCACACCCGGCAGGCGCGCTTCGTTCGCCAGACGCTCAATCTCGACGAGCAGGGCGTCGATCAGCCGTCCCTCCTGCGTCAGGCTGTATTCCACATGCGGAGGCACGGTGCCGATATCGCGGCGTACGACAAGCCCGAGTTCGGCGAGCTGCTTGAGCCTGTTCGACAGCACACGCGCGGAAACCTGACCGGGCAGCGCGCGCTGCAATTCACCAAACCGTGTTTCGCCGCGCCTGCCGAGCACCCATACGATATGGGCGAGCCATTCGCGCGCGAGAAATTTGAGCACGTTGTCCAGCGGGCATCCCGAAGACATAGGCGCTTCGTCATTCTTGATTTTCGACACTTCCAAAAATCCCGTACTTACTTCAAAGTTAGTACTAGCAAAGAGCGTGTTGCGTTCGTAGTTAGGGTGCATCCTGCTAGGATCAAGCGCGTTTTGCCCGCGCACCGTGAATGGAGACGAAGATGGCCTATACCGACATGCTCTCGCCGCAGAATGCCGCGCTCATCCTGATCGACTATCAGCCCGCCATGTTCCAGGGCGTGCAAAGCCACGACCGCCTGGAAGTGGTGCATAATGTGCAGACGCTCGCCAAGGCCGCGAAGCTCTTCCAGCTTCCGACGCTGATTTCCACGGTTGCCAAGGACAGCTTTTCCGGTCCGTTCATGCCGGAGGTGACGGACCTGTTCCCCGGCCACGAGATCGTGGACCGCACCTCCATCAACTCCTGGCTGGACCCGAACTTCCGTGCCCGGACGCAAGCACTCGGCCGCAAGAAAATCATCCTGGCCGGTCTGTGGACGGAAGCGTGCGTGATGTTCCCGAGCCTCGACCTCCTGCGCGAGGGCTATGAGGTCTATGTGCCGACGGATGCCTGCGGCGACGTCTCGAAGGAAGCGCATGAGCGCGCCGTGCAGCGCCTTGTGCAGGCCGGAGCCGTGCCTGTCACGAGCCTTCAGGTCGTCTTTGAACTCCAGCAGGATTGGGCGCGCGGCGAGACCTATAACGGCGTGATGGACATCCTTTATGCGCACTCGCCTTACGGCATCCAGGTGCGCTTCTCGAAATGGGCGCTCGGCGAGCACGCCTCCGAGGGCGGCGCTCACTAAGCCATCATTGAGGGCATAAGCCTCGCCAGCCCCCAGGCTTATGCCCTGCACCCGATCCTATCCTCCATCCCGAACCGAAAGCGTGACGCCATGACAACGCCACGACTGACACGCCGTCAATGGAACGCCGGAGCCGCCGCCCTTAGCGCATCCGCGCTGTTCGGCCTTTCTGCCCGGTCTCAGCCTCGCGAGGGAGCAAGCACCATGCCCGATCTCGTCCTCATCAACGGCAAGGTCACCACGTTCGACAAGACGAAACCTCAGGCGTCGGCCATCGCCGTCAAGGACGGCATGATTTCGGCGGTCGGGTCCGATGTGGAGGTGATGCGGGCGGCGGGCGACGCGAGCCAGGTGATCGATCTCGGCGGCCGCCGCGTCATCCCCGGACTGAACGACACGCACACCCACACGGTGCGCGAGGGCCTGCAATACTCGCTCGAACTGCGTTGGGACGGGATACCGACCTTCGCCGAGGCGATGGAACGGCTCAAGGTGATGGTGGAGAAGACGCCGCCCGGGCATTGGGTGCGCGTCGTCGGCGGCTTCTCGCCCGCGCAGTTCTCCGATCAGCCGCGCATGCCGACGCTCGACGAGATCAACAAGCTCGCGCCGAACACGCCCGTTTACATCCTGTTCGTCTATACCAGCGCGCTTGTGAACCAGGCGGCGCTGCGCGCGCTCGGCATCGACAAGAACACGCCGGACAACCGCTGGCCGGCCGCAAAGCTCGAACGCGACAGCGCGGGCAACCCGACCGGCCTCCTGATGGCGAACCCCGCGCCCGTGGTGCTCTACGCCACGCTGTTCGACGCGCCGCGCCTCGATTTCGACGACGCGCTCCTCTCCACGCGACATTTCATGCGCGAGCAGAACCGGCTCGGCATCACCTCCACGCTCGATTGCGGCGGCGGCTTCCAGAACTGGCCGGATGATTACGAAGTGATCCGCGAGTTGAACCGGCGCGGCGAAATCACCGTGCGCATCGGCGCGTCCACCTTCATCCAGCGGCCGGGCAAGGAACTCGAAGACTTCACGAAGTGGACGAGCGAATACAAGGCGGGCGAGGGCGATGCGTGGTTCCGGCTGATCGGCGGCGGCGAGATGCTGGTGCTGTCGGCTTATGATTACGAGATCTTCTCCGGTCCGCGCGTGGTGCCGCCCGAGCGCGCCGAGCCGGAACTGGAAGCCGTGCTGCGCGTGCTCGTCGAGAACAAATGGCCGTTCCGCTTCCACGCGACCTATGGCGAGACGATCTCCCGCCATCTCGACGTGATCGAGAAGGTCCACCGCGATATGCCGGTGAATGGACTGCGCTGGATCGTCGATCACGGCGAGACCATGAACGAGCGTGATATCGAGCGCGTGGCGGCGCTCGGCGGGGGCATCGCCATTCAGAACCGCATCGCGTTCCAGGAAACGGAATTCCTCGCCCGTTATGGCGCGAAAGCTGCCGAAGACGCCCCGCCGATCAAGAAGATGCTGGCGGCTGGCGTGCCGGTCGGCGCGGGCACCGATATGAGCCGCGTGTCGAGCTATAATCCGTGGTACTGCCTCGAATGGCTGGTGACGGGCAAAGGCATGGGCGGCGCGCAGTTGCTCGGCCCCAACACCAGGCTCGACCGCGAGACGGCGCTGCGGCTCTGGACGGACAATGCCTGGTTCTCCGGTGAGGAAAACTTGAAGGGACGCATCGCGCCGGGCCTGCTCGCCGATGTCGCGGTGCTTTCGGAGGATTACTTCACCGTGCCCGAGAGCGAGATCCGCCATCTGGAAAGCGTCCTCACGCTCGCGGGCGGCAAGGTCGCCTGGGGCGCGGGCAGCTTCGCAAAGCTGATGCCCGACCTGCCCGCGCTCCGGCCCGACTGGTCGCCCGTCAACATCTACGGCGGCACCTACCGGAGGAACGCATGAGTGCGCAATCGAGGAGGCTCGCGCCCGCAGGCACAGGGTCGACAGCACGGCATCGCTCTCATTTCACGGCCTGAGGCTTCTCCATGACGCTCGTGAGAACCGCGTTGTTCAGCTTCCTGGCGGGCTTCGTCGATACCGTCGGGTTCATCGCGTTGTTCGGCCTGTTCACCGCTCATGTGACGGGCAACTTCGTGATGCTCGGGGCGAGCCTGAGCGGCGATGCGGTCGGCGCGGCGGCGAAAATCCTGGCGCTTCCGGTTTTCGTGCTGACCGTCGCGGCGGTCACTATCGCCGTGCGGCAGGCCGAGGCGCGCGGCCGCTCCGTGCTCCGAAGCGTCTACGGCACGCAGCTCGCATTTCTGACGGCCTTCATGACGGCAGGCGCGCTCACCGCGCCCTTCGCAAGCCCGGACTCCGGTGAGGCGCTGCTCGTCGGCATGGCGGGCGTCATCGCCATGGCCATTCAGAACGCGGCGTCGCGGTTGGGAGAAGCGGCCTCGACGCCCTCGACGGTCATGACCGGCAATGTGACCCAGGCCGTGATCGACGCGGTCGATCTGATGCGCGCGAAGGGCGAGGCGGGCACGGCGCGGAAGCGGCTCAAGGGACTGGCCGTTGCGGTTACGGCCTTCGCGGCGGGAGCCATCGGCGGCGCGCTCGGCTATATCGAGGCGGGGCTGTGGTGCCTGGCGGTCCCAGTCACGTTGCTGGCGGGGCTGCTTATGATGCCCGTGAGCGCCGCCGCGACAGCAAAACCCGCGGGATAATCAGCGGCCCGCCTCGCTTTACATCGGCTCCGGCCCGCGCGAGATCGCGGCCGCGCCCGTGCGCGCGACTTCGACCAGCCCCAGCGGCTGCATCAGATTGATGAACGTTTCGATCTTCGAGATTCGCCCGGTGATCTCGAAGATGAAGTGTTCCGTTGTCGCATCGACGACCTGCGCGCGGAACGCCTCGGCAAGCCGGAGGGACTCCACCCGCTTGTCGCCCTTGCCCGCCACCTTGACGAGCGCCAGCTCCCGCTCGATGGGGTTGCCCTTCAGCGTGAGGTCCGTGACGCCGTGGACCGGAACCAGCCGGTTGAGCTGGTTCTTGATCTGCTCGATGATCGCGGGCGAGCCCTGCGTGACGATGGTGATGCGCGACTGGTTTGCCTCGTGGCTCACCTCGGTCACGGTGAGGCTGTCGATATTATAGCCGCGCCCCGAGAAAAGGCCGATGACGCGGGCGAGGACGCCCGGCTCGTTGTCCACGAGCACCGCCATGGTGTGCTTTTCCTTGCGTTCGTTCTCGGGCGGCATCGGCATCCCGCGTTCGATCATGTTCATGACAGTGTCTCGCTCCCGGATCGCCTAGACCATCACCTTGCCTTCGTCGGAAATCTCGAAGGTGATGTCTTCGTTCGCGCCCTCGTCGCCGAGGATCATGTTGTTGTGCGCCTCGCCCGAGGGGATCATGGGGAAGCAGTTCGCGACCTTCGACACGCGGCAGTCGAAGATGACGGGCTTCGGCGTCTCGATCATCTCCAGAATGAGATCGTCGAGTTCGTCGGGCTTTTCCGCGCGCAGGCCGACGCAGTGATAAGCCTCGGCGAGCTTCACGAAATCCGGCAGCGCCTCGGAGTAGGAATGCGAGTAACGGCCGCCGTGGAGCAATTCCTGCCACTGGCGGACCATACCCATATACTCGTTGTTCAGGATGAAGATCTTGATGGGCAGGTTATACTGCACAGCCGTCGACATCTCTTGCATGGTCATCAGCACGGAGGCTTCGCCCGCGATGTCGATCACGAGGCTTTCGGGATGCGCCACCTGCACGCCGACAGCCGC
>CAZNAH010000017.1:4484-5411 GCA_964570735.1 uncultured Hyphomicrobiaceae bacterium | reverse complement strand
CCGAGCCCGCCGCTCGTCATCCAGCGGTTCGGCTCCTCGAAGCGGTAGAACTGCGCGGCCCACATCTGGTGCTGGCCCACCTCGGTCGTGATGTAGGTGTCGCGGTTCTTCGTCAGCTCATAAAGGCGCTGCACCGCATATTGCGGCATGATCAAATCCTTGCGCTGGCGATATTTCAGACAGTCGCGCGCGCGCCATGTCTCGATGTCCGCCCACCATGCCTTGAGGGCTTTCTTGTCGATCTGCGGCGCGCGCGCCTTCCAGACGCGCAACAGGTCTTCGAGCACATATCCGCAATCGCCGATGATCGGAATATCGGCCTTCACGGTCTTCGAGATCGAGGAGGGGTCGATGTCGATGTGGATTTTCTTCGAGTTCGGCGAGAAGGCATTCAGCCGTCCCGTGATGCGGTCGTCGAAGCGCGCGCCGACATTGATCATCACGTCGCAGCCGTGCATCGCGAGGTTCGCTTCGTAGGTGCCGTGCATGCCAAGCATGCCGAGCCATTGCGGCGAGGCCGAGGGGTAGGCGCCAAGGCCCATCAGCGTCGAAGTGATGGGGAAGCCGGTCAGGTCCACCAGTTCGCGCAGGAGCTTCGCCGCGTGCGGCCCGGAATTGATCACGCCGCCGCCGGTGTAGAAGACGGGACGCTTCGCGCTCGCCATCAGGTCCACGGCGTCGCGGATGGCCTGCGCGCTGCCTTTCACCTGCGGGCGGTATGTCTTGTGCGTCACTTTGCCGGGACCGATGTAGGTGCCCTTGGCGAACTGCACGTCCTTCGGAATGTCGATCACGACCGGACCGGGGCGGCCGCTTTTCGCAACGTAGAACGCCTCATGCATGATCCGGGCGAGGTCGTTCACATCCTTCACGAGGTAGTTGTGCTTCGTGCAGGGGCGGGTGATGCCGACGGTGTCGCACTCCTGG
>CAZNAH010000017.1:0-4368 GCA_964570735.1 uncultured Hyphomicrobiaceae bacterium | reverse complement strand
CGCGCCGGGGCCTGAGGTCACGAGCACCACGCCCACCTTGCCGGTCGAGCGCGCATAGCCCTCCGCCGCATGGGTCGCGCCCTGCTCGTGGCGGACAAGGATGTGCTGGATGGCGGGCTGCTTGAAAATCTCGTCGTAGATCGGGAGGACCGCCCCCCCGGGATAGCCGAAAATATGCTCGACGCCCTGATCCGCCAGAGCCCGCAAAACAATTTCGGCACCTGTCATCAAACGCGCCATGCCCCACCCCAAAAAATCGGGCGGCCTGTTGGGCCGCCGAGTTCGCCTTGCTTTTCTGATGCATTGAACGGGCAACACGCTAGCCCGCTAAATCAAACCCGTCAAGCGTTGATGCATAAACTGACAAATTTCATCTTTTGTTCTTTTCATATCTTTCGCATTAATGGCATTCCACGCAATCATAGTGCTGTTAATCCAAGTCTGCTGCCGTTTCGCGTAGCGGCGCGTGTCGATTTTGGCCTGTCGCACGGCCTTTTCGAGGGAGGAGAGCCCGCGCAGATGATCGAGCAGCGGCGGCAACCCCACAGCCCGCATGGCGGGACGATCGGGCGGCAAAGCGAGGCTCAGCATTCGCGCCGCCTCGTCAAGGGCGCCCGCGGCTATCATGGCGTCGAAACGCGCATCGCAACGGCGGTAAAGCTCCTCGCGCTCGACACCTAGAACGAGCGGCACCGTTTCGCGGAGCGGCAACAGCGGGGGCGGCCGTTTCGCATGCCATGCGCCAAGGCCGAACCCCGTCGCCTCGACGACCTCCAGCGCGCGCACGATCCTCTGCGTATCGGACGGCCTGAGGCGCGCCGCCGTCTCGGGGTCGCGCTCGGCGAGCAGAGCGTGGAGTTCCGGTGCGGCGCGGGCCTGCGCCTCAGCGCGCCAATGCTTCCGCACCTTGTCCGGGATGGCGGGAACCTCGGATAGTCCTTCCGTCAGCGCCGAGAAATAAAGCCCCGTCCCGCCAGCAATGACGGGCAGAGCGCCTTCGTCCTCCGCCTCGCGAAGCATGCGTGCGACATCGGCCAGCCACAGCGCCACGGAATAGGGCTCGGCCGCCGGGCGAAAGCCGTAAAGGCGGTGCGGTACGCGGGCTTCGTCCGCCTCGGAGGGGCGCGAGGTGAGGATGCGCAGCTCGCGATAGACCTGCATGGAGTCCGCGTTGACGACCACCCCGCCGAACGCCTCCGCGACGGCCATCGCCAGCGCCGACTTGCCGCTCGCGGTCGGACCTGCGATAAGAACCGCGCGGACCTTGTCCGCCATGACGCACCCCTCGTTTCAGGCAATCCGATCAAAGCAGAACCGATGGCCGAAGAGCATGTGGTCACACTCGTCACGCAGCCGGGCTCTCCTTCTCTTTTGCAGGAGACGCTGAAAGACTTCCAGTCCATGGCGCGCTATCACGGAGAGCCGCGCACCCTGAGCGAGGGCGAGGCCGCCGACTTCACCGTCCGCTTGTCCAGCGATGACGAAGCCTCCGGCTACCACGAGTTCCTGCGTCTGCGCATGCGCGGTGTACCCGCCGACTGGTGCATGCAACCCGCCGCGAACCGGCGCAAGCGCATGCTCATCGCGGATATGGATTCGACCATCATAGGCCAGGAATGCCTCGACGAACTCGCCGATCTGAAGGGCCTCAAGCCGCAGGTCGCCGGGATCACCGAGCGCGCCATGCGCGGCGAACTCGACTTCGAGGCGGCGCTGCGCGAGCGCATCAGCCTGCTCGCGGGGCTCACCGCGGCGGACATGCAGGGCGTTCTCGACGCGCGCATCACGCTGAACCCCGGCGCGGCGACGCTGGTCCGCACCATGGCGGCGCATGGCGCACATACCGTTCTGGTCTCGGGCGGCTTCACCTTTTTCACCGAGGCCGTCGCCGCGCGCGCAGGCTTCGCGGCCCATCGCGCCAATGTGTTCCTATGGGACGATGGCCGGCTTTCGGGCGTGGCGGACCCCATCCTCGGGCGCGAGGCGAAGCTTGCCGCGCTCGAAGCGGAGGCCGCCGCGCACGGGCTCACCTCCGCCGACGCGATTGCGGTGGGCGACGGCGCGAACGATCTCGCCATGCTGAAGGCGGCGGGCCTTGGCGTCGCCTATCGCGCCAAACCCGTCGTCGCGGCGGAAGCGCACGCCCAGGTCAATCACACCTCGCTGACCACGCTGCTTTACTTCCAGGGCTACACAAAGGCCGAGTTCGCACCCGCTTGAGCGCCGCGACGCTGCGTGTTGCGCGGATTTTGCGCTTGGTCTAAGACTGCCACGCTTCGCGTAAAGGCAATCAGAGGCGTAAGACCGTGAACATCTGCATGATCGGGGCCGGCTATGTGGGCCTCGTTTCCGCCGCCTGCTTCTCCGATTTCGGCTGGACGGTGACCTGCGTCGAAAAAGATGCCGAGAAGGTCGCGCGCCTGCATCGCGGGGAAATCCCGATCTACGAGCCGGGGCTGGACGACCTCGTCGCGAAGAACGTGAAGGCGGGCCGTCTGTCTTTCACGACCGAACTCGCGCCCGCAGTGCGCGACGCCGCGCTCATCTTCCTTGCGGTCGGCACGCCCATGCGCCGGGGCGACGGTTATGCCGATCTCTCCTACGTGCATCAGGCGGTCGAGGAAATCGCGCCGCATCTCAACGGCTTCACGGTGCTGACAACGAAGTCCACCGTGCCGGTCGGCACGAGCCGCGATATCGAGCGCCGGCTGCGCCGGTTGCGCCCCGATGCCGACTTCGCCGTGTGCTCGAACCCCGAATTCCTGCGCGAGGGCTCCGCGATCCAGGATTTCACCCATCCAGACCGCGTGCTCGTCGGCGTTGACGACCCGCGCGGCCGCGCCGTGATGGAGCGCGTCTACGAGCCGCTGCGCCTGCGCGAGGCGCCGGTCATCTTCGTCTCACGCGAATCCGCCGAGCTGGCGAAATATGCAGCCAACGCCTTCCTCGCCATGAAGATCAGCTTCATCAACGAGGTTGCCGATTTGTGCGAGGAAGTGGGCGCGGATGTGCAGCAGGTCGCGAAGGCCATCGGCGCGGACCGCCGCATCGGCGACAAGTTCCTGAACCCCGGCCCCGGCTATGGCGGCTCCTGCTTCCCGAAGGACGTGTCCGCCATCATTCGCACCGCGCGCGAGGCGCGCACGCCGCTCACCCTCATCGAGGCCGTCGAGAAGGTGAACACCGAGCGCAAGATCGCCATGGCGCACCGCATCGAGCGCGCGGCGGGCCACGACCTCGACGGCAAGACCGTGGCCATCCTCGGCGTGACGTTCAAGCAGAACACGGACGACATGCGCGATGCACCCAGCCTCGTCGTCGTTCCGATGCTTCAGGAGCGCGGCGCGCGCATCAAGGCGTACGACCCGCAGGGCCGCGAGAATGCCGAGCCGCTGCTGCCCGGCGTCGAGTGGAGCGCAAGCGCGATGGATGCCGTGGCGGACGCCGACATCGTGGCCGTGCTGACGGAATGGAACGAGTTCCGCGCGCTCGATCTTGGCGCGATGCGGAAGCGCATGCGGGGGAGCGTGCTCGTCGATCTCAGGAACATCTACAGGCCCGATCTCGCGCGCGCGGCCGGGCTGACCTATCTGAGCATCGGGCGCTCGGGCAAGCTCCCGAATGGGCGCGCGGCGAATGGCGCCGACACGTACGATTTCGGCGCTGCGGACAGCGACGGCGAAACTGCCGCTGCGGGGTCTGCCTAGCGGCTGGCGTGCTTCGACGGGGTTTGCGGCACGCGCACAACCATGCAGTCGATCGCCCGTTTCTTGAGGGCGGCGCACGCCTTGCGCGCAGCCTTGTCCTCGAATTTGGCGTAGCGCGCGCGGAACACGGTTCCCTGCGGCAAATCCACCTGCATGGTGAAATAGGCGTGCCCTTCCAGCAGTTTGGACGCAACCTTGGTTACCGCGTCGCGTCGCGCCTCCGCCGAGGCGAGATCGGCGAACGATCCGACCTGGATCTGATACGGTCCGTCCTGGGCGGCCGACTGCGCCAGGTCTGCCTCCTGGGGCGCGAGGCTGTCTGCGGGCTCAGCCCATGAGCGTGCGGCCAGCGCCGCGATCACGGCGGCGGCGGGCGGAGGGGTGACGGCCGGCGTGGCCTGGGGATGGACCGCGGCTGTCGCCGAGACGATCAGCGCGTCCTGCGCCATCGGGCGCGCTTTCTTCACATGGACCGACATGTTGACGACCTCCCCGGGAAAGCTTTCCTCGTAAGCCAGGGCTGCGCTTTCGACCGCGCTGCCCAGCGCCGCGCGGCGGGATGGCTGCGTGCCGGAGGGCTGAGCGGAACCGGCGTCTTCAGACGTCTGCGGCGCGGACGGAAGCGCCGGAGAGGGGGCGATGGCGGCAAGCGCGGGCGCTG
>CAZNAH010000016.1:4993-28715 GCA_964570735.1 uncultured Hyphomicrobiaceae bacterium | reverse complement strand
TGATGCCGCTTCGGCACGCCAGCTAAGCCTTCCGCGCCTCTACCTTTCGCCGCGCGGGGCGCCGCTGACGCAGGCCCGCGTCAAAGCGCTGGCGGCAGGCCCCGGCGCGCTTCTGCTGTGCGGGCGTTTCGAAGGGCTGGACGAGCGCGCGATCGAAGCGCGCGAGCTCGAAGAGATTTCGATCGGGGATTATGTCCTCTCAGGCGGGGAACTCGCCGCGATGGTGCTGATCGACGCTTGCGTGCGCCTTCTGCCGGGCGTGATGGGAACGCCCCGATCGGCGGGCGAGGAAAGTTTCGAGGACGGCCTGCTCGAATATCCGCATTATACGCGCCCGAGGCTTTGGGAGGGCCGGGAAATTCCGCCCGTGCTCCTGTCGGGCGACCATGCCGCGATCGCGCGCTGGCGGCGCGAGCAGGCCGAGGCGATCACGCGCGCGCGCCGTCCGGACCTGCTGGCGAAAGCCCAGACGGGTTCGGATCATTCCGGCACCTGAATGCCCTTGAGGAAGGGGGACAGCCCATCGCTCGGCGCATCGCGCGCCGGGGGCGGAGGCAGCGGCAGAGCACGCCGTGCGGCGGCTTCGGCGGCACGCTTCTGCTTTTCCACGTCTTCGGAGGTCACGAACTTGCCCGCGCATTTTTCGCGCCATCCGAAATCGCGGTAGACTTCGATGTCCCGGAAGGCCAGGTTGACCTTCGCCCCGCCATAGGTGGCGCTCACGAAGCCCATCCCGTCGGGCGTCAGGCAAAACCCGTTCGCGAGATAGCGCTGCGCCGAGGCGAACTGGACGAAGCGCTCCAGGAAGCTGCGGCCGACGCGATCTTCCGTCATCATGGTGTTCTCCGCCGGCCAGACGAAGACGTAGCGGAATTTGTTGTCGGCCACGGGAATGATGTTCGTCAGCGCGACATCCGGCTGCTCGCGGGCGGCATCCAGGAGGTCGCGCATGGCCTTGGCGTCGATCCGCGCGAGGATGTCGCGCACGCTGGTCGGTTGCGCCGCAAGCGGAATGCCAGCAGAAACCAATGCCGCGATAAACCAGGCGATCAGCCGCAAGCGCGATTTTTCGAAGTGTCCGGCACGGCGCAGGAAATCAAGCATGCGCCGGATGTTGGGGTGGCGTGCACCGCGCGTCAAGCGATGCGCCTCATCTCGCGGTCTTTTCATGGGGCGGGCGGCGCTGCTCTCTGAAACAGGCAATCGACAACACCTTTATTTTGGCCTATGACAACACCATTCCCGAAGAGCTTTGAGCGACAAGGGGCGCGCGCCCAGGGAGAGGCTGCTCCCCCGCGCGGTGAAGCCCCGCATGCAAGGAATTCCGTTATGAGCATCATCGAGACGCTTGAAAAAGAGCAGATGGCGCAGATCGAAGCGAAGCGCCGCATCCCGACATTCTCGCCGGGCGATACCGTCCGTGTGGCCGTGAAGGTGGTCGAAGGCACGCGCGAGCGCATCCAAGCCTATGAAGGCGTGTGCATCGCCAGATCCGGCAGCGGCCTCAACGAAAGCTTCACCGTGCGCAAGATCTCCTACGGCGAAGGCGTGGAGCGCGTCTTCCCGCTGTATTCGCCGTGGATCGACAGCATCACGGTCGTCCGCCGGGGCAAGGTGCGCCGCGCGAAGCTCTATTATCTGCGCGGGTTGCGAGGCAAGGCGGCGCGCATCGCCGAGAAGCAGGATACGCGCGTGCGCGCGAAGGCGGCGGAGTTCAAGGGCTTCAAGCGGCCCAAGGGCGAGCCGGACAACCTTCAGCTCATCAAGGGCGTGGACCAGTCCACCGAGAAACGCCTGAATGATGTCGGCATCATCAAGTTCGAGCAGATCGCGAACCTCACGGATGACGAGATCGCCATGGTCGATGACGCGCTGAAGCTTCAGGGCCGCTTCGAGCGTGAGGACTGGGCGGGCCAGGCCGTGAAGCTGATGGCCGAGCAGACGGCGGGCGAAGTCCCGGTTGAGGACGAGGAAAAGGCGGGCTGAGCCGCCAGCCTCAAAGGGGCAGCGCGAACGAGCGCCGCCCCTCGTCAGAGTTACTAGCAGCCGCGGATCCGCATGCAGCGGCGGAAGCGCCAGCCAAAGCCCCAGCGATAGCGGCAGACCCGATACCAGTGGCGGCAATAGCCGTAATGGGCTTTTGTCACCAGCCCGTTCGCCTCCATAAGGACGAGCGGCGTGCTCTGCGGTATGGCGGATGCAGCCGACGCCGGAGACCCGGCGAACGAAGCTGCGGCAATCAACACGGCACCAAGAAGCGTAGCTTTTTTGATCATGGCATCTGGCTCTGTCGTTGGAACCTATCCGGCCGATGCCACTATCGCCAAACAGCTTGGAAAAAGCTCGGCGGGTTTGTAACGTTTGTTATCACACCCGCCGGCAGACTCAGGCGCGCGAGGGTTGCCGCCGGGCCACCTCGCTCCGTCCCGTCGTCGCCATTCCGAGCAGGAAGGCCCCGCAGCCGATGACAAGCACGCCGACGCACAGAATGAGCAGCTTCGTATATTTATGCTCGAAGCCGAACAGCGGCCCCAAGGATGCGGCATAGGCCGGGTTGTCGTAGAAGAAATAGAGGATAGCGGCGGCCATCGCCGCGCCGAACGAGACGAGATAGCTCCACACCGGCACGTCCGTTCTCTTCAGCCAGAGCGAAAAGAATACCACCGGCGCGAGATACATGGACGCCGTCCCCGAAACCGCGACGGCCGCGAACAAGTCCTTCGATCCCACGAAGACGAGCGCGAGTCCGCCGAGGAAAAACAACACCATCGCGATGCGTCCGTTCAGAACGGTCGGTTGCGCGGTGCGCATGTCGGCGATCGAGAGCTTCGCCGCGCTGGAGTAGGTGGAATCGAGCGTGGACATGCAGGACACGATCAGCGCGAGGTTGAAGAGGATGACCGGCATTTCGCCGAGCAGCCGGGTCAGCGCGGGCGTCAGGGCTTCGCCTTCGAGCTTGTTGAGGCCAGCCCATGCACCGAGCAGCCCGAACGCGAGGATGCAGATCGTGGAGAGCCAGCCCGCGTGGTAGAAGCTCGCAAGCGTGGTGCGCCGGTCCGCGATGAACCCGCGATCCATCATGACGGGATCGTGCAGGGGATAGCTCCAGACCTGCACCAGTGCGACCGCGAACAAGACCCAGCCCGGATTGTCCGCAGCCGGGGTCGAGCCTGCGATCGCCGCGAAGTCCACCGTACCCGTGCTCAGCGCCGCCGCTATCAGCGCAACGAGGATGACGAGGAAGATCAGCATCTGAACGATATCGGTCCGGATCGAGGCGTGCAGCCCGCCATGCATCGAATAGCCGAGCGTGACCAGCCCGATGACGATCATCGAGACGAGATAGGCCATCCCGCCTTCCGCACCGAAAATGAGCCCGATCACCAGGAGGTTCGCGAACACTTCGGACAGAAGGCGCAAGCCGACGACGAAGTTGTAACACCCCGTTCCGACCCCGCCGAAGCGATGCTGAATGAACTCCTGCACGCTGTTGAAACCCTGCCGGAACCGCATCGAGTCGACGATGAGCGCGCCCGTGAAAAACGAGAGGTAATAAGCCGCATAAGCCAGTGCGCCGCCCAGTCCGAAGAAATATCCGAGAATGACGGCGTTCATGATCGAGCGCGCGAAAATCCAGGTCGTGACCTGGCTCAGCGTGAGCGCCCATACCGACGGCATGGCGCCGCTCGGGCTGATGCCGCGGAAGAAAGAGTCGGTCGTAAGCGCCCTTGGCGATACGGCTATCGAAAGCAGCGCTACCGCGGCCGTTGCCGCGATCGTGATGGTAAGACTGTCCATGGCGGTCCGATCTCGTCTGTTGACGAGGCATCATAAGCACGGACCGAACCGCGATGCTTCTGACGACTGCGTGACCGAGCCGTGAGCGGATCGTGTGTCGCTACGCCCTGGATGGGCTTCAAGCCTCGGTGGCTTTGGGAGACACAGGCTCCTTCGGCGTAACGTAGAGGCGCGGATCGACGGCATCGAGCATACCGCTGTCGTCCGTCAGGGGGGCCGGGCTTTCGACATACTCGAACTCGCCCTTGCCGTCCATGGAGGGGCCTTTCGCCCAGCGGCCCGCAGCGCTTTCGGTGCCCTCCGAACAGTTCCAGAACTGATAGGAGACTTCCCGCAATTCCCGATCCTGCGGAAAGTTCGACGGAACCGGCGTCTCCTCAAGACCGTCGGCTTCCAGTTCGGCTATGGCCGCAAGCCACTGGTTCTGATGCATGGTGTCGCGCGCGATGAGAAAACTCAGCATATCCCGCACGCCCCGGTCCGCGATGAGGTTGTACAGGCGGCAGACCTGCATCCGGCCCTGGCTCTCAGCCGTGACGTTGTAGCGGAAGTCGGCCAGCAAATTCCCGCTCGCGATGGTGTAACGGCTGTTGAACGGGTATCCGTTGCTGTCCGTCGGCGTCGCGCCGAGGCCGGAGACGATGGCGTGCTGCGGGTTCATGGTGTTCAGAACGGCGTCCTCGACCGACATGCCGCCCAGCACAGCCCCGATTGCGGGGTCTTGCGCGAGGCTTTCCTGCGCTTCGAGCGGGGTCTGTTCCAGGAGGCGCGCAATCATGGTCGCCAGCATCTCGACATGAGCGATTTCTTCCGTGCCGATATCGAGGATCATGTCTTTATACTTTTGGGGTCCGCGGCAGTTCCAGCCTTGAAACAGATACGAGACCATGACGCTCATTTCGCCCCACTGACCTCCCAGAACTTCTTGCAGTTTCTTGGCGTAAACTGGGTCTGATTTTTCGGGACGGGCATTATACTGAAGATGGCGGCTGCGCAGAAACATGGATACTCATCCTTTTGCCAGATCATGTGTGACTGGATGAGCCGACACGCCCGGCATCCGGTTTGTTCCATCCCTTCGCTGGAGATGCGTGCAAAGAGGGGGACCGGCTGGTCCCGCCTCTCGCATGATCAGGACGCGGCGGACATAGCCGCTTCGATCCAGCCGTCGAACGTTTCCCGGTTGGCTTCGATCCATTCGGCGGCGTGGCGTTCGATGTCCTTCTGGTCGTCCTCGCCAGCGTTCATCTTGGCGTTCTGGGCGAAGATGTCCTCCAGCGGAATGCTGGCCTCTTCGAGCAGCGTTTTCACGGCCGGGTTTTCATCGAGGAACGCTTTGTTCGCGACCGGGCGAATGTCGTTCGCGGGCCAGCCCATCGCGCATGGGTCGGCGACGCAGCCCTCCACGCCAGCCACCGTCGTGCTCTCATCAGCTTTCGGCGTCTCGATCCAGACCACGTCGCGCCCCGGCTTCAGCAAGCCGACCGTCCAATTGGGCGTCCAGGTGTAGAACAGGATCGGCTTGCCCTCCTTGAAGCGGCTCAGCGCATCGGCCATAGAGGCGGCGTAACCTGCCTTGATCGGCTCGATATGCCCGCGCAGATCGAACGCATCGAGATGCTCGGCGATCTGTTTCTCGCAGCCCCAACCCGGCGGGCAGGCGACCATCTCCGCCTTGCCGTCGCCGTCCACGTCGAACAGCTTCTTGATCTCCGGCTTCCTGAAATCGTCGAGATTGGTGATCTTGTGCGCGTCGGCGGTCTTCTTGTCGATCAGGTAGCCTTGCAGCGCGCCGCCCTTCGCGACATAGCCGACTGCCGTTGCGCCTGCCTCGAAGGCATCCGCGTAGCTCTCATGAAGCGGGAACCAGCCGTTCACCCAGAGGTCGATATCGCCCTGCCCCACGGACTGGTAGAAGGGTGGATTATCGAGCGTGGTGACGCGGCCCACCTCATAGCCAAGCTTTTCGAGGGCCTGCTTGTAGATGGCGGCCTGGAACCATCCGGTGTCCCAGGTGGCCCGGGCCATGCGCACCGATTTTCCTTCGCCGGGCAGCGTCTGAGCGATAACGGGTGTGCCGCAGACGGCGATCAAAGCCGTTGCGCCAAAGGCGAGCGTTCTGAAGCTCTGGATCATGCCGTGTCTCCTTTGGTTCCGGTTGGCGTGGACTTGTCCGAACGCAGGCCGCCACGCCGTGAGGCCTGCGCATCTTCGGAGGGGCTATTCGGCGGGCCTTGGCGCATCCCGCCGTTGGCTGCCAAGACCTTTCAGCGCGCGGTAAGCCCCTGCGAAGGTCCAGCCCGGCCGCCGCTCCGCGCCCTGCGTTCCAAGCGCCTGTGTGATGCGGTCGAGCATGATCGCAAGCAGCACGATGCCGAGACCTCCGATGAAGGCGCGGCCGACATCCAGGCGCCCCAACCCCGTATAGACGGTCAGGCCGAGCCCGCCCGCGCCGATGAGCGCCGCGATCACCGCCATGGACAAAGCGAGCATCAGCGTCTGGTTGAGCCCCGCCATGATGGTCCGCAAGGCCAGGGGAAGCTGGATGTCCCGCAGAACCTCCCAGCGCGTCGCTCCGAACGCGTAACCCGCCTCGACGAGCTCGGACCGCACCTGCCGGATACCCAGATTCGTGAAGCGGACGATGGGCGGCAGCGCGAACACGATGATGGCGATCACACCCGGCACGACGCCGACGCCGAACAGCATCACGATGGGCACCAGATAAACGAAGGGCGGAATGGTCTGCATGATGTCGAGAATGGGCCGCAGCGTCCGTTCCGCCCTATCGTTGCTTGCGGCGAGCACACCCAGCGGGATACCAACGATCGCGCAGAAGAACACGGCGGTCAGGATCATGGACAGGGTCGTCATGGTCTGGGGCCAGACGCCGACCGCTTCGAGCGTCGCCAGCGAGACGAGGGAGAACAGGGCGACGCCGCGCCCCGCCACGCGCCAGGCCAGCAGCACGATCACGAGCACGACGGCGATGAAGGGTAGCGCTTGAAGGGCTGCGTCGAAGCCGTTCAGCACCCGGTCAACCGGCCATTGGGCAGCCTGGAAGGCGGGGCGGAAATTCGGAACGAGCCAGTCCTTGACGAACCATTCCACCCAGGCTTCGAGCGGCAATTCGCCGTAAGTCGACGGCCTCAAGGCCCCGTCAATCTCGGCGATGATGCCGTTGTCGTGTTCGGCCACGTCTTCTCCTTCCGTCAGGACGGCGAGCGGATGAGACCACTTCCGTTCCCTCTGCTGTGCCGAGGCCCGCGGAGGTGGCCGAAAACGCGCGCCGGATCGACCGCGCCCACGAGCCGCCCGTTACGGTCCACCACGGCGATGGGGTCGCCGTCCTGCATGATGTCGAAGGCGTTATGGAGAGGCTTGCTGGCCCGGACTTTCGCGACCCCGCTTTGCATGAGCGCATGCGCGCTTTGGCCTTCTCCCGCCTTCGCGAGCGCGTCGCGCGTGATGATGCCTTGCGGCATGTTCATATGGCAGGTGACGAAGACCTGCTCGGCTTCGTCGCGGGCGAAGAGTGCGCGAACCGTCGCGACGGGCGCATCCACGAAGACGCTCGGCGCGTCATCCATGACGCTGCGGAAAGTGAGAACGCGGCTCCGGTCCACATCGCGGATGAATTCGAGCACATAATCGTCGGCGGGCGCGGTCACGATCTCCTCCGGCGTGCCGACCTGCACGAAACGCCCTTCCTTCATGATGGCGATCCGGTCGCCGAGCTTTAGCGCTTCCTGGAGGTCATGGGTGATGAAGACGATGGTGGTGCGGAGATGCTCCTGAATGCGGATCAGTTCGTCCTGGATCTCGCGGCGGATGAGGGGATCGAGCGCGGAAAAGGGCTCGTCCATCAGCAGAATGTCCGGCTCGACGGCGAGCGCGCGGGCCAGCCCCACACGCTGCTGCATCCCGCCGCTCAGATTGCGCGGGAAGAGATCGGCCCACGCCTCAAGCCCGACCGTGCGCAGGGCATCGAGCGCCTTCTCGCGCCGCACCTCCCGGGGGACCCCCCGCACCTTGAGGCCGTATTCGGCGTTTTCAGCCACGGTCTTGTGGGGAAGCAGGGCGAAGTGTTGGAACACCATCGCCACGCGCTCCCGGCGGATGCGCCGCAGAGCTTCGGCACCCGCGGCCGTCACATCCTCGCCCTTGAGCAGAACGCGGCCCCGGCTCGGCTCCTGCAAGCGGTTGATGCAGCGGATCAGCGTGGACTTGCCCGATCCCGAGAGGCCCATGACGACGAAAATCTCGCCCTCGTCCACGGCGAAGGAGACGTCATTGACGGCAATCACGCTGCCGGTTTTGCGGAAGATTTCTTCTTTATCCAGGCCGTCATGAGCAAGTCTAACAGCCTCATCGCGCGATGAACCGAAAATCTTGAAAAGATCGGAGACAAGCAGAGCCGTGCTCAAAATGTGTCCTGCAATCTGTTCTGGCATGAGAGGATTGGGCGGCCGCGGCCACCAGTCACGCAAGTCTTATATAAACACTTCTTGGCGGTTCATGGAACCCCTTAACAATCTGGCCGTTGCCAGAAGGAGTTCTGGAGCCTCAGCTCACGCTCCGCACAGGAGGACGACCCGCGCCGCCATGACCGCCTTCGACAGCGCTCAAACGACGCTCCCCGCCTGGGATATCGTCCTGCGGATGGCGCTTGCCGTGCTGTTCGGCGGCATTCTCGGTCTCGACCGCGAGCTGAAAGGGACCGATGCGGGGCTGAAAACCCATTGTATGACGGCGCTCGCTGCCGCGATCTTCACGCTGCTGACGTTCGAGATCTACGAGATCGCCATCCGCAAGGGCGAAACGGCAGGCGCCGACCCGCTTCGCATTATCGAGGCGGTGACGGCGGGGGTGGCGTTTCTCGCGGCAGGTGCGATTATCACCGGGCGAGGCGAGGTCAAGGGGCTGACCACGGGCGCGGGCATGTGGCTCGCGGGAGCCATCGGCCTTGCCTGTGGCGCGGGTTTCTTCAGCCTCGCGTTCATCGGGGTCGTGCTCGCCATCTTCGTCTATCGCGGGCTGAGGCTGTTTCAGCGTTACGTGCTCGGCGAGGAGCGATCGAAAGACCGGGGGTAGTCCGGAAGCGTCCGCTCACCCGAGATGCGACTGGATCGCGCGGCTTAACGCGAAGAGCCGCTGTTCGAGCAGCACGGGCGTCTCGCAGACATAGGTCAGCGTGCCTTCCCGGTCGTCATAGATGCGGATGAGCCATTGCACGGTGGTTTGTAGCTCCGCGAGGCGCTTCAAATCGGCTTCCGTCTTGTCCGGCTTCGCGTCGAGCGCGTCGAGTTCGGCCCGCGCCTTCTGCAACTGGTCGGACTTGGCCTGCTGGTTCTTCATGAAGCGCTCGATCCCGCGAATGATATCGGATCGCAGCGTATTGATTTCGTTGAAGACGCCGGTAAACAGCAGCGCGAGTTTCGCTTGCTTTTCCGCGCCCTGCTTCGCGGCGAAATCCGCGATCAGCTTATCCGCCTTTTCGAGCGGGGTGCGGCGCGAGACAAGCTCGGCGACGAGAGCCGCGACATCGGCATCGTCCCGCCAGGGCGCGTTCTCGTCGAAAGCGGGTCCGCTCCAGAAGGCGCCCGCCGTCAGCTTCGGCACCTTGCGCTGGATGCAGGGCCAGCCTTCCTGCCGGGCGGCCTTGGCCTCGAACGCCGTTGCGCAGCAGAACAGCGCGCCAAGAACAACAGCAAATCTCTTCATCTCAGGCACCTCCTGCAATCATGGGCCGGCGCGGCGGGCGACCATCCCTTTCGAGGGGTTGTAGAAAAATGCGGCGAGCAGGAAGAAAGCCAGCGTGCAGGCCGCGACAATGCCTGCCGCGTGCCAGTTCACCTGACCATAGAGCGCGAAGCGGATCAGCTCGACCGCATGGGTGAAGGGGTTGAAGAGGCAGATGTAATAGAGTTCGAGGCTCGATTCCCGGATGCGCCACAGCGGATAGAGCGCGGAGGACGCGAAAAACATCGGGAAGATCACGAAATTCATCACGCCCGCGAAGTTTTCGAGCTGCCTGATGACGGACGATAGCAGAAGACCCAGCGCGCCGAGCATCAGCCCGGACAGGATGAGCGCGGGCAGCACCGTGAGATAGCCGATGGGCGGCGGCTCGATCTCCCAGAAATACGCGATCGCGAGAAAGGTATAGACCTGGAGCAGCGACACGGCGACGCCCGCCACGAGCTTCGAGGCGAGCAGAAACGGGCGCGGATAGGGGCTCATCAGCAGCGTGCGCATGGTGCCCATCTCGCGATCATAGACCATGGACAGCGACGATTGCATCCCGTTGAAAAGCTGGATCATCGCCACGAGACCGGGCGTGATGTAGACCTCATACAGCACATAGGTCTCATAAGGCGGGATGATCGAGACGCCGAGCACCGCGCGGAAGCCCGCCGCGAAGATGAACAGCCAGACGAGCGGCCGTACCAGTGCGGCGATGAACCGCCCGCGCTGATGCAGGAAGCGCAGCGCCTCGCGCCAGACGATGCCCGACAGGCAGCGCCAGTATCCGGCGAGGCCGAAGCGCCGGTTCTCGACAGATGCCGCGGGGGCGCGCGCGATACTCATGCCGGCGTCTCCGACGCTTCCGCCGGCGTGCCGGTCAACGCCTCGAAGGCGGAAAGCAGGGTCCCGCGCCCTGTGCGGCTCACGATCGCCGTGGCGCGGTCGTCGGCCATCACGCGGCCCTTGTGCAGTATGATGACCGGATCGGTGTCGCGCACTTCGTCGATGAGATGCGTGGCCCAGAGTACGCCGACATTGCGCTCATCGACGAGGTCGCGGACGAGTTTGAGGATGCCGCGCCGGGCCTCCACGTCGAGGCCCACGGTAGGCTCGTCGAGCAAAAGAAGGCGCGGCTCGTGGATCAGCGCGCGCACGATCTCGATGCGGCGCTGCTGGCCGCCCGAGAGTTCGCGTACGCGGCTTTTCGCCTTTTCGCTCAAGCCCGCGCGCTCAAGCTCCGCCTCCGCGCGCCGTCGCGCCCCGCGGCCCGGCAGGCCGTGCAGGCTGGCGTGATAGTGCAGGTTCTGGAGAACGGTCAGGTCGGGATCGAGCGTGCGCGACTGGAAGACGACGCCGAGCCGGCGCAGGGCCTCGCTCGCATCGCGCCGCACATCGAAGCCGAACACGCGGATGTCGCCCTGCTGCCGGTCGAACAGCCGTGTGATGAGGGCGAAAAGCGTGGTCTTTCCCGCGCCGTTCAGGCCCAGCAGCGCGCGGAATGTGCCGGGGGCCACATCGAAGCTGACATTGTCGAGCGCCCGGAGCGCGCCGTATGAATGAGACACGCCCGCAACCTTGAGCGCGGGCGTCATCGGCGATGTGGCGGGGGACGGGATCATCCTCACAGCATGCGTGCCGCTCTGACGTTGTTCAACCGGGACTCCGGCCCCTGCCGCTTACTTCACGTTGAACACCGCCTTCTGGCTTTCTCCGGTCGAGCCCGGAATGGACAGCTCGAACGTGCCGGGGCGGATCGCCACGAATGAGATGAGCGCCTTGCCCGCCGCGTCGAACTCGATGCTGTCCACGCCGAGCGGGCGGATCTCGATGTCGTTGATGACGACTTCGTTGACCCAGACGTTGCGAAAGAACTCAGGTCCGCGAATGGCCAGCTCGCCGGAGCCGTCGGACACGATTTCGAGGCGGTAATATTTGCCGGACTCGAGCTCATAAGGCTTCGCGGCAAGCGGTTTGCCGACGCTGAGCGTGATCGGGTCGAGCTTGGTCGCGCCCGTCAGAAGCCCGGACCGGCCCTGAGCATCAACCGGCAGGGTAAAGGCTGCAACGAGCAGGGCAAGGGCGCAGATGGCGGGTTTCATCGTCATTTCCTCCGTTTTTGCGTGTTTATTCATGCGTTCTTAAATGGCGGCGGACGCCGGATGCGTGGCTACTCGATTTTCGGCCCCACCGTGACGCCCCACGGCAGGCGGCCCACCTTGATGGACTTGATGACCTTGTCTTCCTTCACGTCGATCACGGACACATCGTTGGAGTTGCCGTTCGTCGTGAACAGATACTTCTCGTCCGGCGTGAAGGCGAGCTGCCAGACGCGCTGGCCGACGAGGAGATATTTCTCGACTTCGTGAGTCTCGCCGTTCACGACCGCGACGCGGTTCGCCGGGCCGAGCGCGACATAGACCTTCTTGCCGTCCTGCGTCACGCGCACGCCCACCGGCTGAAGCAGTTCCTTGGCGATGCCCGGCACCTGGAATTCGATCGTCTTGACGATTTCGCGCTTCTCGGGGTCGATCACGGAGACGGTCCCGCCGATTTCCGCCGACACGTAGACGTATTTTCCGTCCTTGGTGAATTCGGCGAAGCGCGGCCGGCTGTCCACCAGAACATCCGCCACGATGGTGTTGGTGGCCGTGTCGATGAACTGCGCCATGTTCGTCGTTTCCGACGTGTTGACCATGAATTTGCCGTCCGGGCTGATGCCCATGCCTTCCGGCTCGACGCCCACGGGCACCTCGGCGAGCATCTTGCGCTCGTTCACATCCACGACGGTGACGAGGTTGTCGTCTTCATTGGCGATGTAGAGCGGGTTTCCGGAGGGGTGCAGCACGAACAGTTCAGGGTCAGGGCCGGAGGGCAGGGTATGGAGGACCTCAAGCGTTTTCGCGTCGAGCACCTGCACCGTGTTGTCGTCGCTCGCACAGAGATAGACATGCTTGCCGTCCTTCGACATGATAATGCCGCGGGGGCGGTTGCCGACGGGGACGGTCTTGATCACCTCAAGTTTCTCGGAGTCGATGACAGTGACCGTGTTGTCCTTCTCGTTCGAGACGTAGACCGTGTAGGCAAAGGCCGGAGAAAAGGTCAAAACACTGGCAGAAAGAACTGCCGCGAAAGCTGTTTTCATCTGATCCTCCCAGATGTTCATTAAAACTTGCACTTGGTTTCGGGCTGATCAACGCCCAGCGTGTCGAGGGCTGTCAACTGATGCAGGAAGCCCTGCTGGGGCGACCAGGACACGGGCAGGTGATACGTCCCCACGACGATCGGCTGCCGCATCTGGTTGTTCCAAGGGCGGAACGTGAGCTTTTGTCCCTTGAAGGCGGCGACCTCCAGCTTCGGGCCGCGGATGTAATCGCGCAACGCGGCGAACTCGCTGGAACGCACCCGTTGCGCCGCCTCTCCGATGACGCGCATGGCGAGCCACGCCTGGTAGTCGATGGAGCGGATCTTGCGGTTGTTGGCGATCTTGTCGAAGCGGTTCTGAAATTGCGTGCCGCCCCATTGCTCGCTCGCCTCATGCCAGCCTGAAGGCACGAGGCCGGCCGTTCCCGCCACGGGCCGCGCGTCCCATGTGCGATAAGGCAGATACGCGCCAAAGACCTCGCTCTCGTCCGCGACGACAAGCACGTCGTGATCGGGCGCATTCTGCGTGAAAACGGGCATCTGCGCCTGGATCTGCTCGTGGCCCGTGTCGGTCCGCGACGTTCCCGCCGCCTCCTTATATTCGCGTTCCTCGACGATCTTTGCCCCAAAGCGCTTGGCCGCCCGGCGGAACGCCTCGCCCATCGCCTTGTCTTCCGAGTTCGCACCCTCCACGAGGAACCAGCGGCTCCATTTCTTCCAGACGAGATACTGAGCCAGCGCGTCGGCCAGCATGTTGCGGCTCACGGCGGTGTGCATCACGTTGGCGCGGCAGGATTCTTCGCGGAGGGCGACGTCCGTCGCGGCAATGTTGAAGATGAGCACGTCGCGGTCCTTCATCGCATCCGCGACCGCGACGATATCGCTCGCGGGCGCGTCCAGCAGAATGAACTGCGCGCCCCCCGACACCATCTTATCCGCTGCCGCGGCGATATCCTCGCCCGCGGGCACCTTCGCCGTTTCCAGGATGAACTCCTGCTTGAGGAACCGGCCCGTGGTATTGTTATCCTGGATGCCGAGCCGCGCGCCCGCGATGCCCCAGTCGTCGGCGGGATAGTCGAGCCGCGAGATCGGCAAGGGCTTTTTCTGCTCCCGCGCGAGATAACCGATTTTGTAAGATGTGATGGCGGCTTGCTGCGTTGCGGCCGGTGCAGACGGGGTCTGCGCGCTGCCTTCATGAAGCCCTGGAAGGAAAAGCGTCGCGGCTATGGCAAATACGCTGAACACGCGAATGCGTTTCGCACCGTTGCGCGCGATCATCCGGAACGTCTCCTGACCCAAAAAGCCTTTTTATTATGAAGGACTTTAAGCGGCGCATGAAAATCATGTCAACCCGCTTCGCGATGAAAGAAGAGTAATGTTAAAATCCGGGAGTTAATAAGAATATTATGAGCAAGTATTTTTAGCAGTGACGCAGGATTGTTTTTTGCGACGCCCTGTGGCAGAACTTGACACAATAGAGGGCGATCCTTCTGCCACGAAAACAAGCCGCGAGAAAGCGGGACATGGTGAGGAAATACCAGGTTGAGGCGTTGGCGGCGTTCTGCTCGCTGCTGCTCATCACGATATGCCTGTCCGCCAACCGGGCTGCCTCGACGAGCCTGCCGGTCAAGGCGGCCGTCTTCAATTTCGAGCTCATCGATACGAGCCACGAGGGTGAAATTCAAGGCAAGCGCGCCGATGAAACGGCTCGGCTCGGGCAACTCGACCGTGTGCTCTCAACCCGGCTCGCGGACTCCGGGCGCTACAGCCTCGTCGATCTCGCGCCGGTGTCGGGGGAGATCAACGCGGCGGGCGAGCTTCATTCCTGCAACGGATGCGCGGCGGATATCGCAAAGAAAGCCGGGGCCGACGTCGCGATTCTCGGCTGGGTTCAGAAGGTCTCGAACTTGATCCTGAATGTGAACGTGGAAATCCGGGAAGCCGGCACGGACAAGGTCCTGAGCCGGGTTAGCGCCGACATCCGTGGAAATACTGATGAGTCCTGGCGGCGCGGGCTGGACTGGCTCCTGCGGAACCGCATTCTGAAAGCGGGCGCTGGCGGTGGCTGATCCATCGGGATATCCGAACCGGCGGCAGGTCTGCGGCGGGCTCTTCTCGGCTGCGGCCCTGCTCGGGCTCACGAGCCGCTCCGCCCTGGGCGCGCCGGCCTTGCGCGCGGGCACGTTGAAATTCGGCACGGTGAACTGGCTGCTCGACGTCATCCGTCACCACAAGCTCGACGCGCGCGAAGGCTTCGCCCTCGACATCCTGGAACTGGCCTCGAACCAGGCGACGCAGGTCGCGCTGCTCGGCGGCGAGGTGGATTTGATCGTCGCGGACTGGTTCTGGGTGATGCGCCAGCGCGCGGAAGGCGGCGCCTTTCAGTTCATGCCTTATTCGGCTGCGCTCGGCAGCGTGGTCGTTCCCCCCGGTTCCGGCGTGGGCACGGTCGCCGACCTGAAGGGCAAGCGCGTGGGCGTGGCGGGCGGCCCTCTCGACAAAAGTTGGCTTCTCCTGCGCGCCTACGGCACGAAACAGGGCGTCGGCGACATCGCGGCGGTCGCGACGCCTGTCTTCGGCGCGCCGCCCCTGCTCAACGAGCAGATCAAGGCGGACCGCGTCGACGCGCTCCTGAACTACTGGCATTTCGCGGCCCGTCTGGAAGCGGAGGGCTATAAGCGCATCCTGCCCGTCGCGGATATGATGAAGGCGTTCGGCATCGAAAGCGTTTTGCCGCTCGTCGGCTTCGTCTTCCCGGCGAAACTGGCCGATACGGACGAAAAGCGCATCCGCGGCTTCGCCAACGCCATGCAGAACGCGCAGAAAATCATGCTCACCTCGAACGAGGAATGGGACCGCCTCCGCCCGCTGATGAACGCGAATTCCCAGCCGGAGTTCGAAACCCTGCGCGAGCGCTACCGCGAGGGCCTTCTGCACACCTGGAACGCGCGGGATCGCCAGGCCGCAGCGAAACTCTTCCAGATCCTGGCGGAAGTCGGCGGCCCTGAATTGACCGGCGCGGGGGTCGCATTCGATCCAGGGGCGTTCTGGGATGGGCTTGTCTTCTAGCCGCATGGAGACGCGCGGGCGCTCCGTGCGCTCCATACTAACGGCGCCCTTCGTCGTTCCCGTCTTGTCGGCATTCGCGCTCGTCGCGATCTGGGCGGTCGCGGCTGCGATCAGCACATCGCGATTTCTGCCCCCGCCGCAGGATGTCATGGCGCGGCTTTACACGGAACTCGTCAGCGGGCAACTCGCCTATCATGTAGGCGCAACGCTCTCGCGTGTCGCGGCGAGCTTTTTCCTCGCGATGGTCATCGGCTCGGCCATCGGCATCGTCATGGGGCGGAACCGGCAGATCGACCGCTTTTTCGACAACTGGCTCATCCTTTTCCTGAACCTGCCCGCGCTGGTCGTGATCATTCTCTGCTACGTCTGGTTCGGGCTCACGGAAGCGGCCGCGATCACGGCGGTCGCCATCAACAAGATCCCGAACGTGGCGGTGACCTTGCGCGAGGGCGCGCGCGCCCTGTCGCCGCAGCTTGACGAGATGGCCCGCGTCTATCGCTTCAGCCGGCGCGATCTGCTCGTGCATGTCCATCTGCCGCAGCTTGCCCCCTACGTCGCGGCGGCCGCGCGGTCGGGCCTCGCCCTCGTCTGGAAAATCGTGCTCGTCGTAGAATTGCTGGGCCTTTCGGGCGGCGTCGGCTTCCAGCTGCATACGCTCTTCCAGCTTTTCGATGTGGAGGGCATCCTCGCTTATGCCTTCGGCTTCATTGCCATTGTTCTCTTGATCGAGGCGGCGCTGCTTCAGCCCTGGCAGCGCGCCGCGAACCGGTGGCGGGCGTGACGGCTCTTCATGTCAGGATCGACGAAAAGTGCTTTCGCGATGCGGATGGTCATCCGGGCCGGGTCGTGCTCTCGCATCTCCGCTTCGATGTGGCGGATCGCGAATTCGTCTGCATTCTCGGCCCGTCGGGCACCGGCAAGACCACCACGCTGAACATTATCAGCGGCCTCGATGCAGACTTTCAGGGCACGCTGACCTTCGGCGACCCTGAGGCCGCGCGCCGTCTCGCCTATGTCTTCCAGGAACCGCGCCTTCTGCCCTGGCGGACCCTGCTCGCCAATGTCGCGCTGCCGCTCGGGAAAGACCCGCTGGCGAAGGAGAAAGCGTTGCGCTGGCTCGACCGCGTCGGCCTTTCCGACTTTGCGCACCACTTCCCCGGCCAGACGAGCCTCGGCATGCAGCGCCGCGCGTCGCTCGCGCGCGCCTTCGCGGTGCGCCCCTCGCTGATGCTGATGGATGAGCCGTTCGTCTCCCTCGACGAAGCGACGGCGGACGATCTGCGCGGACTGCTCACCACGCTCTGGCGCACCGAGCCCGTCACCGTGCTGTTCGTTACCCATGACGTGCGCGAGGCGATCCGGCTCGCGAACCGCATTCTCTTACTGACGAACCCGCCGGCGCGGCTTGCTGCGGCCATTGAAGTTTCATTGACGCCTGACGAGCGGGATTGCCCTCACGCCGTCGAGGCGTTCCGTGCGCGCATGTTTCCAGCCGGCGCGTTGCCCCTTGAAGCTGCGAGCGCAGACCCGCGATGACCGCGTTCATGGCCAGCGTGCGGAATGTTGCGGAGGCGCGCGTTGCCCTGGCGGGCGGGGCCGACATCGTGGACATCAAGGAGCCGGGGTGCGGCGCGTTGGGGGCCGTGGCGCCGCACGAGGTCGCGGCGATCGTCGCGGCTGCGGGAGCGCGCGCGCCGACCAGCGCGACCATCGGCGATCTGATGCTTGAACCCACCGTCATTGCCGAAGCCGTTCGCCGCACCGCGCAGACCGGCGTTTCCGTCGTGAAGATCGGGCTGTTTCCCGGCGATCTGGCAGGCTGCCTGCGCAGCTTCGAGCGCCTTTTGCAGGATGTGACCCTCGCAGCAGTGCTGTTCGCCGACGCGTTGCCGGCGCGCCCGCTCCCTGCGCTGCTGGCCGATCTCGCGAGCGCCGGCGTGCGCGGCGTGGTGTTCGATACGGCGGGGAAGACGCAGGGCGGTCTTCCGGATCTCATGGAGACCGGCCGGCTGGCCCGCGTCGTGAGCGAGGCCCGCGCGCTTGGCCTGTTCGTCGGGCTCGCCGGCAGCCTGAAACCGCGCGACATTCCCGCGCTCTGCGCGTTCGAACCCGACATCCTCGGCTTTCGCGGCGCACTCTGCGACGATGGCCGCGCGGGTATGCTCAGCCCGGAGCGAATCCGCGATGTGCGACAGCGCATTCCGCGGAACGGCACGACGCAAACCCGCGTTCATGATATGTTGGCGGTTGTAAAACGCTGTCACAGCGGGGAGGACGCCTGATCCATGATTGCCGACAACCGTATCCTAGCCGCGCGCTTCCTGTCACCCAATCCGAGGCCGGAGCAGCCTGTACTCGACAAGGTCCGCGTGATGGACCTGGTGCTGCCCGCCCGCATCGGCGTGTGGAGCGAGGAGCAGGGGATTTCCCAGCGCGTGCGCTTTTCGGTGGAACTGTCGGTCTATCCTGCGCCGCGCATCAGCGACGATCTCGACACCGTCGTGTCCTACGATTTCATCATCGACGGCATCAAGGCGATCCTCGCGCAGGGGCATGTCCTGCTCGTCGAGACGCTCGCCGAAAAGGTGGCGGAGCATTGCCTGTCGCACCGGCGCGCGGCCGCCGTCCGGGTCATGGTCGAGAAGCTCGACAGGTTGCCGGGAGCATCGCTCGGCTGCGAAATCGTGCGCCGCCAGAAGGCCGTCGAGGAGGCGAACATCTATTCCCTCACGATGCGGCGGGCCGAGAGGGTCGCATCGGGAGGCGAGCCATGAGATGCGCCGCCGCCCCCATGCCGGATGACCTCACGGTCGTGAAGCTGGGCGGCAGCCTTGCCTATTCCCCCTATGTCCGGCAATGGCTCGCGGCCTGCCGTTCGGCGCCCGCACCCGTCATCGTCGTCACGGGGGGAGGGCCGTTCGCCGACACGGTTCGCGATGCGCAGGCCCGGATGGGCCTTGGCGACGGCGCGGCGCACCGTATGGCGCTCCTGGCGATGGCGCAGTTCGCCGAGGCGCTGGCGAGCCTTGAGCCTGGGTTTACCGTCGCGCAAGGCTTCGAGGGGCTTGCGAAGTCGCTCGACGAGGGCTCGACCCCCATCTGGGCGCCGCTTGAATTGCTGGCGGGAGCGCCGGGCATCGAGGAAAGCTGGGACGTCACCTCCGACAGCCTCGCCTCGTGGCTCGCCGCCGAAACGCAGGCGAAACGGCTGATCCTGGTGAAGCAGGCCGCCCCCGACGAGACGCTGACGATCGCCCAGCTTTCCGAGCGGGGCATCGTAGACCGCGCCTTCCCCGTCTTCATGGAAGATGCCGATTTCGATGTCGTCTGGCTGGGCGAGCACGATTACGACCGGCTCGGCGAGGCGCTGGCGGGCCACGTGCCGGCCGTCGCGCGGGATGCCATGCGGCCGGCCTCGACCGTCGCGGCGCATGACGCGGTTTGATCGTCCGGGATGGACAAAACGGCACAGCGACTTCTCTTCCTGACGGGCCGGCTCGCGAAGCCGCGCCTGGAAAAAGTCCTGGCCGGGATCGACTTCGGCAGCGCGACCTACGCCGTCGCCGATATGAACGTTAAGGTCGCGGCGCTGATGACGGAAGCGCTGATCCGCCGCCGCCTGCCGAGGCCCGTCATGGCGGATCGTGTGATCCTGCCGGGGCGCTGCCGGGCCGATCTCGCCGCGTTGTCGGCGGAGTTCGGCGTGCCCTTCGAGCGCGGCCCGGACGAATTGAAGGATCTGCCCGCCTATTTCGGCCGCCACGGCGGGCCGCCCGATCTGTCCCGCTATGACATCCGCATCTTCGCGGAAATCGTCGATGCGAGCGCCATGACGGTAGAGGCCATCCTCGCGCGGGCTTCGACGCTGAAGGCGGCGGGCGCGGACGTGATCGACATCGGCTGCCTGCCCGATACGCCCTTCCCCCATCTCGCCGAGACCGTGCGGGCGCTGAAAGCGGGAGGGTTTCGCGTCAGCGTCGATTCCGCGAGCGAGGACGAACTGCTGATGGGCGCGCGTGCGGGCGCGGATTTCCTCCTCAGCCTCACCGAAGCGAACCTCTGGATCGCGGAGGAAACCGGCGCGATGCCCGTGCTGATCCCGGCGATGCATGGCGACCTCGCCTCCCTCCATCGCGCCTGTGAGGAGGCCGGGAAGCGCGGCCTCCCGCACATCGCCGACCCGATCCTCGATCCCATCCATTTCGGCTTCATGGCCTCGCTGGAGCGCTATGCGCAGTTCCGCCGCGAGCGGCCGCAGACCGACATGCTGATGGGCACGGGCAACCTCACCGAACTCACGGATGCGGATTCCGGCGGTGTCACGGCCATGCTCATCGGCATCTGCTCGGAACTCGAAATCCGCAATGTCCTCACCGTGCAGGTCAGTCCGCACACCCGGCGCACGACCAAGGAGCACGATGCGGCGCGGCGTTTGATGTTTGCGGCGCGCGCCGATGCCAGCCTGCCGCGCGATTATACGGACGCGCTCTTGAGCCTTCACGCGAAGCAGCCCTTCCCGAACACGCCGGCCGAGATCGCGGAACTGGCCGCCGAGGTGCGCGACGACAACTACCGCGTTGAGGCGGCGGAAGATGGCATCCACATCTTCAACCGGCGCGGGCATTGGGTGGCGGACGACCCCTTCGCCCTCTTCCCGAAGCTCGGCGTGGAGCACGATGGCGGCCACGCCTTCTATCTCGGCGTCGAATGCGCCCGCGCGCAGATCGCTTACCAGCTCGGCAAGCGTTACGCGCAGGATACGCCGCTGAACTGGGGCGTCGCGGCGGATGCGCCCGAGCCGGAAGATCTGACCCGCTTCAAGGAGGCGGGCACGACTCGGCATGCGGGCCGCCGCGTCGAGCGCGGCGAAGGCGAGCGCTAGTCATGCCGATGATCCGCGAGATGATCCTGATCACCACGGCGGATGATGGCGCGCCGCACATCGCGCCCCTGGGTCTGATCGAGGACGGCGAGGGCTGGATCGCCGCGCCGTTCCGGCCGTCGCGCACGCTCGACAACCTGACCGCGCGGGGCGTCGTCACCGCGAATGTGACGGATGATGTGCGCGTCTTCGCGGGCGCGCTCACGGGGCGGAAGGAGTGGCCCGTCGCTCGCGCGCAGATCATCGACGGTTGGCGCCTCGCCGATTGCGTCGCGCATTACGAGCTCGAAGTCTTCGAGCGCGCCGAGGACGATCTGCGCCCGCGCTTCCGGTGCCGGGTGGTGCACGCGGCCGCGCACCGGCCCGCGCCCGGCTTCAACCGCGCGCAGAATGCCGTCATCGAGGCGGCCATTCTCGCGAGCCGCCTCCACATGCTCCCGCCGGAAAAAATTCGCGGCGAAATGGCGTATCTCGAAATCGCGATCTCGAAGACGGCCGGGCCGCGCGAGGCGGAAGCCTGGGGCTGGCTGAAGGAGAGGATCGAGGCGCATTTCGCCGCATCGACCGCGACGTGAAGCCTTCCCCTTGCACTGGCAGGCCATCAGGGCTTAGCTCGCGCTCCATAATGGCAAGGGGGTGCGTGTGCGCGGGATCTCGATCGTTCTTTGTTTTCTGGTTTCCTTCGCGTTTATGCCTGCCGCAGGCCAGACCTGCTGCGATGATCTCCACGCGCGGATCGAAGCGCTCGATGCGGCGGCGAAAGGCGGGCGCGGCGTTTCGCTGAAACTCTCCGGCCAGGTGAACCGCGTGCTCATGAGCTGGGATGACGGCGCGCAGAGCGACACGTTCATCGCGGATAACATCTATTCCTCGTCGCGCTCGACGCTGTCGGGTGAGGACCGCGCCGCGCCGGGGCTGAAGGCGGGTTTCGTCATTGAGATCGAATATCGCGAGGTGGGCACGAGCACGCTGACGGCGGACAATGACGAAGGCAGCGCGGCGGTGAACGGCGATGGCCTGCGCACAAGGCTCGCTCATGGCTGGGTCGAGCATGAAAATCTCGGACGCTTCAGTATCGGCCAGCTTTCGCCGGCCACGAACTCGCTCGTCTATTACAAGCTGTGGACCATCATCGTGCATACCTCGCCCGATGTCCTTTACAACACGGCATTCGATGTGCGGGGCGCGGGCGGCGCGGCAAGCGGGCTGCGCTGGAGCGATCTGGCGTCCGGTCTCGACAGCCCGCGCGGCGATTTTGTGCAGTGGGTCAGCCCCGAAATCGGCGGCTTCCGGCTCTGGGCGGACGCAGGCGAGGACGACGTGACCGACGCGGCGCTCACCTTCGACGGCGGCTTTGGGCCGTTCGCGCTGTCGGCGGCTGCGGGCGTTTATCGCGACGATGAGACCCAGAACGCGACCGATCTGCGTCTCTCCGCATTGGTGAAGCACACACCCTCCGGCCTTTACGCTCACGCGGCCTATGCCCAGCGCGACTTCGATGCGGCAGGGCGCGAGACCGCCCGCCTTGCCGCGCTGCACGCCGGCGCGCAGCTTCGCCTCTTCGGCGACGGGCTGACCACGATCTTTGCGGAGGCCGCGCGCTATGAGGATATCCGCGCGGGCGAGGCCATAGCAGCGCCGGACGCCCTGGGCGGCGCCTCCGCGGCGCTCGCGTCGAGCGAGACCGTGCGCTGGGGCGCGGGCATCATGCAGACCTTCGAGGAGGCGGGCGCCGAGGTCTATGCGATCGTTCAGCACTACGACGCCGACGCGGAGATTCGCGCGGCCAGCGGCGCAAGCGAAACGGTGGCGCTGGAACCATGGCAGGCTGTCATCATCGGCTCGCGCGTGAAGTTTTGATGAAATCCTCTGCGCGCGATGCGGGGATTTCCCAGGCACAAGCTGTTGACGGCGCATAGCTGTGGATGGCGGGCCGATTTGGCGGGACCGGACAGAACCCGAAGCGGAATCAGCGTAATCTTGGCTTTGTCTTCGCGGCGCCCGCGCCGTTATGCACAGACCCCCCTCCCATCATACACAGAGTGTCACCCATGACTTGCTGCCGTGCGTTCTGTGACACAATATGTTGCACGGCTCGGGTGGCGCACCCACAATAACTAGACAAGAGTGTTGCCTCGGAGGCACGCTCCGAACGCCCGAATCGCATTAACTCTGACATTGCCGCTAGCGGGGACTGCTCCTCCAGGGGAGTGGGGCGGCACCTTTTCCCGCTGGCCGTCCAGGCGGCCCCCTTCCGAACCCAACGCGTCAGTTCCTGTCATAAGTGCAGGCTCGACCTGTGCTGTTCCCACCGCCTCGCGGACCCGTGGCTGTCCGCGCTTGCGGCGTCCCTGTGATGCGTCCGTGCGCGTATGCGTGTCGCGTTCCCGATATTCCGAAACTGAGGCTGGCGCGCCGTGGCCGCGCGCCACACGAGGAGATTCTTCGATGCGGATCGAACGGCGCTTCACGAAAAAAGGTCAGTCCCCCTATGCGGACATCGCTTTCCGGCAGGCCACCAGCGAGATGAAGAACCCGGACGGTTCCGTGGTCTTCAAGCTGCAAAGCTTCACGGTGCCGGAGCAGTGGAGCCAGGTCGCGGCCGACATCCTCGCGCAGAAATATTTCCGCAAGGCGGGCGTGCCGGCGCGCCTCAGGAAGATCGAGGAAAACCAGGTTCCGTCATGGCTGTGGCGCTCCGTGCCCGACGAGGCCGCGCTGCGGGATTTGCCTGAAGCCGAGCGCTTCGGCTCGGAAACGGACGCGCGCCAGGTGTTCGACCGCATGGCGGGCGCATGGACCTATTGGGGCTGGAAGGGCGGTTACTTCACCGATGAAGACGACGCGCGCGCCTTCCACGACGAGCTTTGCTACATGCTCGCCATGCAGATGGCCGCGCCGAACAGCCCGCAATGGTTCAACACCGGGCTGCACTGGGCCTATGGCATCGACGGGCCGGGTCAGGGCCATTACTACGTCGATCACGAGACGGGAGACCTCGTCCGCTCCAACAGCGCCTATGAGCACCCGCAGCCGCACGCCTGCTTCATCCAGTCCGTCGCCGACGACCTCGTCAACGAGGGC
>CAZNAH010000016.1:0-4885 GCA_964570735.1 uncultured Hyphomicrobiaceae bacterium | reverse complement strand
CGGGAAATCGTCGGGCCTGATGAGCTTCCTCAAGATCGGCGACCGGGCGGCCGGCGCGATCAAGTCGGGCGGCACCACCCGGCGCGCGGCCAAGATGGTGATCGTGGACGCCGACCATCCGGACATCGAGGAATTCATCAACTGGAAAGTCCAGGAGGAGCAGAAGGTCGCCTCCCTCGTCGCGGGCTCGAAGGCGTGCGCGAAGCACCTCACCGCGATCATGAAGGCATGCGTGAACTGCGAGGCCGAGGGCGAGGATTGCTTCGATCCGGCGAAGAACCCGGCGCTCAAGCGCGAGATCAAGGCCGCGCGCAAGGCGTTCGTGCCGGATAACTATATTCAGCGCGTCATCCAGTTCGCGCGGCAGGGCTACAAGTCCATCGCGTTCCCGTCCTTCGACACCGATTGGGAGGGCGAGGCGTACCGCACCGTGGCGGGGCAGAACTCGAACAACACCGTGCGTGTCGACGATTCGTTCCTGCGGGCGGTCGAGGATGGCGGCGATTGGGCGCTGAAGGCGCGCATCACGGGCAAGACCGTAAGGACCGTCAAGGCGCGCGAACTGATGGATCAGATCAGCCACGCGGCATGGGCGAGCGCCGATCCGGGCATCCAGTTCCACACCACCATCAACGATTGGCACACCTGCCCCGCCTCGGGCGAGATCCGCGCTTCGAATCCGTGCTCGGAATACATGTTCCTGGACGATACGGCGTGTAATCTCGCGTCGCTGAACCTGATGACGTTCCGCAGCCGCAAGGGCGGCCAGATTCTGCGCGTGAAGGATTTCGCTCACGCCTGCCGGCTCTGGACGCTGGTGCTCGAAATCTCCGTGATGATGGCTCAGTTTCCGTCGAAGGAGATCGCTCGGCTGTCCTATGAATACCGCACGCTGGGGCTCGGTTTCGCCAATCTCGGCGGGCTGCTGATGGTCTCCGGCATCGGCTACGACTCCGACGAGGGCCGCGCGCTTGCGGGCGCGGTCTCCGCGCTGATGACCGGCACGGCCTATGCCACCTCAGCGGAGATCGCGAAGGAACTCGGCGCGTTCGGCGGATACGAGGAGAACGCCTCCCACATGCTGCGTGTGATGAAGAACCATCGCCGCGCGGCCTATGGCCGCAAGTCCGGCTATGAGCAGCTCGCCACCGCTCCGGTTCCGCTCGACCATGATGCCTGCCCGCAGAAAGACCTCGCGGCCGCTGCGGCGCATGTGTGGGACGAGGCGATCGAACTCGGCCAGAAGCACGGCTTCCGCAACGCGCAGGCGACCGTGATCGCGCCGACCGGCACGATCGGCCTCGTCATGGATTGCGATACCACGGGCATCGAGCCGGATTTCGCGCTGGTGAAGTTCAAGAAGCTGGCCGGGGGCGGCTACTTCAAGATCATCAACCGCGCCGTGCCGGAAGCGCTCCGCACGCTCGGCTATGGCGAAGAGGCGGTCGAGGCGATCATCGCCTATGCGGTTGGGCGCGGCACGCTGAAAGATGCGCCGCACATCAACCACAAGTCGCTGACGAAAAAGGGCTTCACGCCGGAGAAGATCGCGGCGGTGGAGGCTGGCCTCGGCGGCGCGTTCGACATCAAGTTCGTCTTCAACAAATGGACGCTCGGCGAGGAGTTCTGCACTGGCGCCCTGAAGCTTTCACCCGAGGAGATGGACGCGCCGGGCTTCGACCTGCTCGCGGCCATCGGCTTCACGAAGGCGGAGATCGAGGCGGCGAACGAATATGTCTGCGGAACCATGACGCTGGAAGGCGCGCCGGGGCTGAAGCCAGAGCATCTGCCCGTGTTCGACTGCGCCAATCCGTGCGGGCGCAAAGGCAAGCGCGCGCTGTCCTGGCAGAGCCACATCCACATGATGGCGGCGGCGCAGCCTTTCATTTCAGGCGCAATCTCGAAAACCATCAACATGCCGAACACCGCGACGGTGGAGGACTGCCGCGAGGCGTACATGCTGTCCTGGAAACTGGCGCTCAAGGCGAACGCGCTCTATCGCGACGGCTCGAAGCTGTCTCAGCCGCTTTCGGCGCAGGTGCTCGGCGCGGACGAGGACGAGCAGGAGGAAACGGCGGAGGCGCTTCTCGCGTCGAACCCGGCGGCCAAGCGCGCGAGCCTCGTCGCCGAGCGCATCGTGGAGCGGGTCGTGGAGCGCGTGCGGCTCAAGGCCGAGCGCGAGAAGCTGCCCAACCGCCGCAAGGGCTACACGCAGAAAGCGGTCGTGGGCGGCCATAAGGTCTATCTGCGCACCGGCGAATATGAGGATGGCCGCGTCGGCGAAATTTTCATCGACATGCACAAGGAGGGCGCCGCCTTTCGCAGCCTGATGAACAATTTCGCCATCGCAGTGTCGCTCGGCCTGCAATATGGCGTGCCGCTGGAGGAGTTCGTCGAGGCGTTCACCTTCACCCGTTTCGAGCCGGCAGGCTTGGTGCAAGGTAACGAGACCATCAAGAACGCGACGTCGATTCTCGACTACATCTTCCGCGAGCTCGCGGTCTCGTATCTAGCGCGCAACGACCTCGCCCATGTCGATCCGGCCGAGATCGGAGCCACTGTCGTCGGCGGCGGGGTCGGCGAAGACAAGCCGAAGGCTGCGGCGGTGATCCACGCGGATCGCTTCATGAGCCGCGGGCTGACGCGCGGGCTTCACCACAAAGTTGTCATGGTTTCGGAGAACACTCCAACACAACGAATCAGCGGCGCCGTTACAGGCGCGCTGGCCCATGCCCTGAGTGCCGACGCGGAAACCGCGTGGCTGGGTTCCATCGAAGTCGAGCGTGGCGTCGAAGCCTCTCCGCAGCATGCCCATTCGCACGGCCATCGGCCCGCGAAATCGAACCGGGCGGAACTGATCGCGGAGGCTCGCGCGAAGGGCTACGAGGGCGAAGCCTGCGGAACATGCGGCAATTTCACCCTCGTTCGGAATGGAACGTGTCTCAAGTGCGATAGCTGCGGCGGAACGAGCGGATGTTCATAAGCTCACGCTCAGCCGCGTCGGAGTAGGGCCATCGAGGCCGATCCCTTTTGTCCCTGCGTTTCCTGATGGATCGGCCTCAGCCTTCAGCTTCGCATGATCAGGCACGCCGGCTTGGGAGCGGTCCGTCGGGATCGGAAACGGGGCTATGGCGCTTTGGACGAATTACGACGAGACGCAGGATAGTCTCTATACGACCATCTACTTCCTGCGCGATGCGATCGAATCCGCGCTGGATCACGCCGCACATCTGAAGGAAACGGCGTGCCGCAAACCAGCTCTCATCAGGGGGGCGGGGCATGCCGAGATTGCGGCGCGTCTCTCGCGCTTCCGGTCGAGCTTCAACGAGCTTCGCAGCCACGAGGCTCTGCTGGTGACGAAACTCATTCGGGCGCGCGAATGGGCGGCGGAACTGAAACGCGCCGCGCCGCGCATCCGGGCGGACGCAGAGCAGTTCATCGACGCGACGGCCGATTGCGAGACGCTGCAATGCGAATATGTGAGCGATCCGCAGCGCCTCTTTCACGGCGGCGACCTGCCCGTGCGCTTTCTGGAGCAGCGGCAGGTGGGCTTCGGCGCGGTCAATGACAGCGCTGCGCCGCAGGGGCAGGACTATCGCGTGGGCGGGCGCGTCGATCTGCTGGAGCTGCGCGTGGCGTGCGAGGTCTTCCTGTCCCAGATCGACCAGATTTTCTTCGCCGACGAGAAGCCCGCGCTCAAGCATGACGAAACGCTGGTGCCGCATCTGCAACTGACGGATGAGGACATGCTGCCGCCGCAGGACGAAGCGGCCCCCGCGATCCACTGAGCATATTCGAGCCGGGACAACTGGCCCTCTCCTCCTGAACCTCGCGCCCGGCTTTTCGCCGGGCGTTTTTTATCCCCACCCTTTCAACGGCTCGCTGAGTTTCGCGCGGGCGAGACGGGCTTCGAGTTCGCGCTGCGCCTCGGCGATGCGGGTGGGATCGGTCGCGCGCAGGACGAGGTTCGTGCCGTAGCGCCCGTCCTGAATGAAGGGGTAGCTGCCCATCAGCACATCGGGGAAGGCGGCCTGGCAGTCCCGCAACAGGTCGGCGACATCGCCTTCCGGCGCGTTCACGCGGATGGTTTCCGAGACGAGCTTGCGGCCTGTTTTCAGCTTCGGCGTCACGGCCACCATCATCGCCTGCATGATCGCCGGCACGCCCGCCATGACGATGACGTTGCCGATCCAGAACCCCGGCGCTTTCGAGACCGGGTTTTCGATCAGGGCCGCGCCTTCGGGAATGCGCGCCATGCGCATGCGGGCGGGCGTCAGTTCGGCCTCCGTGTAGCGCTCGCGCAGCATGGCGACGGCGCGCGGATCAACGTCAATAGCGACGCCGAACGCCCGCGCCACGCAGTCCGCCGTGATGTCGTCATGGGTCGGGCCGATGCCGCCGGTCGTGAAAAGATAGGTGTAGGCTGCCCGCAGGGCGTTGACCGCGCCGACGATGGCGTCCGGCTCGTCTGGCACCACGCGCACTTCCCTGAGCCGGATGCCGATCATGGTGCAGTGCTCGGCGATCCAGCCGATGTTCCTGTCCTTGGTGCGGCCCGCCAGGATTTCGTCTCCGATGACGAGAAGGGCCGCGGTGACGGTTTCGTCGCGCGTTTGTAGGGAAGCTTCAGCGTCCTCGGTCATCGTCACCTCTCTTCAATAGGGCGGTTCGACGGCATCGACGACGCCGCCGATGAGGTTTTCCTCCAACAGCGCCTCCGTGTCGATAATCGGCTGCGCCTCCGCGCGGGCGATGGCGGCGCGCTGCCGGGCGAACCACTCCGCCTCATGCTGCCGGGCGGCTCGCGCCTCGTCGAGCGCCACGGCCCGGAACGCCACGCGGTTGCCCGCGCACAAGCGGCCGAAGGCGGGCAGGTCCGCGCTGA
>CAZNAH010000015.1:14126-28831 GCA_964570735.1 uncultured Hyphomicrobiaceae bacterium | reverse complement strand
GCAGACGGCGAACTTCGGCACCCGCGGCAAGATGGACAAGTGCACCTATTGCGCCGGCGGACCCGAGGCCGACATCACCAAGATCGAGTACGAGAAATACGGCTCGAACCGCCTCGCCGAGGGCAAGCTCCCGCTCTGCGCCGAGATGTGCTCGACGAAATCGCTGCTTGCAGGCGACGGCGAGGTGATCGCGCAGATCTACAAGGAGCGCGTCGTGAAACGCGGCTACGGCTCCGGCGCGTGGGGCTGGAAAACGGCTTACAAAGAAACGATCGCAGTCTAGGAGGAAGGCGCGCCCCGCGGAACCGTGCGGGCGCCGCCCGGGAGGTTGAAACAATGTTCTCTCTGAACGTCATGCGGTGCGCTTTGCTCGCGCTTGCGGTTTTCGCGGCCGGAACCCTGTCCGCGTCCGCGCAGCAGGGCGATGCCGGCGTGAACCCGACGGCCAAGGCCGTGAACGAGGAAGCCCTGTTCCGCGAACTCGACCGCGTAACGGGCCGCATCTCGATCCCCGATCCCGCCGCGGGAACGCTCATCCAGCCTGAGGGGCGCGAGTGGCGCGCGCTGCATCAGGACACCATACCGACTTACGGGGCCTATATCCTGCTCGGAATGCTGGCCCTGCTTGCCGTGTTCTATCTCCTGCGCGGCCGCGTCCGCATCGAAAGCGGCTGGTCCGGCGTCAAGGTCCTGCGCTTCGGCAGCTTCGACCGCTTCGTGCATTGGTTCACGGCCGTCAGCTTCATCATCCTCGGCTTGACCGGACTGAATATCGTGTTCGGGAAGGATCTCCTCCTGCCGCTCGTCGGGGCCGAGACCTTCACGCTGCTCTCCCAATGGGGCAAATACGCGCACAATTATCTCGGTATTCCCTTCACCATCGGCATCATCCTGATGCTGCTGCTCTGGGTTTGGGACAATTTTCCGTCCGCATCGGATTGGGCGTGGATCAAGGCCGGCGGCGGTTTGCTCGGGAAAAGCCATCCGCCCGCGAAGCGCTTCAACTTCGGCCAGAAGATGATCTTCTGGAGCGTCATCCTCATCGGCGGGGCCATCGCGGCCAGCGGTTTCGTGCTGATGTTCCCCTTCCAGGGCACGTCAATCGAAGACATGCAGCTTGCGCAGATCATCCATAGCATCGGCGGCATCGTGCTCATCGCGATCATCCTGGCGCACATCTATATTGGCTCTGTCGGCATGGAAGGCGCATTCGACGCGATGGGCTCCGGCAAGGTTGATCGCAACTGGGCGCGCGAGCATCACAGCCTCTGGGCGGATCAGGCGCCGGTCGTGGAGGACGAGACCCGCGCCACGCCGCAAAGGGGAATGCCCGCACCGGCCGAGTAGCGCCCGGCATCGCGGCACATCTGATCCAAGGGCGGCTTCGGGCCGCCCTTTTCTTTTTGCCCCGTCTCAGGCTCCGGAAATTCGAGGCTGGCAATCCGGCCACCATCCTCCCGGTGCTCGCACATGCTTTCGCCGGATTTCGCCAAAAGGGGCGCGATGCGAGGCTTGCGCAGTCGAGGAAAACCTCATAAAGATATGTTTATGAGGCGAGACAGCAGCGAACATGCCTGATTTCGACACGATCCTGGGGCAGTTGCGCGCCATCGCGGAGCCGACGCGATTGCGCATCCTCGCGCTTCTTCAAACGGCGGAATTCAGCGTCAAGGACTTGACGCAGCTTCTCGGTCAGAGCCAGCCGCGCGTCAGCCGCCATGTGAAGCTGCTGGCCGACGCTGGTCTCGTCGAGCGCACGCAGGAAGGGAGCTGGGTTTTCGTGCGCGCCGCCCGACGCCCCCAGGCGCAGGCTTTCATCGCGTCGGTGCTCGGGCAGGTCGATGCACAGGATCTCGCGCTCGAAACCGACCGCGAGCGCGCCGAACGGCTCAAAGCCGCCCGCGCCGAGGCCGCACAGACCTACTTCGCGGAGAATGCGGGCCGCTGGGACGAAATCCGCTCGCTGCACGTCTCGGAGCGCGCCGTCGAAGACGCCATGCGCGAGGCGCTGGGTCCAGGACCGTTCGAGCTTCTGCTCGATCTCGGCACGGGCTCCGGGCGCATGCTGGAGGTGTTCTCCGGCGTGGCCGCTCAGGCGATCGGCATCGATGCGAACCGGGCGATGCTCGGCTGCGCGCGCGTGCGGATCGACCAGCAGAACCTGACGAATTGCAGCCTGCGGCTTTGCGATATCTACCACCTGCCGTTTCCCGACAGGGTGGCCGACGCCGTCATCGTGCACCAGGTGCTGCATTATCTGGAGGAGCCCGACCTTGCCCTGCGCGAGGCCGCGCGCCTCTTGAAACCGGGCGGGCGGCTCCTCGTCGTGGATTTCAGCCCGCATGATTTCGAGATCCTGCGCCAGCAGCACGCTCACCGGCGACTCGGCTTTTCCTCGACCGAGGTCGCGGCATGGCTTGCGGAAGCCGGGCTCAAACACGGGGCTTACCGCGAGCTGAAAGCGGGACCGGAGCAGGGCGCGGGCCTCACCGTTGCGCTTTGGCTGGCGGTCAAGCCCGCGCTCGAAAAAACGCAGGCAAAAGCCAGGGAGAAAATCGGGTGAGCCAGCCATATGACGAAACCTTCGCCCGGGCACCGAAAGCACAGCACAAAGGCTTGAAGGTCTCCTTCGAGTTCTTCCCGCCGAAAACGGAGGCGATGGAAGCAAGCCTGTGGAGCGCAATCCGCAAGCTTGAGCCGCTCGCTCCCAGCTTCGTCTCCGTCACCTACGGCGCGGGCGGCTCGACGCGCGAGCGCACGCACGCGACCGTGTCGCGCATCATCCGCGAAACGGCGCTGAAGCCCGCGGCGCATCTCACCTGCGTTTCGGCGACCCGGGCCGAAGTGGACGAGGTCGTCCGCGCCTATTGGGAGGCGGGCGTCCGGCACATCGTTGCGCTCCGGGGCGATCCACCCGCCGGCGCGGGAGCGGCCTATGCGCCGCATCCCGGCGGCTATGCCAATTCGGCGGACCTCACTGCCGGCATCCGCGCCATCGCGGATTTCGAGGTCTCCGTCTCGGCCTATCCCGAAAAGCACCCGGACTCGCCCACCGTCGAGGCTGATCTCGACATGCTGCAAGCCAAGGTGGATGCGGGCGCGACCCGTGCGATCACCCAGTTTTTCTTCAACAACGACGATTACTGGCGCTATCTCGAAAAGGTGCGCGCCCGGGGCATCACCCTGCCCATCACGCCTGGGCTGATACCGATCCACAATTTCAAGCAGGTCGCGGGCTTCGCGAAGCGCTGCGGGGCGAGCGTGCCGGAGCGCCTTGCCTCCCGCTTCGAGGGGCTGGACGACGATCTTGAAACCGCGCGGCTCATCGCGGCGACGGTCGCCGCCGAACAGGTGATGGACCTTGCGGACAACGGAGTGACGGACTTCCACTTCTACACGCTCAATCGCGCGAGCCTCGTCTACGCCATCTGTCACTTGCTCGGCATTCGCGCGCCGGAGGTGCCGCGCCGCGCCGCGCTCGGTGAAACAACGGCATCGGTACAGTAATTGCCATGGACATGAAACTTCGCATCAAAAGCCTGGCGGACATCGCCTCGGAGCGCATCCTTCTCCTCGACGGCGCGATGGGCACGATGATCCAGCGTCATGCGCTGACCGAGGAAGACTATCGCGGCGAGCGGTTCAAGGACTGGCCGCGCGACCTGAAGGGCAATAACGACCTTCTGGTGCTGACCCAGCCGGAGATCATTCGCGGCATCCACGAGGCGTATCTTGAGGCCGGCGCCGATATTCTTGAGACGAACACCTTCAACGCGCAGGCCATTTCCATGGCCGATTACGGCATGGAGGCGCTCGCCTACGAGATCAACGTGGAAGCCGCGCGCATCGCATGCGAGGCGGCGGACAAATACACGGCAATGACACCGGACAAGCCGCGCTTCGTTGCGGGCGCGATCGGGCCGACGAACCGCACCGCCTCCATCTCACCGGACGTGAACAATCCCGGCTTCCGCAACGTCAGCTTCGACGAACTCGTCGCGGCTTATGCCGAGCAGACGCGCGGTCTTGTGGACGGCGGCGTCCACGCCATCCTCATCGAAACGGTGTTCGACACGCTGAACGCAAAGGCGGCGGGCTATGCCGTCCGCGAGGTATTCGACGAGAAGGGCATCGACCTGCCCTTGATGATCTCCGGCACGATCACGGACCTTTCGGGCCGCAATCTCTCAGGCCAGACGCCGGAGGCGTTCTGGTATTCCATGCGTCACCTCAAGCCGTTCTCGATGGGCCTCAATTGCTCCTTCGGGGCCGACCAGCTGCGCCCCTCCGTGGCCCAGGTCGCGAAAGTCGCCGACGTTTTGGTGAGCGTCTACGCGAATGCGGGATTGCCGAACGCCATGGGCGACTATGACGAGACGCCGGAGCAGATGGCCGGGCAGATGCGCGACTGGGCGGCGGACGGGCTTCTCAACATCGTAGGCGGGTGCTGCGGGACGACGCCCGACCATATCCGCGCCATCGCGGAGGCCGTGTCCGCTTATCCGCCCCGCGCCATTCCGGGCGTCGAGCCGAGGATGCGGCTTTCGGGCCTCGAACCCTTCATACAGGGTGTTTGACGGCTTCCGAACCGAATAAAAGCGCAGCGCGGAACAAAGACCGTGACCTTCGCTTGCGAATCAGGAAGTTAGCGCGCGTGGTCATATCTTGAGCGCTGACAACAGGCAATTGCCTATTTTTGGGGCTCAATTTGTTCTTCGCCGTCAGGAACTTGACGTGTTAGCCTCTTAATTGCTTTGGCGTGTCAAAATTTCATCACCGCAATTTTATGGGCGTGTGCGCCTGAGGGGATTGCATGGCAACCGTGACAGCTTTGAGAAATCCCGCGGCCGTGGCTCCCCTCGATAATTACAGCTCGAACCCTTACTACTGCGAATTGCTCGGCCTGCCCGAAAACCGCAACCGCTATCTCACGGCGCTGTGGCACAGGCTCCAGCAGCTTGAACTGGCCGAGTTGCGCGAACGCGCCGCGGACGCCGAGCGCGAACTCTTCAATCTCGGCATCACTTTCACGGTCTACAGCGATCGCACGGCGATCGACCGCATCCTGCCGTTCGATGTCATTCCGCGCGCGGTCACGGCGGCGGACTGGCGCCGCATCGACCAGGGCGTGAAGCAGCGCATCAAGGCGCTTAACCTGTTCATCTGGGATGTCTATCACGATCAGAAGATCCTGAAAGACGGCATCGTCCCGCCGGACCTCGTGCTCGGCAACCCGAACTTCCGCCCGGAGATGCTGGGCTACGATCCGCCCTTCGGCACCTACATTCACATCGGCGGGACCGATCTCGTCCGGAACGGAACCGGCCAGTTCTTCGTGCTGGAGGATAACGGCCGCACGCCGTCCGGTGTGTCCTACGTGGTCGAGAACCGCCATCTCATGCAGCGCGCCTTCCCCGACCTGATGCAAGGCTTCGCCATCGAGCCGGTGTCCGATTACGGCACGCAGCTCGGCCAGAAGCTGATGGAGGTCGCCCCGGCCGGCGTGAGCGAGCCGGAGGTGGTGCTGCTCTCGCCCGGCGTGTTCAATTCCGCCTATTTCGAGCATGTCTTCCTCGCCCGCGAGATCGGCATTCCCCTCGTCGAAGGCCGCGATCTGTTCGTCGACGGCGACAGCGTTTTCATGAAGACCGTATCCGGGCCGAAGCCGGTCCACGTTATCTATCGCCGGCTGAACGACGACTTCCTCGATCCCGAGGCATTCCGCCCCGAAAGCGTGCTGGGCGTGCGCGGGCTGATGCGGGCCGTTCGCAAGGGTACGGTAACGCTGGCGAATGCGGTCGGGACCGGCGTCGCGGACGACAAGGCGGTCTATGCCTATGTGCCGCGCATGATCCGCTATTACCTCGCGGAGGAGCCTATCCTGCCCAATGTCGAGACGCATATCTGCCGCGAGGCGCAAGCGCTGGCCTACACCCTCGACAATCTCGACAAGCTCGTCGTAAAGCCGGTGGGAGAGTCCGGCGGCTACGGCATTTGCATCGGGCCGAAAGCGACGAAGGCCGAACTGGAACTGTGCCGGGATCAGCTCAAGGCCAACCCCAAGAACTACATCAGCCAGCCGATGGTCGAGCTATCGGTGTGCCCCACGCTGACCGAGGACGGCGTGGAGCCGCGCCACGTCGATCTGCGCCCCTTTGCGGTCACGGGCAAGGAAACGTGGCTGTTGCCGGGCGGGCTCACGCGGGTCGCGCTGAAGAAAGGCTCCATCGTCGTGAACTCGTCGCAGGGCGGGGGCACCAAAGATACCTGGGTTTTGAGGGAGGAGCCGGTGTGAGCAGCCTTCTCTCCCGTTATGCCGAGTCGGTCTTCTGGATGGCGCGCTATTTCGAGCGCGCGGAAAGCCTCGCGCGCATCCTTGAAACGCAGACCTCCTTCCAGCGCGGGCGCGGCGGCGACAATTCCTGGGCCTGGATCGTCGCGCTCTACTCGGACGAGGAGGCGTTCGCGAAGGCGTTCGATGAGCCGAACGCGGCCAATGTCATCCGGTTCTATCTGTCGTTTCTCGACAACCCCGGCTCGATCCAGTCCGCCATCCGCAGCGCGCGCGAAAACGCACGGGCGCTTCGGCCCATGCTCCCCACAGACATGTGGTATCAGCTCAACGACTTCTATAACCGGCTGCTCGGCTTCGGCCCTGCGGACTTCTCGGAGACCCGGCTTTCGCGCACCTGCGATGCGATCAAGCGCGGCTGTTACGCGCAGGTCGGCGTCGCGGAGAATACGCTCTATCACGATGAAACCTGGCCTTTTTTCCGGCTGGGTCTGTTCATCGAGCGCGCTGATCAGATGAGCCGCCTGCTTGATGTGCGCTTCGCGCAGCAATCGACGGGGGTGGCCCGCGACGAGCGCCAGTTCGATTTCACGTTCTGGACGATCCTGCTGCGCGCGGCCTCGGCCTATCACGCCTACCGCCGCATTTCGCCCAAGACGCCCGACCCGAAAGAGGTGGCGAACTTCCTCATTTTCGATGCGCGCCTGCCGCGCTCCATCGCCTATTGCGTCGGCGAGATGCAGGTCATGATCGAAATGCTGCGGCGCAATTTCGGGCTACGGCATGCGGCAGCGGCGGCCGAGCTGGTGGAAACGATCCTCGCGGGCCTCGATACCGCGCGCAAGGACGAGGCGCTGGTGCGCCGCCTGCACGATTTCAACGACTGGACACAGGTGAGCCTCATCAACCTCTCCAACGAGCTTTCCTACGCATTTTTCGGCTATCCTCGCCCGGCTGATCCGTCGAAGGGCACGCAGCAGACGCAGACCCAATCGCAAAGCCAGTCGCAGATGCAATCGCAATCCCAGGCTCAGGGCATCCCGTCCGCCGCGCCGCGCCCCTCGTCCGCACTGTGACGGCCCTTCCTTCTCCCCGCTTCACACCACCCCATTCGAGGTCGCATCCATGGCCCTGCACGTCGCGCTGACCCACCGCACGGAGTATCGCTACGACCGGCTCACGGGGCTTGGCCCGCAGATCGTCCGCCTCCGCCCCGCGCCTCACGCGCGCACGCCGATCCTCAGCTATTCGCTCGACATCACGCCAAAAACGCATTTCATCAACTGGCAGCAGGACCCGTTCGGCAATTACCTCGCCCGCCTGGTGTTTCCGGAGAAGACTACGGAGTTCGTCGTGACGGTCGATCTCGTGGCCGACATGGCGACGATCAACCCGTTCGATTTCTTCGTGGACGATTATGCGCAGAAATGGCCGTTCGCCTATGAGCCGCATCTGAAGCAGGAGCTTGCGCCCTATCTCCAGGCCCCGCCGCCCGGCCCCCTGCTGCAGGATTACCTGTCGAAGCTGCGCGTGAACGCGACGACGACCATCGATTTCGTCTGGGAGGTAAACCGGCAGCTTCAGCGCGATATCGGCTATCTCATCCGCATGGAGCCGGGGGTGCAGACGCCGGAGGAAACCTTGCGGAAGGCATCCGGGTCCTGCCGGGATTCGGGCTGGCTGCTGGTGCACATCCTGCGCCATTACGGTCTCGCGGCGCGCTTCGTGTCGGGCTATCTCATCCAGCTCAAACCGGACGTGAAGCCGCTCGACGGTCCGGAGGGCGCGGCGTCCGACTTCACGGACCTTCACGCCTGGGCGGAGGTCTACGTTCCCGGAGCGGGCTGGATCGGCCTCGATCCGACATCGGGCCTCTTCGCGGGCGAAGGCCATATCCCGCTGGCCGCCACGCCGTCACCGCAAAGCGCCGCGCCGATCACGGGCGCGCACGAACCGGCGGAGGTGACGTTCGCCTTCGACATGAAGGTGACGCGCGTTCTCGAATCGCCGCGCGTGACGCTGCCTTACACGGATGAGCAATGGCAAGCCATTCGCGCCGCCGGGCACGCCGTGGACGAGCGCCTCAAGGCGGGCGATGTGCGCCTGTCCATGGGGGGCGAGCCGACCTTCGTCTCGATCGACGATCCGGACGGTGCGGAATGGAACACGGGCGCGGTCGGCCCGACGAAGCGGCGCTATGCCGAAAACCTCATCCGCCGTCTGCGGGACAGGTTCGCGCCAGGCGGGCTGCTCCATTACGGGCAGGGCAAATGGTATCCCGGCGAGCAGCTCCCGCGCTGGGCCTTCGCGGTCTATTGGCGGACGGACCACCAGCCGCTCTGGGAAAACGACCGCCTGATCGACAAGGAGACGCCGCAGCAGCCCGCCACGCAGGCGACCGCCGAGCGGTTCGCGGCGAAGCTGTGCGAGCAGCTCGGCCTCCCCGCCAACAGCGCCCTCCCCGCCTTCGAAGACCCGGCGCATTTCCTGCTCATCGAGCAGCGCCTGCCGCTCAATCTCAGCCCGGCGGACAACAAGCTGGAAGACCCCGCCGAACGCGCGCGCATCGTGAAAGTGTTCGAGCGCGGCCTCGACAAGCCCAGCGGCTTCGTACTGCCGATCCAGGTCTGGCATTCGCGCCATCGCGGGCGGCAATGGGTCACCGAGCGGTGGGCGTTCCGGCGCGACAGGCTGTTCCTTCTGCCCGGCGACAGCCCCATCGGGTTCCGCCTGCCGCTTGGCTCGCTCTCCTATATCGCGCCGTCCCATTATCCGAACGTCATCCCCATCGACCCGTTCGCCGCGCGCGCTGCTTTGCCCGCGCGAGAGGTTTTGCTGCGCGACAGGCGTGAATCCGTGACACTAACGCCGCCGCCGGCCGTCCCCGAGATCCCGGCGGAAGTCTTCGGGGCGGTCCGCACCGCGCTCGCCATCGAGCCCCGCGACGGCCACCTCTGCGTGTTCATGCCGCCGCTTGAGGATGCCGAGGATTACGCCGCGCTCGCCGCCGCGCTGGAGGAAACCGCGAAGCAGCTCGACCAGCCCATCCATGTGGAAGGCTACACGCCGCCCTCGGACTGGCGGCTCAACTCCATCAAGGTCACGCCCGACCCCGGCGTTATCGAGGTGAACATCCATCCCGCGCTCGACTGGGATCACGCGGTGGACATCACCACCGCGCTTTACGAGGAGGCGCGGCAGGCCCGGCTCGGCACGGAAAAATTCATGCTCGACGGCCGGCATACCGGCACCGGGGGCGGCAACCATATCGTGCTCGGCGGACCCACGCCCGCCGACAGCCCGTTCCTGCGGCGGCCCGACCTTCTGTCGAGCATCGTCGCCTACTGGCAGAACCACCCGTCGCTGTCCTATCTGTTTTCCGGGCTGTTCATCGGCCCGACGAGCCAGGCCCCGCGCGTGGATGAGGCCCGGCACGACTCGCTCTATGAACTCGAAATCGCCTTCAGGCAGATCCCCGATCCGGCGAGCGGGTCGGTCCCGCCCTGGCTCGTGGACCGCATCTTCCGTAACCTGCTCATCGACGTCACCGGCAACACCCACCGCGCGGGAATCTGCATCGATAAGCTCTATTCGCCTGATACCGCGACGGGCCGGCTCGGCCTCGTCGAGTTCCGCTCCTTCGAAATGCCGCCGCACGCGCGCATGAGCCTCGCGCAGCAATTGCTCCTCCGCGCGCTCGTCGCATGGTTCTGGGAGACGCCCTACAAGCGCAAGCTCATCCCCTGGGGCACCCAGCTTCATGACCGCTTCATGCTGCCGGAGTTCGTCCGGCAGGATTTCGCGACCATCATAGAGGACTTGCAGGGCGCGGGCTTCCCCATCTCGGGCGAGTGGTTCGCGCCGCATTTCGAGTTCCGCTTCCCGGTCTACGGCACGGTGAAATATGCGGGCATCGAGATCGAACTGCGCCAGGCGCTCGAACCCTGGCACGTGCTGGGCGAGGAAGGCGCGCCGGGCGGGACGGTGCGCTACGTGGACTCTTCGCTGGAGCGGCTCCAGGTCAAGGTGAACGGCGAGCCGGGTCAGCGCTACACCGTGACATGCAACGGCCATGCCCTTCCGCTCGCCCCGACTGGCACGCATGGCCAATCCGTCGCGGGCGTCCGCTTCCGGGCGTGGTCGCCAGCTTCGGCGCTCCATCCGACCATCCCGACGCACACCCCGCTGGTGTTCGATCTCGTAGACAACTGGACCGGACGCTCGGTCGGCGGCTGCCGCTATCACGTGTCCCATCCCGGCGGGCGGGCGCACGACACCTTCCCCGTCAACGCGCTGGAAGCGGAGGGCCGACGGCTCGCACGGTTCGAGGATTACGGCCACACCCCAGGCGCGTTTCAGGTCAACCGCCCGCCGGTCAATCCCGACTTCCCGTATACGCTCGATTTGCGCCGCACCTCATTTCGGCCCTAGTTGCCGAATTTATACGCAGCCGCCGCCATGGCCCAAGGCTGAGCTTGAGCCGCTAGGCGGAACGCAGACCCGGTGTTACACTTGAATGACATTGCGATTGGTCTTTGTGGCGCAGCGCGCGTAAGGCGTTTGGATTGGAGCGACGTCATGATTTTTGAGATGCGGGCGCCAGCGAGACGTGGCTGATGCAAGCCAATACCATCCCAGCAGGACAGGCCGCCGCTGAAGCGGCCGTTTTTTCGCGATACGAACCAGTTCCCGGGCGCTTCGACGAAGCCTTTTCCGCCACGCGCGAGGCCCGCGACCACTGGCGAACATTCATCGCCGGCCTCGACGCCATGCCCCGCGCGGAGCAGATCGACCGCTACGAACGGCTTCGGCGGCTTGTCATCGAGAACGGCATCGCGCACGACCTGTTCGCGCGGACGGAAGGCCGCCAGCCCTGGTCGATCGACCTGATCCCGCTTCTGATTTCACCGGCGGAATGGGGCTTCCTCGAACGCGGCCTCATCCAGCGCGCGAGGCTCCTCGATCGGATTGCCAAGGACCTTTACGGCGCGCAGACCCTCCTCCGGTCCGGCCGTATCCCGCCACGGCTCATCTTCAGCGATCCCGCCTTTCTCCGCCCCTGCCGCAATCCCAAGGACGACGCGCACCTTATCAACTTCTTCGCCGCCGACCTGGTGCGCGACGCGCAGGGCGCCTGGCGCATCATCGATGTCCACGCCGAGACGCCCGCAGGCGTCGGCTTCGCGCTGTCGAACCGCCTGGTGCATGGCCAGATCGCGGGCGATCAGTTCCGCGAAACGAACGCCGTGCGGCTCGCCCCCTATTTCCAGCAGCTTCAGTTCGAGCTTTTGCAGCGCATCGAGCGCGACGACCCGCTTGTCGTCCTGCTGACCCCTGGCCCGCGTCATGAGGACTATTTCGGCCACGCCTATCTCTCGCGCTATCTCGGCTTTCAGCTTGTCGAAGGCGGCGACCTCCGTGTGATCGGCAGCCGCGTTTACATGAAGACGCTGGAAGGGCTGCGGCCGATCGACCTCATGATCCGCTGCGTCGAGGGCGCGCAGTGCGACCCGCTCGAACTTGACCCCAACGGCTTCCTCGGGCCGGTGGGCTTGGTGCAGGCGCTGCGGAAAAACCAGCGGCTCGTCATGAACTTCCTCGGCTCGGCGGTTGTGGAGAACCGTGGGCTGGCGCCCGCGCTTCCCGCCGTCTGCCGCGACTGGCTGGGCGAGGATCTCGTCCTCGGCGAAACGCCACGCCGCTGGATGGGCGATATGGAATCGCGCGTGTTCGTCTTCGCGCATCCCGAGCGCTTCGTCATCCGCAAGGCGCAGGAAGGCACGGGCCGCCCCGGTCGGGCGGATCGCGGCATTCTGCCGGACCAGCTCAGCCCGCGCGATCTCGCCGCGCTCCAGTTCGAGCTCGATGCGAACGGGCAGGACTATGTGGCGGAGGAACGCACCGAATGCGCCACCGCGCCGTCCTGGACACCCGACGGCCTCAAGCCCCGTCCCTTCGCGATGCGCCTCTATGTCGTTGCGCTCGACGGGGACTATCGCGTGATGCCGGGCGGGCTCGCCATGTCGCTCGACGGCACCCCCGGCGTGGCGATGTCGGCGATGGACGGCCATTCGCGCGATGTCTGGGTGCTGTCGGAGCGCGAGACCTCGTCCACCATCTCCCTGCTGCGCCCCGCCGCAGAAGTCGCGCACATCTTGCGCACTGGCAAGGGATTGCGCAGCCGCATCGCTGACAATCTGTTCTGGATGGGCCGCTATACGGAGCGGGCGGATTGGGTGCTCCGTATCATGCGTGCGGCGATCGCCCGGGCGGATGAAACGAACTTGACCTTCACGAGCGATGCCGGGCCGAAAGCCATGGCGCTCCTGCTCGCAAAGGACCCGCCGCCATCCTCCGGCCAGGCCGACCGCGAAACGGAAGCGAGAGCCATCGAGGAGAGCGCGAAGCTCCTGCTGACCGACCCGGCGCGGGCCTACAGCGTGCCGGGCGTCGTCGGCAGCCTCCTTCAGGTCGGCAGCATCGTGCGCGACCGCCTCTCGCTCGAACTCTGGCAGACGCTCCAGCGCATTTCGCGGATCGCCTGCCCGTCGCGGCCGGAAATCGAGGACAGCGACGATCTCGCGGACCGCATCAACACGAGCATCATCGAGCTCGCTTCGCTGAACGGGCTCACGGCCGAGAACATGACCCGCAATTACGGCTGGCATTTCCTCGACATGGGCCGCCGGATCGAGCGGGCTTACAATCTTTCCGAGCTCATGCTTTCGCTGTTCGGCGAATCCAAGCGCGAGGACGAGGAGACCGCGCGCCTATTCTTCGTGCTCAACGTGGCCGACAGCATCATCACGTTCCGCCAACGCTATCTGTTCGCGCCCGTTCTGCCGCTCGTCCTCGATCTCCTGCTGATCGACGAGACGAACCCGCGTTCCATCGGCTTCCAGCTCGCGACGGTCTCCCACCATCTCGCCGCGCTTCCGCAGGGGTCGCAGCAATCGCCGCAGACCGAAGAGCAGCGCATGATCCTTGATCTGATGACGCGGGTGCGGCTCGCCAAGGTGAACGGCCTCCAGCAGCGCGACCCGCAAGGCCAGCGCGCCGAGCTTAAAGCTCTGTTCACATATCTGATTTCGGAGTTGCCAAGACTCTCCGAAGCCATTACCCGCCGTTACTTCAACCTGACCGAGGACGAGCTGCGGCGCGTCTATACCCGCTTCGGGCGCAGATTATGAATTTCGAGATCAGCCATCGCACGTCCTACCGTTACGCGTCGCCGGTCTCGCAATCCCATCATCTGCTCCATCTCACGCCACGGCCTCATGCGCGGCAGACCATCGGTCGCCACAGCCTCCTGATCGACCCGGCTCCCGCGTCGAAGAGCGACATGACCGACGATTTCGGAAACCCGGCCGCGATCATCTCGATCGAGCAGGAACACACGGAACTCGTCATCCATGCCCGCAGCGTCGTCGAAGTGCGCCCCCCCGCGGTCCCGAACCCCGCCCAATCGTCGGGCTGGAACGATGTCGCCGCGCGGCTGCGGTCCAACCTCGGCCCCGAAACCTTCGACGCCGTGCAATATGCCTGCCCCTCGCGCTTCATCCGGCCGAACCGCGACCTGCACGCCTTCGCCAAGCCGAGCTTCCCGGACGGCCGTCCGATCCTCGAAGCCGTGCTCGACCTCACCGCGCGCATCTATCGCGATTTTGCCTATGACAGCACCGCCACCGAGATCGCCACGCCCGTGAACGAGGTCTTGCGCATGAGGCGCGGCGTCTGCCAGGATTTCGCGCATCTCGAAATCGCCTGCCTGCGCACGCTGGGGCTCGCGGCGCGCTATGTCAGCGGTTATCTCCTGACGCGCCCGCCGGAAGGCCAGCCGAAGCTCGTCGGCTCGGATGCCTCCCATGCCTGGGTCTCGGTCTGGACGCCCGAAGCGGGCTGGGTGGATTTCGACCCGACCAACAATCTCATCCCTTCGACCGAGCATATCACGCTCGCCTTCGGCCGCGATTATCACGATGTCAGCCCGGTCAGCGGCGTCCTTCTGGGCGGCGGCGAGCATCAGGTCGATGTCGCGGTGGATGTGAACCCCGTTTCGCCTGCCGCGATTTCGCCGCAAAGATAACACGCCCGCGCAGCAACGCTGCTGCTTCACACGCCTCCGCCGGCCCGAGGGAGGGAACCATGCCGAAGACCGTCCACCGAGACGCCATCGCCTATCATGAAGCCGATCCGCCGGGGAAGCTGGCCATCCAGCCGACCAAGCCGCTCGCCACGCAGACCGATCTCTCCTTCGCCTATTCGCCGGGCGTGGCGGCGGCGTGCGAGGCGATCGTGGCGGAACCGGCCGCTGTCTCGCGGCTTACCGCGCGCGCGAACCTCGTCGCGGTCGTCAGCAACGGTACGGCGGTGCTCGGTCTCGGCAATATCGGGCCGCTCGCCGCGAAGCCCG
>CAZNAH010000015.1:13260-14103 GCA_964570735.1 uncultured Hyphomicrobiaceae bacterium | reverse complement strand
GTTCAAGAAGTTCGCCGGCATCGACGTGTTCGACATCGAGGTGAACCAGACCGATCCCGACAAGTTCGTGGAGGCCGTCGCGGCGCTGGAACCGACTTTCGGCGGGATCAACCTGGAGGATATCAAGGCGCCGGAATGCTTCGAGATCGAGCGCAAGCTGAAGGAGCGCGTCAACATCCCGGTCATCCACGACGACCAGCACGGCACGGCGATCGTGGGGGCCGCGGCGATCCTGAACGGGTTGCAAATCGTCGGCAAGGACTTGAGCGAGGTGCGTCTCGCCTGCTCCGGAGCGGGCGCGGCGGCGCTCGCCTGTCTCAACCTGCTCGTCAGCCTCGGCCTGCCGCGCGAGCACATCATGGTGGCAGATAAGCTCGGCGTGATCTATGAGGGCCGCACGGAGGGCATGAACCCCTACATGGCGTGCTATGCCCGCCCCACGCCGAAGCGCAGGCTCGCCGAGATCGTCGAGGGCGCCGACATCTTCCTTGGCCTGTCGGCCCCGCGCGTTCTCTCGTCCGACATGGTGCGCACGATGGCGGCCCGGCCCATTATCATGGCGCTGGCCAATCCCATACCGGGGGTCATGCCCGAGGACGTGGAGGCGGTGCGGGACGATGCGGTCGTCGCGACCGGGCGCTCCGATTACCCGAACCAGGTCAACAACGTCCTTTGCTTCCCCTTCCTGTTTCGCGGCGCGCTCGATGTCGGGGCCACTGCCATCAATGAGGAGATGAAGAAAGCCTGCGCGCAGGCCATCGCGAACCTCGCGCGCAAGGAGGCGTCCGACATCGTGCTGACAGCCTATGGCGCGGAAAGCTTCGCCTTCGGGCCGGATTACAT
>CAZNAH010000015.1:7456-13212 GCA_964570735.1 uncultured Hyphomicrobiaceae bacterium | reverse complement strand
CGAAAGCCGCGATGGAGTCCGGCGTCGCAACCCGGCCGATCGCGGATTTCGACGCCTATCGCGACCGCCTGTCCGGCTTCGTGTTCCGCTCCGGTCTCGTCATGAAGCCGGTGTTCGATCAGGCCAAGAAGTCGCCGAAGCGCGTGATTTATGCGGAGGGCGACCGCGTGCGTGTGCTCCAGGCCGCGCATCAGGTCTTCGCCGAGGGCATCGCGACCCCGGTGCTGGTGGGCAGCCGCCGCGTCATCGAGGAGCGCCTGCACGAGTTGTCGCTGCCCATGAAGCCCGGCCGCGACATCGAGATCTTCGACCCCTCCGAAGACCCGCGCGTGCGCGACCTGGCCGAGGACTACCACAAGCTCGCCGCGCGCAAGGGCGTGACGCCCGCCGATGCCCGCGCGGTGACCCGGCGCGAGGGAACCGTGATCGCGGCCCTACTTCTCAAGCGCAGCGAAGGGCAGGCCATGGTGTGCGGCACGACGGGCCGCTACGACAAGCATCTCAAGGACATCGCCGACATCATCGGCCGCAGACCCGGCGCGGGCGTGTTCGCGGCGCTGAGCGCCATGGTGTTGCCGTCCGGCGCGGTTTTCATGGCCGACACGCAGGTCAATTACGATCCAAGCGCCGCCGAGCTCGCCGAGATCGCGGTGCTGGCCGCGCGTCAGGTACGCCGCTTCGGCATCACGCCGAAGATCGCGCTCGTTTCGCACTCGAATTTCGGCAGCGCGCAGACCGAAACCGCCGCGAAGATGCGCGAGGCGCTGCTTTTGATTTCGCGGCGCGACCCTCTGCTGGAGGTCGAGGGGGAGATGCAGGCCGATGCCGCGCTGTCGGATGCCGTGCGCGCCGAGCTTTTCCCGCAGTCGCGCCTCAGCGGTCAGGCCAATCTCCTGATGATGCCGACGCTTGATGCGGCCAATATCGCGTTCAACATGCTGAAAGTGCTCGGCGGCGGCATCCCCATCGGCCCGCTTCTGCTGGGGACGGCCTCGCCGGCCCATATCGTGACACCGGCGGTGACCGTGCGCGGGCTCGTCAATGTGAGCGCACTGGCCGTGGTCGGCGCGGACAACGATTTCGACTAGAAGTGCTGGTAGCCGAGCGAGGAGAGCGCCATCGGCTGGCCCGCGGCATCGAGGAAAACCGGCGGCGCGCTGCCTTCAATCACACGCCCCACGCGGGTGACGGCTACGCCCGCTTCCGCCGCCAGCCGCTCGAAGGTCGCGCAATGCCGCGGCGCGACCGCCGCGAGAATTTCGTAATCGTCGCCGCCCGCGATGACGGCTTCCAGCAGCGCCGGATCGCGCGAGAGCACGGCCTGCGCTGCTTGCGATAGCGGAAAGCGCACCGTCTCGATCTCGCCAGAGACGCCGGACGCCGCGCACATGCGCGTGAAGTCGAGCGCGAGCCCGTCCGACACATCCATCGCCGCCGAGGCGCAGGCGCGCAGCGCGGGGATCAGGCTAAGGCGCGGGCTCGGGCGAAGATAGCGTCGCAGCAGAGCCTCCGCTTCGGCCTGCGGAAGCGGCCAGGCTTGCGCCGCCTCGTCGCGCCGCAGCCGCAAGCCCAGCGCGGCATCGCCCAGGCTGCCCGACACATAAACCGCATCGCCGGGCTTTGCCGCGCCGCGCTGCACCATGCCGCGCGCGCCAGGCTCGCCCAGCGCCGTGATCGACATCCACCACGCGCTGCGCGCCGTCACCGTATCGCCGCCGACCAGCGCGATGCCGAACGCGGACTGAGCCTCGGCAAGGCCCGCCGTGAGGCGCTCCGTCCATGCGCTCTCCGGCGCTTGCGCGAGCGCCAGCGTGAACAGATAGGCCAGCGGGCGCGCACCCTTCGCGGCGAGGTCCGAGACGTTCACGGCCAGCGCCTTATAGGCGGCATCGGCTGGGTCGTCGTCCGCGAAGAAGTGGACGCCGGCGACGGAGGCATCGGTCGTCACGACGAGCCCGTTCGCGAGGCCATCGCGCAGCCATGCGGCGTCGTCGCGAAGGCCGAAACTCGCGGCGTTGCGCGCGAGCGGAGCGAAGTAGCGCGCAATCAGATCGTTCTCGCGCAAAGCCGCCATGGCTCAGCCTCCGGGCTGCCTTTTGGAAGCGGCAGACTTCGTTTCCGCAAGCTCGCCCGCCCGGTGCGCTTTCGCGATGCGGTCGAGCACCCCGTTCACGACGGCCGGCTCCTCGCCGCCGAAAAAGTCATGCGCGACATCGACATATTCGTTGATGACCGCGCGCACGGGCACGTCCGGCCGCGCGATGATCTCGTAAACGCCCGCGCGCAGGATGGCGCGCAGAATGCTGTCGATGCGGGAGAGCCGCCAGCCTTCCGCGAGGCTCGCCACGATGAGCGGATCAATATCCGCCTGCCGGAAAACCGCTCCGCTCACCACATCCCGAAAAAAAGGAATATCGGCATCGCGGTAAGGGTCGGGCGGCGGGTCGGCTTCGAGGCGGTGAGCGATGAACTCCGCAAGCACTTCGTTCAGGTCGCGCTGGGTCATGTCCATCTGGTACAGCGCCTGCACAGCGGCGAGGCGCGAGGCCGTGCGGTTGCCGCGTGGTTTTTGCTCGGGTGTGGGCTCGGGCTGCATGCGGCACCTGTAAACGCAAACGGTTGTCGAGAAATCGCAGAGATGTCGCCGTCAAGCCGACACGGGGCCATGCCTCTGGAAGGCCGTCTTCAACCGCACCAGGGCAAGACAGGCTTCGACGGCGCCGCGCCCCTTGTTCTTGCCCTGAACGCGCGCCCGTGCGAAGGCTTGATCGCGGTTTTCGACAGTCAAAATGCCGTTGCCGAGCGGAATGTTGCGGTCGATCGCGATCCGCATCAGCGCGCGCGCGGATTCGTTCGCCACGATGTCGTAATGGGACGTTTCGCCCCGGATCACGCAGCCGAGCGCGACGCACCCCGCGAACACCCTTCCGCGCCCGACCGAGACGGGTTCGCCGCCGAACAGGCCCGCGGCGGCCGCGGAGGCCAGGGCTTGCGGAATTTCCAGCGCGCCGGGCACGGTGATGACCTCGAACGGCACGGACTGCGCGTCCAGCGCCGCGCGCGCACCGCGCAGAAGCTCATCCGCGATATCCTCGTAGAAGCGGCCCTCGATGACGAGAATGGGAAGCGGTTCGGTCATTGTTCGTTGAAGGTCCGCCGCGCCACGAGGTTCAGGCCATAGCCTTCGAGCCCGATGATCTTCGGTGTCGGTGAGTTGGAGAGGAGGATCATGTTCCTCACACCCAGATCCAGGAGGATCTGCGCTCCGATGCCGTAATCGACAAGCCGCTTTTCTTCCGAGCCGGAGGGTTTTTCGTCGCGCGCCTTGAGCTTCGAGGATACGCTCGTCTCGGAGACGTCGCGGATCAGCACGAGCACGCCGCGCCCCTCGCGCCCGATGCGGCGCAGCGCGCGCTCCACGAGCGACCGGCGGCTCTGATCGCGGCCGATGCCGAGCAGGTCTTCGAGCACGTTGACGGCATGCATGCGCACCAGCACGGGCTCGCCCGACGCGATGTCGCCCTTGATGAGCGCGATATGCTCCGTCCGGTCGAGCGTGTTCGCGTAGACGCGCAAGCGGAAGGCGCCGCCGTAAGCGGTGGTCACGTCGCGCTCGCCCACCACGCGCACGAGGCTGTCATGCCTGCGGCGATAGGCGATGAGGTCGGCGATGGTACCGATCTTCAGGCCGTGGCGCTGGGCGAAGGGCAGGAGGTCCGGCATGCGCGCCATGGTGCCGTCGTCGTTCATGATCTCGCAGATGACGCCCGCAGGCAGCAGCCCGGCAAGCCTGGCGATATCGACCGCCGCCTCCGTATGCCCCGCGCGAACCAGCACGCCGCCGTCGCGGGCGACCAGCGGGAAGACGTGTCCGGGGCTCACGATGTCGTGCGCGCCCTTCGCCGGGTCGATGGCGACGGAGATGGTGCGCGCGCGGTCATGGGCCGAAATGCCCGTCGAGATGCCCTCGCGCGCCTCGATTGAGACGGTGAACGCCGTCGTGTGGCGCGGTTCGTTCGCGCGGCCCATCAGTTCGAGGCGCAGGGCCTGCGCGCGCTCCGAGGTCAGGGCGAGGCAGATCAGCCCCCGCCCGAAGCGGGCCATGAAATTGATGGTGTCCGGCGTGGCCATCTGGGCGGGGATGACGAGATCGCCCTCGTTCTCGCGGTCTTCCGCATCGACGAGGATGAACATGCGACCCTGCCTCGCGTCCTCGATGATCTCTTCGATCGGCGAGAGCTGATGCAAGAGTTCGCTGTCCTCAGCCATGCGCATTGCACGAGTCCCGGTCATTGCCCCATCAGCCTTGCCACATATCGTGCGATCAAATCCACTTCCAAGTTGACGCGATCGCCCGGGCCGCGCTCACCCCAGGTTGTAACCTCCAGCGTGTGCGGAATGAGGTTCACGGTGAAAATGCTGTCTTTGACGGCGTTGACGGTCAGCGAGGTGCCGTCCAGCGCGACCGATCCCTTGGGCGCGAGATAGCGGGCGAGGTGCGCGGGCGCTTCGATTTCGAACACGCGCGAGAAGCCGGACGGCGTGACGCGGCGGATGACGGCGACGCCATCCACATGGCCTGAAACGAGATGCCCGCCGAGTTCATCGCCCGCCCGCAGCGAGCGCTCCAGGTTGATGCGCCGTCCGGGGCGCCACGCACCGAGCGTCGTGCGGGCCAGCGTCTCGTCAGACATGTCCACGCTGAAGATGGCGCTGGCTTTGCCGGTCTGGGCGATGCCGGTTGCCGTAAGGCAGCAGCCGTCGCAGGCGATGGAGGCCCCGGCCGGAATGGAGGACGCAGGCCACGGGCAGGCGATCGACGCATGGCCGCCCTGCATCGCCTCAACCGTCCCTATCGCCTGGATCAACCCCGTGAACACGATCTAGCCTTCCAAGTGGTCACGCAGCCTGTAGGTGCTTACGCTCGAACTGCCGGCTTGGGCCGACGACACCAGCCGGTAGCGCGCCGATTTCGCGATAAGGCCGATATCGTCCGTGGCGAATGGCTTGAGCTTGTGGGCGGAAGCGGGCATCCGCGCGCGACCTTGAAATAAGAGGATTTCGTCGGCGAGGCCGGACTCGAAGAAGGCGCGCGCCACCGACGGGCCACCCTCGACGAGCAGCCGGGTGATGCCCCGCTCGGCAAGCGCGCGAAGCGCATCGGCAATGGCAAGGCGCTCGCCTGGCGGGGCGCCGACCTTCACGACGGCGGCTCCGGCCGCTTCGAGCCGCGCGACGACGTGGGGCGGGGTGCGCTCGCCGAGTAAGACCCATATAGGCGGTCCAGGCACGGTGAAGAGGTCGATGTCCGTGGGGATCTGCCCCTCGCTCGTCAGAACGACGCGCACGGGCGAGCGATGCGACAGGCCAGGAAGGCGGCAGGTGAGCAGCGGATTGTCGTCGCTGACCGTGGTGCGGCCCACCAGGATGGCGTCGGCCTCCGCGCGCAACAAGTGAGCGCGCGCCCGCGCCTCCTCGCTCGTCACCCAGACCGGCCGGCCTTCGCCCGCCGCGACGAAGCCGTCGGCGTCCACCGCGAGCTTCAATTGCACGAAGGGGCGGGCCGATCCGACTCGCAGCGCATGACCCAAATTGAGCCAGCGCGCTTCCTCGCTATAAGGCGCGAGACGGACGCGAATGCCTTGGCTGGCCATCCGCGCAATTCCCGCGCCGGACACGCGCGGGTCCGGGTCGAGCGTGCCGTAAAGCACCTCCGCCAGCCCCGCATCCGCGATGGCGTCCGCGCAGGGCGGCGT
>CAZNAH010000015.1:7237-7446 GCA_964570735.1 uncultured Hyphomicrobiaceae bacterium | reverse complement strand
CCATGACGGCGCCGCGCGCGCGCGCGCCGGCCTCGGCGAGCGCCAGCACTTCCGCATGTGGGCGCCCGCCGGCCGCCGTGACGGCGCTGCCGAAGATTTCGCCCGTTCCGGGATGCGCGATGACGGCCCCCACGCTGGGGTTCGGCCAGGTTCGCCCCAGCCCGCGCCGCGCCTGGAACAGCGCCGCGCGCATCAGCATGCGGTCCCGC
>CAZNAH010000015.1:364-7121 GCA_964570735.1 uncultured Hyphomicrobiaceae bacterium | reverse complement strand
CGTGCCTAATTCGCCCAGCACGTGATGGAAATCCTTGGCTTCGCGGAAATCGCGATAAACGCTGGCATAGCGGACATAAGCCACGTCATCGAGGTCTTTCAGCCCCTGCATCACGAGGCGGCCAATGACTTGCGAGCTGATCTCGCTCTCGTTGAGGTTTTCAAGTTCGCGCGCGATGCCGCTGACGAGCTGGTCGATGCGGTCCTGGTGGATCGGGCGCTTGCGCATCGCGATCTGGATGGAGCGGGTGAGCTTGTCCCGGTCGAAGGGCACGCGGTCCCCGCTGCGCTTCACGATGGTCAGGTCGCGCATCTGCACGCGCTCGAAGGTGGTGAAGCGGGCGCTGCACTGCGGGCAGGCCCTGCGGCGGCGGATCGCGGAATGATCCTCGGCAGGCCGGCTATCGCGGACCTGTGTATCGAGCGCACCGCAGTAAGGACAGCGCATGGGTTTGACGCCCTTCGATGGGGGGCGGCGGCGTGAACGCACACCGCCGCGAGCCTTACAATCCCGGATAGATCGGGAAGCGGCGGCACAGCGCGATGGCCCGGTCCCGCACGGCCTGTTCGACCGCCGTATTGGCTTCGGCGCGGTTCGCGGATTTGAGCCCGTCCAGCACGGTGATGATCATATCGCCGATGTCGCGGAATTCCTTCACGCCGAAGCCGCGCGTGGTGCCAGCGGGCGAGCCGACGCGAATGCCGGAGGTGATTGTCGGCTTCTCCGGGTCGAAGGGCACGCCGTTCTTGTTGACGGTGATGTGCGCGCGCCCCAGCGCCGCCTCCGCCGCTTTGCCGGTAAGGCCCTTCTTGCGCAGATCGACCAGCAGCAGATGCGTGTCCGTGCCGCCCGAGACGAGGTCAAGGCCGCCCGACTTCAGACTTTCGCCGAGCGCGCGCGCATTCTCCACGACGGCGCGGGCATAAGCCTTGAAGCTGGGGCGGAGCGCTTCGCCGAACGCGACGGCCTTCGCCGCGATGACATGCATCAGCGGGCCGCCTTGCAGACCAGGGAAGACGGCCGAGTTGAACTTCTTCGCAAGCTCCTCGTCATTGGTGAGGATCATCGCGCCGCGCGGGCCGCGCAGGGTCTTGTGCGTGGTGGTGGTGGCGACGTGGGCGTGCGGGAACGGGCTCGGATGCGCGCCGCCTGCGACGAGACCGGAGAAATGCGCCATATCGACGAGCAGATAGGCGCCGACCTCGTCCGCGACGGCCCGGAACTTCGCGAAGTCGATGACCCGGGCATAGGCCGAGCCGCCAGCCAGGATGAGCTTCGGCTTATGCTCGCGGGCGAGCGCGGCCATCTGCTCATAATCGAGCAGCCCGTCTTCGCGCCGCACGCCGTAGTGCACAGCATTGAACCACTTGCCGGACAGGTTTGGCGCGGCCCCATGGGTCAGATGGCCGCCCGCGTCGATGCCCATGCCCAGAATGGTGTCGCCGGGCTTGATCAGCGCGAGGAAGACGGCCTGATTGGCCTGGCTGCCCGAATGGGGCTGCACGTTCGCGAAATCGCAGTTGAACAGCCGCGTCGCGCGTTCGATGGCGAGGTTTTCGGCGATGTCCACATACTGGCAGCCGCCGTAATAGCGGCGGCCCGGATAGCCTTCCGCATATTTGTTGGTGAGGACGCTGCCGGCGGCTTCGAGCACCGCGCGCGAGACGATGTTTTCCGAAGCGATCAGCTCGATCTCTTCGCGCTGGCGTTTGAGTTCCTTGCCGATGGCGTCAGCGAGTTCGGGATCGCTTTCGTCAAGCGTGGCGGAGAAGAACGGATCGAATGCCGGTTCGGCGCTGCGTTCGGTGAGGGACATGACGGACCGCGGCTTTGTGTCGGGAAAGTGGTTGCCCTTCATATAACCGCAGCCGCCGCCGATGCAAGCAAGCCGCGCGGCACTTCTGCCTAACAGTCTGCGCGGTCATGCGATGCCGATGCGGGCATGAAGAGGTTGCGGCACCTCGGACGAAGTTGCGGGTCACATCAAATGAAAATGCCGGGCGCATGGCCCGGCATTGCACGGAGGCAGGATGGGTGACTGATTAATTAGAACGACACTTTGCCGGTCACGACGACGCGTTCGTCAGCAAGATTTTCGAAAGCATTGTCATCTCCTACGTCTGTATCATGATAACGAACGTCGAGAGAATACTTCTCTTTCAAAGTGGCTGTTACACCGAGGTTCCAATAGGTATAGTCGTCGAACTCAACGGTCGGATCTTCATCTTCGCCATCGACATAACCGAGGACGCCGCTTGCAGCAAACGTGATGCTGCGGTGAGTGAACAAGGTCTTCGAAAGGCCACCTTCTACAGTCCAAACTTCATCGGCAGTGCCGAAACCGTCATCAGTGTAATAAACGTTGACATAAGCATCCAGCACATTAAGCAGATTTCCGCTCACGCCGCCTTTAAATTCAAGATAGTCATAGTCAAGATCTTCAGCATCGCCTGGGTAAGCATAGTAGATAATGCCCACGTCAAAGGTCACGCCGTTCCAAGTCGGCTTAATCCCTGCATAAAGGTCGACTTCCAAAGAGGCTTCATCACCGTCGTTGAAGTCAACGTTGGATGCGAAAGCCCCAGCGTAAAGAATGCCGTAAGTCGCATCAATCTGAGCTTGTAAAGCTGGCTCATTATCGGTCTGGGAGAAACCACGGAAAATGTAATCTGATGTCAGGGCTGCAAAGCCTGACACTTCAAGCGTGCGGCCCGCGCCGTGTTCCTCAACCGGAGCATCCTTGTAGCTGCCGAGGTCTGCCGCGGACGCCGCTACGGAAACCGCCGTCATGGCCGCGCCACCCATCAAAACAGCGCTCAAACGACGCAATGTCCGTCCCCCAACTCGTACCATGTGATAAGCCCCTGTGTCCTGCGGCGTCGCCGGCCGCGCGTTGATGATAAGAGAGCCAAGTCGATCTGGCGTCCGGGTAACAATACGAAACGGCAGCGCTTACGGAAACTGGGAAATTGCTCTGTTTCAGAGCGTTAAGACCTGCGTTGCAGCACCGCATCATTGACTAAAATCAGAGCAGCGCGAACTTGGCTATGCTCTCCGTATGCATAGATTTGGGGCAAAAACACAATCTCAGCGGGAGGATTTTCGTTTATATGCAATCTTTAGATGCGGATAAGCAACATGCGGCGGGTCGCGAAAGCTAACGAGGATCGCGGCCCTGCTCAGGCTCCCGGGGAATGATGCTGATGCCGCCCGTCACCTCGATGACCGCATATTTGATCTGATCCATGCGCTCCAGGCCCTGAAGCCGGCGCGCCGCCTCCAGAACGTCATCCTCCGTGATGCGGGCCATGCGCAGCCGCTCGGAGATGGGCTTGCCGTCCGCGACGAGGATGGTGGGGACGCCCTCGATCCAGCGCGATGCGGGCTGCCACCGGCTTTTCACGAGCGAGATGACAATGTCGATGAGGAGCAGCGTGACGATGACGAGAACGGCGATGGTGATGGAAGAATCGTCGACGAGCAACGCTTGCTGCGTCGCCTCGCCGATGATCAGCAGCAGCACGAAATCGAAGCTGGTCATTTCGCCGGGCGTGCGCCGCCCCGCCATGCGCAGGACGATCAGCAGGATGAGATAGATTGCCGTCGCCCGCAGAACCGTTTCCATGGCCTATGCTCAAGGATAGACGAATTGAACGAGACAGACCGGAGCCTGCGCCCTCGCAAAGCGTTCGTAACGCACGATCGCGCTGCTATCCGCGCTTTCGACGTTCTTGCTGCTGAGCGGCCCGGAGGCGAACAGTCCGGCCAGCGCCGCCACGAGGATCGTCAGCATGACGCCCCAGCCGATGCGCTCGACCAGCCAGCTTTTGCGCTGGAACGCAATGTCGTCTTCGAGCTGGATCATAGGGTCCGGCGAGGGCTTGAGTGCGCTCCTCGACAAACCCGAACGCGCACCTTCGTTCCCCGCTCGTGGTTCGTGGCCAAGAACCACGAGCACCATACGGATCCTCGTGGAGCTTTTGAATTTGACATGTGAGAAAGAGCCCATCCGTAACCGGGACTCACATGTCAAATTCGCTACACTAGGCGCGCCGCTTCGAGAGCACCTCGATCAATTCCGCGATCTTCGCGCGCTGGTCATCCGTATTGCCGCTGGCGATCGCGTTCTCCACGCAGTGGCTGACGTGGTTCTGAAGCAGGTGCGCTTCCACCTTGCTCAGGGCGGCGTTCACGGCGGCGATCTGGTGGATGATGTCGATGCAGTAGCGGTCCTGCTCGACCATCCGCGCGATGCCGCGCACCTGTCCCTCGATCCGGTTCAGCCGGTCGATGCAAAGCTTTTTCGTGTCCTGCTTCATGGCGCGCTACATATACCCCCGGGGGGGAACAGCATCAAGGCGGCATGGTTTGCCCTCATATCCGCACTGCGTGATCGAAAGGAGAAAACCATGCATCACACCTCGCACATCTCGCCGGAGATGCGGGCCTGCATCGACGAATGCCTGCGCTGCCACGCGGTCTGTCTTGGCATGGCGAGCGGTCATTGCCTGGAAGCGGGCGGACCGCATGTCGCGCCGCCGCACTTCCGCTTGATGCTCACCTGCGCCGAAACCTGCCGGGCCGCGGCGAGCGTCATGCTCATCGGCACCGATCTGCACCGGTCGATGTGCCGGACCTGCGCGGAAGCCTGCGAGGCGTGCGCGCAAAGCTGCGAAGGTCTCGACGGCATGGAGGAATGCATCGCGGCCTGCCGCCGCTGCGCGCAGAGCTGCCGCGCGGCCGCTACATAACCGGCAGCGTATCGCCGGCCTTGCCCTATACCCCTGTAGGGTATAAATACCGCTGAGCGTCAGGAGGCAAAGCCATGGCAACAGCCGCTCACCGGCATCAGGATCATTCCGACAAGGCGTGCTGTCACGGACAGGCCGGCGAGAGCGCCGAAAGCCGCGTCAAAGACCCGGTCTGCGGCATGACGGTTGATCCGCACGCCACGCCGCACCGCGCCAGCTACAAGGGCGAGCCGTTTTATTTCTGCTCGGCGGGCTGCCGCGCGAAGTTCGAGGCCAACCCGGAAAAATATCTCTCGGCCGAACGGATCGAGGCGGAGACCGTGCCGGAGGGGACCGTCTATACCTGTCCGATGCACCCCGAAATCCGCCAGATCGGGCCGGGCAGTTGCCCCATCTGCGGAATGGCGCTCGAACCGGAACTCGTGACGGCTGAAACCGGGCCAAATCCCGAACTCGCCGACATGACGCGGCGCTTCTGGATTGCGGCGCTGCTCACCCTGCCCGTGCTGATCCTCGAAATGGGCGGACACCTCTTCGGCCTCTCCGAGCGCATCGGACAGCAGACCTCGAACTGGGTTCAACTGCTGCTCGCGACGCCCGTCGTGCTGTGGGCGGGCTGGCCGTTTTTCGTGCGCGCCCGGCAGTCGCTGGAAACGCGCAATCTCAACATGTTCACCCTCATTGCGATGGGCACCGGCGTCGCGTGGGCCTACAGCGTGATCGCGACCGTCGCGCCGGGTGTTTTTCCCGATGCGTTCCGTTCGCCGTCCGGCGCCGTGCCCGTCTATTTCGAGGCGGCCGCCGTCATCACCGCGCTCGTGCTTCTCGGGCAGGTGCTGGAACTGCGGGCGCGCGAGCAGACATCCGGCGCGATCCGCGCGCTGCTCGACCTTGCGCCGAAGACGGCGCGCCGCGTTTCGTCCGACGGCAGGGAGGAGGATGTTCCGCTCGACAGCGTGGTCGAGGGAGACCGGCTGCGCGTGCGCCCGGGTGAGCAGGTGCCCGTTGACGGGACCGTTCTGGAGGGGCGTTCCAGCGTGGATGAGTCCATGATCACGGGCGAGTCGATGCCGGTCGAAAAATCCCCGGGCGCGAAGCTTTTGGGCGGCACGCTCAATCAGTCGGGCGCACTCATCATGGTCGCGGAGAAGGTGGGCCGCGAGACCGTGCTTTCGCAGATCGTGCAGATGGTCTCCGCCGCGCAGCGCAGCCGCGCGCCGATCCAGCGGCTTGCGGATCAGGTCTCGGGGTGGTTCGTGCCCGCCGTGATCGCCGTGGCGGTACTGGCATTCGCGGCATGGTCGATCTGGGGACCGGAGCCGCGCTTCACCTTCGGGCTGATCGCGGCGGTGTCGGTGCTCATCATCGCGTGCCCGTGCGCGCTGGGCCTCGCCACGCCGATGTCGATCATGGTGGGCGTCGGGCAGGGCGCGCGGCAGGGCGTGCTCATCAAGAACGCGGAGGCGCTCGAACGGCTGGAGAAGGTCGATACGCTCGTCGTGGACAAGACAGGCACGCTGACGCTCGGCAAGCCCAGGGTGGTGAAGGTGGCGGCCAGACCGAGTGTTGATGAGGCCGAGCTTCTGCGGCTCGTCGCGTCGCTCGAACGGGGCAGCGAGCATCCGCTGGCGGCGGCCATCGTGCACGAGGCGGAAGCGCGTGGGTTGAACCTCGCCGGTGCGCAGGATTTCGACGCGCCGTCCGGCAAGGGCGTGCGCGGCATGGTCGAGGGGCGCGCGCTGCTCGTCGGCAACGCCGGGTTTCTGGCGGAGCAGGGCGTTGCAGTCGCGGCGCTCGAAGGCGAGGCCGATACCCTACGGCGCGAGGGTGCGACGGCCATCCTCGCCGCCATCGACGGGGAACCGGCCGGCGTGATCGCCATCGCCGACCCCATCAAGGAGACGACGCCCGCGGCCATTAAGGCGCTGCGCGAGGACGGCATCCGCGTCGTCATGCTGACCGGCGACAACCGCACCACGGCGGAGGCCATTGCGCGCAGGCTCGGC
>CAZNAH010000015.1:0-339 GCA_964570735.1 uncultured Hyphomicrobiaceae bacterium | reverse complement strand
GCAGGTGATCGAGCGCCTTCGCGCGCAGGGCCGCGTGGTGGTGATGGCCGGCGACGGCGTGAACGACGCGCCAGCGCTCGCCGCCGCCGATGTCGGCATCGCGATGGGCACCGGCACGGATGTCGCCATCGAAAGCGCGGGCGTCACGCTGCTGCGGGGCGATCTGACGGGCATCGTGCGCGCCCGCCATCTGTCCGAAGCCGTGATGCGCAACATCCGGCAGAACCTGTTCTTCGCGTTCATCTACAACGCGGCGGGCGTGCCGATCGCGGCAGGTGTGCTCTACCCGGTCTTCGGCATCCTCTTGTCGCCGATCATCGCGGCGGCGGCGATGTCGCT
>CAZNAH010000014.1:26679-29169 GCA_964570735.1 uncultured Hyphomicrobiaceae bacterium | reverse complement strand
ACGAAGACCTGCGCTATGACCGCGTGATCATCATGACCGACGCGGACGTGGACGGCGCGCACATCGCCTCGCTGCTCATCACCTTCTTCTACCGCCAGATGCCCGAGCTGATCCGCAACGGCCACCTCTACCTGGCGGTGCCCCCGCTCTACCGCATCAGCCAGGGCGGCAAGACGGCCTATGCGCGCAACGACGCCCATCTGGAGGAACTGAAGCGCACCGTCTTCAACGGGCGCGGCAAGCTGGAGATCGGCCGGTTCAAGGGACTGGGCGAAATGATGCCCGCGCAGCTGAAGGAAACCACCATGGACCCCAGGAAGCGCGCGCTGCTGCGCGTCGAGATTGCGGGCGGCGACAGCTACGCGACCGGCAACGGCGACTGGGAACGCGAGACGGCCGAGGCGGTCGAGCAGCTCATGGGCAACAAGCCCGAGGCGCGCTTCCGCTTCATCCAGGAGCGCGCGCCCTTCGCGGAGGAGCAGGCGTTGGATATTTGATCAAACGAATGAGTGTTTTATGAAAGTCGCTCTTTTAAAGCAAAAAACCTTTAAGAATATCAATAAATCCAGGCGTATCCTTACTGATGCCGAACGCTTGCTTGCGGCATTCGGGATCGTGCTCTCGCTAGCCGTCTTGTTTGCACCGAACCTGTTCTCATGGGGCGGACAAGCACAAGAAATATTCCAATATATTTCCATCGCGATTTTTATTCTCGTTATCGTTTTCGCAGCCGTTTCGTACATCATGCGGCGCTGGATCGGCCAGAGCCCGCTACAGGTTATCCTTTCGAATATCGATAAAAGCTATTTTTACGACCGTTTAGAGCACGACTGGCACTCGGTGTTTCGACGGGGCGAAATTCCGTTCTGGCGCGGCATCTTGCAGCCGGTCAAGACCGAGAAGGATCTCGAAAGCTTCAACAGACTCAACGCAGAGGCTTTCGTGGCGACAGGCTCAGCCTGGGGTTACGGCTATGATCTGGTCTCGCGGCGCAACGCCACGCTGTTCAAGGCCGAACCGCGTATTTTCCACTTGATCTGCAACAACAAGGGGAAATTTATCGGCTTTTCCTTCATCATTCCCGTGGGCCGCTCCTTTCGCGATCTTTACTTGAAAGGGCGTATCTCAGACTCCGAAATCAACGGTGAGTTCATTCCAAAGCCGGGTGAAGACGTTGAGTCGCTCATTCTGTTTGCGGTCGGCAAAAATTATTTAAAGGAGCCCGCCCCGGAGCTTGACCATTCCGATCAGAACTCTTTCGCCTTGCTTTATTTACGCGCGCTTTCGCTGCACATTCGGTCGATCATGGCAGCCTATAAGCTCAAAGATGTGGAATTGATCGTACAGCCTGAGAAAACGAGCATCATCAAGCTTCTGGAGCGCTACGGCTTTACCGAAGTGGGCGAGCGGAGCGCCGACGGCTTCCCCTTCTACGCCACCATGCTGTCCCGGGTGCTGGAACGCCTTGACCGCAAACTCCTGATGCGCCCTGCTTAAAGCGCTTGCGCGAGCACGCGCGCCACATGCTGCGCCTCACGGCCCGCGCCGTCGGCGATCTGGTGCCGGCATGACGTGCCGTCCGCCACGATGAGCGCGTCCGGGCTCGCCGCGCGCACCGCCGGCAGCAGCGAAAGCTCGCCCATCGCCTTCGAGACCGCGATCGTCTCGGCCTGATAGCCGAACGCGCCCGCCATGCCGCAGCAGCTCGATTCGACCGTCTTCACCCGCAGGCCGGGCAGGAGCCGCAACGCAGCCTCCACCGCGCCCATCGCGCCGAACGCCTTCTGGTGGCAATGGCCGTGCAGCAGCGCCTCGCGTTCGAGCGGGCGGAAGGGCGAGGCGAAACGCCCGGCCTCGGCTTCGCGCGCGATGAATTCCTCCAGCAGCAGCGTCGCGGCAGCGAGCTTTCGCGCCCGCTCGCCCGGAAGCACGCCGGTGAGTTCGTCGCGGAAGGTGAGGAGGCACGAGGGTTCGAGGCCCACGACCGCCGCGCCGCGGTCGAGCAGGGGTTCGAGCGCATCGAGCGTGCGGGTCATCTCCGCGCGCGCCTTATCGACCCGGCCCACGGCGAGGAAGGTGCGCCCGCAGCATAAGGGGCGCCCGCCGCCCGCCGGCTCCGCGTGGCGCACGCGATAGCCGGAAGCCGTCAGCACGCGCCCGGCGTCGCGCAGGTTCTCCGGCTCGAAATAGCGGTTGAAGGTATCGGCGAACAGGACGACCTCGCGGCCCTCGGCCGGCCCCTCCGACGATGCCCTAGGGCGGAAATAATCGCTGCGCCACTCGGGCAGGGTGCGCTCGGCGCTGAGGCCCAGCGCCATCTCCGAAAGCCGCGCGAGGCCCGGCACACGGTCGCGCAGGTTCATCGCCCACGCCATGCGCGCGGCATAGGGCGCGTAATGGGGCATCCAGCCGACGAAACGATCCGCCAGGCGGTGCCCGTTCTTCGCGGCGCGCGCGGCCAGCACCTCGATCTTCATGCGCGCCATATCG
>CAZNAH010000014.1:4308-26613 GCA_964570735.1 uncultured Hyphomicrobiaceae bacterium | reverse complement strand
CAGCGCATCCGCGCCGAGCTGGCCGGAGAGTGCGAGCCGCAGCGTGTTGGCCCGGCCGCGCGTCACATCGCGCTCGTTGCGCGTCACCCGGTAGGAGGGGCACATTGCGCCGCCTTCGAGCTTCCGGCACGCGCCGTTGTTGTTGCACATCTCGGCCGCGCCCTGAAACCCGTCCGCGCCGCCGGGGAAGGCCGACCAGTCGAGTTGCGGCCGGAACGCGACCTGCCCGTAGTCGGGGTGATAGCGCATCAGGTGGCGGTCATCGAATTTCGGCGGTTCCACGATCTTGCCGGGATTGAGGAGCCCTTTCGGATCGAACCGCGTTTTCACCTCGCCGAAGGCGCGGTTGAGCCGCTCGCCGAACATCGCCTCATGGAACTCCGAGCGCACGATGCCGTCGCCGTGCTCGCCGGAGTGCGACCCCTTGTAATCGCGCACCATGGCGAACGCCTCTTCGGCGATGGCGCGCATCGCCTTGCGGTCCTTGTCGAGCTTGAGGTTCAGGATCGGGCGCACATGCAGGCAGCCGACGGAGGCGTGCGCATACCAGGTGCCGCGCGTGCCGTGCTTCTCGAAGATGGCGGTCAGGCGTGCCGTATAATCGGCCAGATGTTCGAGCGGCACCGCGCAATCCTCGACGAACGAGACGGGCTTCCCCTCGTCCTTCATGGACATCATGATGTTGAGGCCGGCCTTGCGCATCTCGGCGAGCGCCGTCTGCTGCGACGGCTCGTAGACTTCGACGACACCGCCCCATTTGCGCTTCGGCTGGTCCCACCCGAAGCCGAGATCGCCCATCATCTCGCCGAGCCGCTGCAGCCTCAGCGCATTCTCGGCGTCGTCTTCCGCGAACTCCACGAGAAGCAGCGCTTCCGGCGCGCCGCGCACGGTCTGCTCGATCACAGGGCGGAACATCGCGATGTCGCGGCCGAGGCCAATCATCGTCTCGTCCACGAGTTCGATCGCGATGGGCTTCAGCGTGACGAGATGCTGGGTCGCGTCCATCGCTTCGTAGAAGGAGCCGAAATGGCAAACGCCGAGCGCACGCCGCCCCAGCACGGGCCAGAGCCTGATCTCGACGGACTTGAAGAAGGCGAGCGTGCCTTCCGACCCGACGAGGATGTGCGCGAGGTTGTTGCCGCGCTCGGAGGGCACCAGCGCGTCAAGATTATAGCCGCCCACGCGCCGCTGCACCTTGGGAAAGCGCGCGGCGATCTCGTCCGCTTCGCGCGCGCCGAGCGCCAGCAGGTCCGAGAACAGCTGCCATTCCGGTGCGTTGCCCGCCTCCGGCTGACCGGGGGCGACGGACCCGAAGCGGACATCCGAGCCGTCCGCGAGAACGGCGTCGATCGAAAGCACATTGTCGCGCGTCGTGCCGAAGCGCAGCGAGCGCCCGCCGCAGGAATTGTTCGCAGTCATGCCGCCGATGGTGGCGCGGCTCGACGTGGAGATATCGACCGGGAACCAAAGCCCGTGCGGCTTCAGGCGCCGGTTCAGATCGTCGAGCACGATGCCCGGCTCGACGACGGCGCGACGGTCTTCCACATCGAGCTCCGCGATGCGGTTCAGATGTTTCGACGTGTCGATGACCAGCCCGGAATTGACGGTCTGGCCGCATTGGGACGTGCCCCCGCCGCGCGGCGTGACCGGCACGCCCTCTTCGCGCGCGACGCTGAGCGCCGCAATCGCCCCTTCCATGGAGCGCGGAACCGCGACAGCAGCGGGCAGGATCTGGTACATGGACGCATCGGTCGCATAGCGCCCGCGGTCGAAAGCGCCGGTCAGAATATCGCCATCGCTTTCCCGTTTCAGGCGGCGCTCCAGCACCGGCATTGCTGCTACCATTCCTGGAATTCCCTTATAAATGGCAGAAATTTGCGCTACGATTGACGATCCGTGAAAGTTTGTTCATTGAATACAAAATCTCGAACCGCTAAAAAGCAACAAAACTTTGTGAGGGGACTGCCAATGGTCGGAAACGAGCCTCGGAGGGCTGGGCGCCACTTCCTGCAAATCCCAGGGCCCACGCCTGTTCCGGATCGGATCTTGCGAGCCATGGCACAACCTACCATCGATCATCGCGGGCCGGAATTCCAGAAGCTGGGGCGTCGCGTTCTCGACGGTATTAAAACGATTTTCAAGACGGATGGTCCTGTCTTCATCTACCCCGCCTCCGGGACGGGCGCGTGGGAAGCCGCGCTCGTGAATACGCTGTCGCCGGGCGACAAGGTGCTGATGTTCGAGACGGGACATTTCGCCACGCTCTGGAAGACGATGGCGGAGCGGCTGGGCCTGCGCCCCGAATTCATTCCCTCCGACTGGCGCGCGGGCGCGAACGCGGCCCAGATCGGCGCGCGTCTCGCGGAGGACCGCGCGCATGAGATCAAGGCGGTCTGCGTGGTTCATAACGAGACATCGACGGGGTGCGTCTCGCATCTCGGCGAAGTGCGCCGCGCCATGGATGAGGCGCGCCACCCTGCCCTGCTGATGGGCGACACCATCTCGTCCCTGGCCTCCATCGACTATCGTCACGACGAATGGGGCGTGGATGTCACGGTCGGCGGTTCGCAGAAGGGGCTGATGCTACCCCCGGGCCTGTCGTTCACCGCGGTCAGCGATAAGGCGATGGCCGCGATGAAAACGGCCAAGCTGCCGCGCAATTTCTGGGACTGGGAGGAGATGATCCCCCATAACAAGCGCGGCTTCTTCCCCTATACCCCTGCGACAAACCTTCTCTATGGCCTCGCGGAAGCAATCGATATGCTCCACGAGGAGGGGCTGGAGAATGTGTTCGCGCGCCACGACCGTCACGCCGAGGCGACGCGCAGGGCTGTGCGGGGCTGGGGGCTCGAAATCCTCTGCCGCGAGCCGCGTGACTATTCCTCATCGCTGACGGCGGTCGTCATGCCGGACGGCCACAACGCGGACGACTTCCGCGCGAAGGCGCTCGATGCGTTCGATATCTCGCTCGGGACGGGCCTGACGAAGCTTTCGGGGAAGGTTTTCCGGATCGGCCATCTGGGCGACACGAACGACCTCACCATGATCGGGGCGCTCTCCGGTGTGGAAATGGCGTTCGATCTTGCTGGCGTTCCGCATCGTAAAGGTGGTGTCCAGGCTGCGATGGACTACCTTGCAACTCAAGCGCGCGCTGATTCGCGCACAACGACACTATAATCCGGGGATGCTTCATTGAGTCTTGACATGGTCACGCCGATCCTTCGTCGCAGCCTGCACGACGAACTTGCCGAACGCTTGCGCGAAGCGATTTCATCCGGTGAGTTCAAATCCGGCCAAAAACTGCCTGAGGTTGATCTTTGCAAGCGTTTCGGCGTGTCACGCACGCCCATGCGCGAAGCGCTGAAGGTCCTTGCGACCGAGGGGCTTGTGACCCTTACGCCCAATCGCGGCGCGAGCGTCTCGACCGTCACGGAGGAGGAGCTTGCCGATCTCTTCCCCATCATGGGCACCCTTGAAGCGCTCGCGGGCGAGCTTGCCGCGCAGCGCATCACGGAGAGCGAACTCCAGGCGCTGCACGCCAAGCACGATCGTATGATGGAGCACTTTCAGAAGCAGGAGCGCGGCCCTTACCAGCGCATCAACGAGCAGATTCACACCGACATCATGAAAGCGGCGCGCAACACGCCGCTGCTCTCCAACTGGCAGCACCTGATGGTGCGCATCAAGCGCGTCCGCTTCGTGGCGCAGATGTCTCCGGAGCACTGGCAGGGCGCCGTCAACGATCACATCCACATGATGGAAGCGCTCGACGCCCGCGACGGCGACCGCCTTGGCGCGATCCTCAAGCGTCATGTGGGGTGGAACGCGGATTCGGTTCGCGAAGCCTTCCGCCGAGGCGACTTCTAGGGGCCGCGCTGGCCCGCAGCCCCCCGCCGTGACGCCGCCACCCGCCCCCGGACGGACGAAGCGGCTAGAGACCGCTGCCCGCGAGCTTCAGGATGGGTTGCTCGGCTTCGCCCTCCCCGAGCCCGACGTCGCCGAGAAGGTGCCCCGCGCGATCCCGTTTCGCCGCCAGATATTTGACGTTGTGCGGGTTGTGGCGCGCGAGCACGCGGTGCGTGGAGACCACGGTCAGCCCGGCGGCGCGCAGGGCGTCGATCTTCTGCGGATTGTTCGTCATGAGCATGACGGACGAAAAACCGAGCTGCTTCAGCATCTCCGCCGCGAAGTCGAACCGACGCTGATCGAGGCCGAAACCGAGAAGCTCGTCTGCCTCGTAAGTGTCGAACCCTTCCGCCTGAAGGCCATAGGCGCGAATCTTGTTGGCGATGCCGTTGCCCCGGCCTTCCTGGTCGAGATAGAGCACGATGCCGCCGCCCATCTCGCTCATGCGCTGCACCGTGCCCCGGAGCTGGTCCCCGCAATCGCATTTCAGGCTGCCGAACAGGTCTCCGGTCAGGCAGGCCGAGTGGATGCGCGTCAGCACGGGCTCGTCGGGCGAGGGCTGCGATATCACGATTGCGACATGATCGCGGAAGCCGTCGCCGCCTCGGAAGATGACGAATTCGGCATGATCGACGCCTTCGAGCGGCACAACAGTGCGCGCGACGAGACGCAGACCGGACGCCTCGCGCTCGCGATACTTCGCGATCCACTCCGCGTCGAGGCTGAGGACGGGCAGCGCCTTGCCGTTCGTGAAGGGCTTCGCATCGACCACCGCCACCGCCGGGAGAAGAAGCGAGAGGTTCGCGAGCGTCAGCGCCGCATCTTCCAGATCGTCCGGCGCCGTGATTTCAACGCTGTAAGGCAGGGAAACGCCGTGACCGTGGCCGTGGTGGTCCAGGAACGCGGTGATCGCGGCTGCGTTGAACGGGGTCAGCGAGATGCGCCCGTTCCCGCCGTCCCAGCCGAGCTGGCTTTTCAGGCGCGCCTGGGTGACGATGAGCCGGGGAATGTCTCCCCCCGCTGCGATGAGATGGCGAAGCACAACGTCGTCCAGGCTCTCGGCGGGAAAGGCGAGCAGAGCACCTGCGTCCGAGCGGATTTCCACAGGGCGTGCGGCGCGGAACTCGCCGAGCGCTCGCTCGACCTGAATTTGGCGTGGGTCTCCCAGCCAATCTGAAAGTGCTTCAATGGCCATACTGATTACCTTGGTTGGAAACTTATTTATTGTGTGTCACACGGGGAAACGGGTGGTCAGCCCACTACAGATAGGCGCATTTCGCGAAATGTCCGCTATCCTGAACCGAGATGGAAAACCCTCAGCATTCGCTTGAACGGATACGTCTTGCCCCGCGGGACGGACCTTTCGTGATCGGCCAGCTCGGCCAGTCGCTGGATGGGCGCATCGCTCTGCCCTCCGGCGAAAGCAAGTACATCAACGGCCCCGCCGCGCTCGATCACCTGCATCGTCTGCGCGCCGAGGTGGACGCCGTCGTTGTGGGCGTCGGCACGGTTCTCGCCGATGATCCGCTGCTGACCGTGCGCCGCGTGCCCGGACGCAGCCCCGCCCGCGTGATCATCGACCCCAACGGGCGGATGCACGGCGCAGCGCGCTGCCTGTCCGATGGCGCGGCCCCCGTCTACGTTCTGAGGCGCGCGGCGTGCGCCCTGCCGGTTCCGGAAGGCAGCTCCCGGATTTCCCTTCCTGCGAACGGCGCGGGGTTCACATGCGCCGACATCGTTCAGGCGCTGGCCGGCATGAACATGCGCCGCATCCTGGTGGAGGGTGGCGCTCACACCATCTCGCGATTCATCGACGAGGGCCAGTTGGATCGCCTGCATCTGTTGATCGGTCCCGTTCTGCTGGGGTCGGGCAAGGCCGGCATCAATCTCGCGACCGTCAGCCGCCTCGCTCAAGCCCATAGAGTTAGCGCTCAAATTTATCGTTTTGAAGGCGGAGATATTCTCATCGACTGCGACCTTCGCAAGGCTGGCCCGCAAATGGGTGGATGAGTACCCCTAACCTAGAGCAAAGCGAGAACGAGCACGAAGGTTCCAAGTGCGACGCGATAATAGGCGAACGGGGCGAAGCCGACCCGGCTCACGATCGCGAGGAAGGGCCTGATCACGACGAGCGCGGCCAGAAAGGCCGACACGAAGCCCGTCGCGATGATGCCGACATCGTCGAAATTGAGGATGTGGCTGTTTTTATAAGCGTCGTAGACGAAAGCCGCGCTCATCGTGGGGATCGAGAGGAAGAACGAAAACTCCGCGGCGGTCCGGCGCTCCAGGCCCAAGAGAAGCCCGGCGATGATCGTCGCGCCTGAGCGGGACACGCCGGGAATGAGGGCCAGCGCCTGACCGAGGCCGATGAGGAAGCCTGTGCGCGGCGGCACGTCGTCAACGGTGAGGTAGCGCACGCGCTTCTGCATTTCCTCGGCCGCGAGGATCACAAGGCCGCCCACGATCAGCGCGCAGGCGACCACCACCGGCGAAAACAGCACCTCCTTGATGAAGCCGTGCAGCGTGGCGCCGAGCACCATCGCCGGCAGGAAGGCCAGCGCGATGACGAGTGCGAAGCGGCGCGCCTTCGGATCGGTCGGCAAGCCGATCAGGGTCGCCCACAGTTTCTGAAAGTAGAGGAGGACCAGCGCGAGGATCGCGCCGAGCTGGATCATCACCTCGAAGGTGCGGCCGGGCGGCGCCTGAAAGCCGAGCAGGTCGATGAAGAGAATGAGGTGGCCCGTCGAGGAAACGGGGAGAAACTCGGTGAGGCCCTCGACGAGGCCGAGGAAGGCGGCGGTGAGATAAGTCTCCATCTGCAAAGGCTTCCGAGGTGAGAGGCGCCCCGCCCTTTAAGCGCGCGGAAGGCGCACGCGCAAGGGATTTAGCGCAGCCTCGGCCGTTCGTGAAAATCTAGTTATTCTTTTTGCAACGATTGCAGGTTTACATAAAAACTGCTCAGTAAATCTATAGCGTGGCCATGGTTGAGCTGATTATATGGAGTTTTGTCTTCCTGACGATCTGGTTTTTGATTGCCAGCTCTGGGAAATATGACACGTTCGACCGGCGAAGACCGAGCGGAGCGGTGCTCCTCACGGTTTCGGGCAAGATCAGCCACCCCAACAGGAGGTATGCCGACAACACTTCGGACACCCTGTTCAAGAAAAAGGATTTCCTGTTCCCGTCATCCGTGGAGTATGGCTACGACGACCTCTGCGGGTTCAGCCAGAAGCGCGTGCGGTTTCTCTGCTCCGGCGAAACCGTCGTCTTCGAGGGACCGGAGTTGCGCGACGTGGTGGCCGATGCCGCCTGCCGCTATGATTTCGCCGCCGTGCATGGCGGCACGAAGTCCCTCCCCCTCTGGCGGCCCGCGATCGAGTCCGAGACATGGGTTCTCGCCGTGCGCCGCAACGGCCGGGGGTTGCCGAGCGGTGAACTCGGACCGATCCTGCTCGTCAACCATCCGGGAGGCGATGCGGTCGTCACCGAGGATCGCGCGAAATGGGTGAGCGGCGTGTATTACATCGAGGCGAAGTAGGGTCTGCGAGCGCGGTGCGAGGGCCTCTCACGAAGCCCCGCACGCGCGATCTGCTGATTACCGCTGCTCGGCGTAAGCCTGCATGTTGCGGATCTGCTCGGCCGTCATGCCCTGCGCGATGATGCGCTCGCCCTGCATCTGAAGGTCTTCCGCGGGGATGGCGACGCGCTTCTCGCCAATGCCGAGGAAGCCCCCAACGCCGACGACCGCCGAGACGATCTCGCCGTTTTCGCGCATAACGACATCCTCGATATCGCCCACCTCGTTCCCGTTGGCGCCGTAGACCGTCTTGCCGACGAGGGTGTCACGGTCGATTCTGGCGATGCCCGCACCGGGAGCGAGCGCTGCCTGATCGGCGGGTCTGGTCTCAGCCTCCGGCTGCTCCTGCCTCTGCTGAGCCTGCTGTTGCCGCTGCTCCTGCTGCTCGCGCTGGGCTTCAAGCGCACGCTGCTGCGCGTCCTGCGAAGGCTGGGGCGGCTGACCGGCCTGTTGCTGTTCGGGCTGGCCAGTCCGCGTCGTGGTCTGAACCTTGACGTCCGGCTTGCCGGTCTCCTGAACCTTCACCTCCGCTTCGCCTACTCTCTTGACATCGACATCCGGCCTGGCTTGCTGGACCTTAACCTCCGGCTTCGCCTGCTGAATATCGACGTTCGGCTTCGCGATCTTCACGTCCACGTCAGGCTTCGCCTGCTGAACCGTCACCTCGGGCTTCGGCTGCTGGACGGTGACCTGAGGTTGCGGCTGCTGGATGGTGACCTCAGGGCGCGGCTGTTGCACCGTGACCTGCGGCTGCGGCTGCCGCACCATGACCTGCGGCTGCGGCTGGCGCACCATCACCTGCGGCTGCGGCTGCTGCACCTGGACTTGCGGAGCGGGCTGGCGCACGTCGATTTGCGGCTGCGGCTGCTGAACCTGGATGTCGGGCGCGGGCTGCTGCACGCGGATCTGCGTCCGGTCTTCTTGCTGCTGGCCCTGCTGAAGCCCGGCCTGCTGCCTGCGCTGATCCTCCTGAGCCTGCCCATATTGCTGAGCCTGCCCGAATTGCTGCGGTTGACCGAACTGCTGCTGGCCCTGCTGACCGTATTGCTGATTCCACTGGCCTTGCTGGGTCCATTGCTGGCCCTGGTCATAGGGCTGCACCTGACCATATTGCTGGCCCCACTGGCCTTGCTGGGGCTGGCCGTATTGCTGCTGGCCATAGGGCTGGGCCTGCCCGAACTGCTGCTGGGGCTGGCCATATTGCGGATATTGACCCTGCTGCGGCCATTGCTGACCCTGGCCGTATTGCTGCAACTGGCCGTATTGCTGGCTTTGCCAGTCCTGGCCGTATGGCTGCCCCTGGTCCATCGCCGCATATTGACCCTGAATCTGCCGGAGACCCTGGTTCAGCCGCTGGAGGGACTGAGCCGCCTGCTGCGGGTTTTCCTGCGCCTGGTTCAGGGCCTGCTTCGCGCGGTCGATCCGGTCGCGCACCTGCTGAAGGTTCTGGGAGCCCTGCCCCTGATCCAGCTGGCGGAGTTCTTCATGAAGCTCGTTGATCGCCGCGAGCGCGGTCTGCCGCAACTGCTTCAGCGTGCTGCGATCCGACTGGTCGGTGTTCTGCAACTGCTGCTGCGCGCTCTGAAGATCCTGCATCGACTGCTGGATGTTGAACTGCGACTGCTCGATCGACTGCATGACGCCCTGCCGCGCCTCGTTCTGCTGCTCCATCTGGCCTTGCTGCTGGGCGGCGGCATGAGGCTGCACGATGAACAGCGCCATCGCCGAGACCGCGCCGGCGACAAAAACGCGGTGAGCGCGCGCTAATCTCGCTTCTAACTTGAGCATATCCACACCTCTCCATGGATTTAGAAGATTGGTATGGCGTGGTAACAAGATAAAAAAGCCGAAGTTCCTGAAATGGATAAAATAGATCACCGGTTCAAGGCACTCTTCGACAGTAACGCTTACCCCTGCGAGTAAATAACCAGTTTTTTCTTGCATTCACACAACCCGGAACTGTCCCCGTGCCCCGCCGTTTCCGTGCTTGAATGCGGGCGTTTCGTTCGCAGCCACCTTCCGGCAATCCTCGAGGAAGTAAAATCATGACCGCAACGGCCCAGCCCTCCCCGCGCAGCGCAGCGCCGCGTCCGCCGCACGACGCAGCGACGGCTGATGACTGGCAGGTTCTGCGCCGCATGCTCATCCTCGGCGCGGTGGTCGTGGGGGCGCTCGCCTTCTGGCAGCTTTCAAACATTTTCCTGCTGCTGTTCGGGTCGATCCTGATTGCGGTGCTGCTTCACGCAGTCGCCCGGCCCATCGCCCGCCGCACCTCTCTCCCGCAACAGGTATCCGTGATCATCGCCGCACTGCTGATCCTCGCCCTGCTTGGCATGATCGTCTACCTTTTCGGATCGCAGATCAGGGGACAGATCGATGAGATCGCACGGCAGCTTCCGCAGGCGATGCAGGACGTTCAGACGCGCCTCGGCATCCCGGACCTTTCCCAGCGGATTCTGCGCGAGGCGCAAGGCGCGACAGGCACCCTGCTCTCCAACATCGCCAACATCACGCTCGGCATCTTCACCGCGTTCGCGGACCTTCTTCTCGTCGTCATCGGGGGCGTTTTCCTGGCGCTGGCGCCGCGGCTCTACCGCGATGGCGTAGTCCGTCTCTTTCCCCACGCCCAGAGGCAGCGGGTGCACGATACACTGAACTATGCGGGCAACGCGCTTCAATATTGGCTACTGGGCCAGCTTGTCTCGATGGCCATGGTCTGGACATTGTTCGGGGTGGGCCTCTGGCTCATCGGAATGCCCTCGCCCGTCGGCCTCGGCGTCATCGCGGGGCTCACGGAATTCGTGCCCATCGTAGGCCCGATCATCGGGGCGATCCCCGCGGTGCTCCTCGCCTTCACGCAGGGCTGGACCATGGTGCTCTGGGTGCTGGGCGTGTTCCTGGCGATCCAGCAGCTCGAAAGCAACATGATCATGCCCATCGTGCAGCGCTACGCGACTTCTCTGCCGCCTGCGTTGACGCTGTTCGCCGTGCTGGCTTTCGGGGCCATGTTCGGGCCGCTCGGCCTCCTGTTCGCGACACCGCTCGCCGTGGTCGTCTATGTCGCCGTCAAGAAGCTCTATGTGCGCGACGTTCTCGGCGACGACACGCAAATCCCTGGCCAGCCCGAAACTCGGTCCTGATTGCGCGGGCTTTCCCGTCCGCGCGATGGCCAGGCTGCCATCTCCTCACGGTCCGGCTATCGGTTCTCACGTGCGGCTCACGCGATCCCGGGCGCGCTTCACTTCACTGTGACATCGCGACAACACAACTGGACACCGGAGGGATTGCGGTCAAATTGGGGTGCAGACCGGGCAAGGAAGGGAACGCGCCATGGAACATCACGCCGCACAGTCCGCACGCAAGGACAGCACGCAAACGGGCGCGGGCCGCCTCAAGGTTGATATCTGCGTCATCGGGGCCGGCTCTGGCGGCCTCTCCGTGGCGGCCGGCGCATCCCAGATGGGCGCATCGGTCGTCCTCATCGAAAAGGGCAAGATGGGCGGCGATTGCCTGAACACGGGCTGCGTTCCGTCGAAGTCGCTGATTGCGGCAGCGCACGCGGCGCACACCCCGCGCACGAGCGCGTCGTTCGGCGTGAACCTCGCCCCCGCGCAAGTCGATTTCCGCCGCGTCCACGATCACGTGCACAGCGTCATCGGCGCGATCGCCCCCCATGACAGCGTCGAGCGCTTCGAAGGGCTGGGCGTACGGGTCATCCAGGGCGCGGGCGAGTTCATCTCGCGCAAGGAAGTGAAGGTGGGCGGCACCGTCATCGAGGCGCGCCGCTTCGTGATCGCTACGGGCTCCACGGCCGCCGTGCCGCCCATCCCCGGGCTCGCCAGTGTGCCCTTTCTTACGAATGAATCCGTATTCGAGCTGACCGAGCGCCCGCAGCATCTCGTCGTCGTCGGCGGGGGTCCCATCGGCACGGAGATGGCGCAGGCTTTCGTTAGGCTCGGCAGCCGGGTCACCCTCGTCGAAATGGGCTCGATCCTCGCGAAGGACGAGCCGGAGGCGGTCGCGGTGGTGCGCCACGCCCTCGTGTCGGACGGGATCAGCCTCGTCGAGAACGCAGCCGTGAAGGGCGTGCGCAAGACGGAAGACGGCATCGCGGTCTCGGTCACCACGAAAAGCGGCGAGATCCTCGACATCATGGGCAGCCACATCCTCGTCGCGGCGGGGCGCAGACCGACGGTGAACGGCCTCGGGCTGGAGGCGGCCGGCATCGAATATTCCCCGCGCGGCATCAAGGTGGATGCCCGGCTGCGGACGACGAACACGCGCGTCTTCGCCATCGGCGACGTGGCGGGCGGCCCGCAGTTCACGCATATCGCGGGCTATCACGCGGGCATCATCATCCGCAACGCGCTCTTCGCGATGCCCTCCAAGGTGGATTACAGCGCCTTGCCCTGGGTGACGTATTCCGACCCCGAACTCGCCCATGTTGGCCTGACGGAAGCCGATGCGCGCAAGGCCGGACATGAACCGAAGATCCTCACCTGGTCCTTCAAAGAAAACGACCGCGCGCAGGCGGAGCGCCGCACCGAGGGCCTCGTGAAGGTCGTGCTCGACCGCAAGGGCAAAATCCTCGGCGCAACGATCGTGGGCGCTCACGCCGGCGAACTCATCTCGGTCTGGGGATTGGCCATCTCGGCAAAGCTCGGCATCTCGAAGGTTGCGAGCATGATCCCGCCCTATCCGACGCTCTCGGAGGTCTCCAAGCGGGCGGCGGGCAGCTACTACACGCCGATGCTGTTCAGCCCGCGCACGCGCGGCATCGTGAGGTTCATCCAGCGCGTCCTGCCCTGACGCGAAACGGGAAGATCAGGGGAAGAGTGCGATGACGGCTCCGGCGGCCACGGCCGCCGCTGCGGCGGCCATCGCCACAATGACCCAGGTCCGCTCCCCCTCCGCCTCGCGATAGTGGGTGCCCCTGCGCTGCCCGGCGTGGCGGATCTCGTCCTGCCGGGCGAGCCTCACCCGCCGCGCGCTGACGGGCGTGCCCGCCGCTTCGTCATCGGCGCCGAGCGGGGCCGCAGTCGGGTCCGGAAAATCCACCTTATCGCCCGCCAGACCGTCGTCGATATCGGCCCTGAGCCGTTCGACCGAGCCCTGGCTGTGCTCATAACCGTTCTTCTGCATCGTCAGCATCCGAATATCGCAAACATCCCGAGGTGAACCCATGCGCTGAAGTGAGGTTCCGCGCCGCCCGGAACCCGCGCACCGATCGGACGTTGGTCTCAGGAGATCAGGGAGACCGAGATGGCGCAGGCTTTACTCCAGACGACACGCGCGCGCGGCATTCCGCCCACCGCTCTGCGCAAAGCGGGTCATGTGAGCGCACCGGAACGGCTGATCACGGGCGGCCTCGCCGGCGTGCTGGCGCTGCTGGGATGGCGGCGGGGCGGCCCGGTGGGATTCCTTGGAGTGGCGGCAGGCGCCGCGCTGGCGGCCCGCGCGATCTCAGGCTACTGCCCGCTTTATGCGGCCGCCGGCGTCAATCCGCTGGAGAAAGCGGTCGCGAACCGCCTCGGCTGGAAGAGCGCCGCCGCGGTGTCCCGCAGCGTCACGATCAACAAGCCGCGCGAGGAAGTCTATGCATTCTGGCGCAACTTCTCGAACATTCCCCGCTTCATGGGCGATGTGCAGGAGGTCCGCGAGACCGGCAACGGGCGTGTGAAATGGGTCTGGCGCGGGACGAACGGACCCGTGGAAGCGGATGCCACCCTCATCGAAGACGAACACGGCCGGCAGATTTCGTGGAAGTCCGCCGAGGATGCCCCGTTCCGCACCTCCGGCACGGTGCAGTTCCGCGACGCTCCGGGCCAGCGCGGCACCGAGGTGACGCTGATGACGGCTTACGAGCCGCAGGCGGGCCAGATCGGCCGCGCCGCGAGCCTGATGTGGCATCGCTCACCGCAACGGCAGGCCCATGTGGATCTCAGGCGGCTGAAGCAGATCCTCGAAACAGGGGAAACCGCGACGGGCGCGATGCAAGGCAGGATCGCACGGGAACCCACGTCCCCGCATAAAATGAGAAAGGATAAACCATGCGCGCGCTGTGCTGGACCGGCGTCAACAGCTTCGACGTTCAGACCGTGCCGGACCCGGAAATCGTCAATCCGCACGATGCGCTGATGAAGGTTCGGCTGTCGTCGGTCTGCGGGTCCGATCTGCATCTCATGGGCGGCTATGTGCCCGCCATGCAGCCCGGCGACGTGGTCGGCCACGAGTTCATCGGCGAGGTCGTCGAGACCGGGCGGGACGTGAAGAAGCTCAAGAAAGGCTACCGCGCCGTCGTCATCTCGATCATCGGGTGCGGCGCGTGCCAATATTGCAGGCATCAGCATTTTTCGCTGTGCGACAATACCAATCCCACACCGCGCATGGTGGAAACGCTGTGGGGGCACTCGCCCGCCGGCATTTTCGGCTACAGCCACGCCTTCAGCGGCTATGCCGGAAGCCACGCCGAATATATCCGCGTGCCCTTCGCCGATGTAAACGCCTTCAAGGTGCCGGACGCCATTCCCGACGAGAAAGCCGTGTTCGCGTCGGACGCCTGCCCGACGGGCTTCCAGGGCGCGGATCTCGCGGGCATCGAACCGGGCGATGTCGTCGCGGTCTGGGGCTGCGGCGGCGTCGGGCAGATGGCCATGCAGAGCGCCTGGATGCTGGGCACGTCGCGTGTGATCGCGATCGACAAGCACCCGCTGCGCCTCGACATGGCCCGCAAGCATTGCAACGCCGAGGTGCTCGACTATACCGAGGTCGATGTGTCGGAAGCGCTCATCGAGATGACCGGCGGGCGCGCGTGTCGCCGCCCGCATCCTGAAACCTATAGTGCAATATTGCCAAGATAATAAAGGTTAATCGCACGCGGAACACTCATGTTTTGACCTTGTTGACGCGATATACAACAGGGAGCAGGGTCAATACTCTACTCTCGCTTACGTCAACAGGAGGACATCTATGCGTAAATTGGCTTTGACAGTCGCAGTTCTGGCGATGACGGCGCCGGCAGCCGTCATGGCGCAGCAAGGATATCAGCAGGGCCCACAGCAGGGCGCAGGCTACGCGCAGGGCCAGAGCCAGTCGGGCGAGGTGCCGCTCTATGTCAGCCCCGGGCAGGTGCGCATGGTGCAATGGGCCTTGAACCGCATCGGCCTCAACACGGGCGGCATCGACGGGCAGTGGGACCCCCAGACCTCCCAGGCCATCCAGAATTTCCAGCAGGCGAAGGGTCTTGAGCCGACCGGCAATCTGAACCTCGCGACGCTGGCGGCGCTGGGCCTCGAAATCGTGACGCAGCCCCAGCAGTTCGCAGGGACCGGCGCTTCGATGGGCTTCCAGGGCGGACAGCAGGGCGGCTGGCAACAGCAGGGGCAGGCCGGTTTCGGCGGCCAACAGCAGCAGCCCTATGGTCAGGGCGGCTATCAGGCGCAAGCCGGGCTCGGCCAGCAGGGCTATAGCCCGCAGAGCCGCTATCAGCAGAGCTTCGGCTATGGCCGCCAGGGCGGCGGCTGGCAGCAGGGCCAGTAACAAAAAAGCCTCCGGATCGAGGGACGGTCCGGAGGCGATCTTGCTCGTCAGCGCTTGCCGGAATCGACATCGACCTCCGTCTTGCGGACGGTATCGCGAACGGTCTCCACCCGATCAGCTTCCTCCTTGTGCACCACCACTTCCTCGTCGGCGCGGATCCGCTTGCGCACAACAGGCTCCTCGCTGCGTTCGATGATCTCGAACTCGCGACCCTCTAGCGGAGCATCTCAGGTTGCCTTGCCGGAGGCCGGTCTACGCTCGATCACCACCCGCTCGTCATGGAGCCGGACATCCTTCTCGACCGGCTGCTCGACCACATAGGTGCGGATGCGGTGATGGCGTTCCGTCGCACGCTTGCCCACCTCCAATTCCTCTTCCGGGAGCGGAATGACCTCCGTGTCGTCCCCGGAGACCTGTCCGCGTGCGGCGGGGGCGGCGCCCTCTTCGTGAACGTCGATGGGGTCGAAGCGTTCGAGGATGTCTTCGACCGCCTCGGGGCTGGGGCCGCGATCCGCATCGAGATAGACCGAGACCGCGGTACGGCCCTCCATCAGATGCGCGCCATACAGGGTGCGATCCTCTTCGGAAACGTCGCTGCCGAAGAGCCATGAGAAGAAACCGTCGCCCTCCGATTCATCCGTATGGCGGCCGGCCGCGGAGGACTGATCGCTCACCCGGATCCGATCGTCGGACAGGCCGCTCTGCACAAGCTCGCGGCGGGCCTGCTCTGCTTCCGTTTGTGACGGGTAGACTGCGACAACGCACTGTCCATACATCTATTTACTCCTTCTTTTCTGGGATTCTTCTATGAGAACTGAACGAAATACGTTTCGTTCCGCCGCATGAAACCTTGCCGGCCCTTCCGACCGCACGCTTTACAGCGGCGCTCAACGGCCCTAAACGCGGGCATGGAATTTCGGACGGGAAGAAATGCGATGAGCACAGCCGCAGCAGGGCCGGACGCCGAGGCGGAGATCATCCTCGCGGAGCGCGGCCGCGCCGGTTTCGCGCGTCTCAACAGGCCCCGCGCGCTGAACGCGCTGACGCTCGACATGATCGGCAAGCTCGAAGCCTTCTACCACCGCTGCGCGAAGGCCCCGCACATCTATGGCATCGTGCTGGAAGGCGATGATCGCGCGTTCTGCTCCGGGGGCGATATCCGGTACGTCTACGAAATCGGCCGCAACCGGCCCGACGAAGCCACGCGCTTCTACGCCGAGGAATATCAGCATAACTGGACGCTCGAATGCTTCACGAAGCCGAGCATCGCACTCATCAACGGCATCGTAATGGGCGGAGGCGTCGGCACATCGCTCTACGGAACGCACCGCGTGGCGGGCGAAAATACGCGCTTCGCCATGCCCGAGACCGGCATCGGCGTCTTCCCCGATGTCGGTGCCGGGTGGTTTCTGCCGCGCATGCCGGGCGAAACCGGGCTGTATCTCGGCCTGACGGGGACCATCCTGGGCCAGGCCGATGCGTTTTACGTGGGCTTCGCGACCCACTGCATCCCGGCCTCCCGATTCGAGACGATCAGGGCGGCGATGGCGGAGGCGGACCCGATCGACCCCATCCTGAACGACCTGCATGAGGCGCCCGGCGAATACCCCCTCGAAGCCCTGCGCCCCGTGATCGACCGCATCTTCGCCGCGCGATCGGTGGAGGAGATCGTGACGCGCCTCGGCGAGGAGCGGGGCGAGTGGCAGGACTGGGCGCGGCAGACGCGCGAGACGATGCTAAAGCGCTCGCCGCTGAGCCTGAAGGTCACCTTCGAGCACTTGCGCCGCGGCGCGACCTATCGCAACCTGAAGGACGCTCTCATCGTCGAACATCGCCTCACGCGCCGCTTCATGGAAGAGCCCGACCATTACGAAGGCATTCGCGCCGCCGTGATCGAGAAGGGCCGCACGCCGCGCTGGCGTCATGCCGCGCTGGCCGAAGTCAGCGATGCCGAGGTTGAGGCCATGTTCGAGCCGCACCCCGATGGCGATCTCGTCCTCAGGGACTACTGGCAACTCGTGGACTGAGCGCGGAATTTTTTGGCCGCCGTGTGTCGGCGCGCGCGCGCACGATGCGTCCTCGTGAAAGGCGCGCTGAACAGGATTATCTTGTAAGCGGAACCCTGCTTCGAAAGGACGCCGACCGATGCGATTGCGGCCCGCGACGCTTGCCGACTTGCCGGTGCTCCACGCCTGGGACCGCAACGCCCATGTGATCGCGTCAGGCGGGGACGATGACGTCTTTGACTGGGAGCACGAAGTGCCGCGCGAGGTCTTCTGGCGCGAGATCCTTATCGCTGAGGCGGACGGGCGCGCGATCGGCGTCATGGTCGTCATCGACCCGGCGGAGGAGGAAACCCACTACTGGGGAGACTGCGAGCCCGGCCTTCGCGCCATCGACATCTGGATCGGCGATGAGCGGGATCTGGGGCGCGGCTACGGCACGCAGATGATGCGGCTCGCTCTCGACCGCTGCTTCGAAACGTCCGCCATCAAGGCCGTGCTGATCGACCCGCTCGCGCGCAACACCGCCGCCCATCGCTTTTACGAGCGTCTCGGCTTTCGCCGCATCGAGCGCCGCATCTTCGGCACCGACGACTGCTGTGTCTACCGCATCACGCGCGCAGAATGGCTCGACGCGCGCGCCCATCTGCAACATCGCGGGAGCGACTGATGTACTACGCCATCCTTTGTTATCACGATGAGAATGTCGTCTGCTCATGGAGCAAGGAGGAAGACGAGGCCGTGATGGCCCGACTTGCGGTCGTGAAGGAGAAGTTCACGAAGCAGGGCAAGCTCGGCCCCACGGTGCGGCTCCTTCCGACGACGACAGCCACGACGCTGCGGAAGGACCGCGAGCCCGCCCTCGTCATCGATGGCCCCTTCGCGGAGACCAAGGAACACCTGCTCGGCTTCTATCTCGTGGACTGCGAGTCGCTCGATGAAGTGCTCGCTTTCGCGCGCGAGCTGGGCGAGGCCAATCCGGGCGGCTCCTACGAAATCCGCCCCGTGGGCTATATCGACGGGGTGAAAACGGGAACGTGAGCGATACCGCCTGGCTCCATGCCTATCTGACATCCGCCCGCCCGAAGGCCATCGCCGCGCTTCTGCGCTACTTCCGCGATCTCGATACGGCGGAGGAAGCGTTTCAGGAAGCGTGCCTTCGGGCCTTGCGAACCTGGCCCAAGAACGGACCGCCCCGCGATGCGGCGGCCTGGCTCATCATGGTGGGCAAGAACGCGGCCATTGACGCGACTCGGCGCAACAGCCGGCTCGAACCGCTGACGGAGCAAAACGACATCGCCGATCCGTCGAACCCCGCCGATCTGGCGGACGAGATCGACAGAAACGATTACCGCGACGATATCCTCCGCCTTCTCTTCGTCTGCTGCCACCCGGAACTGCCCGTAACGCAGCAGATCGCGCTCGCGCTGCGCATCGTGTCCGGCCTGTCGTTGAAGCAGATCGCCCGCGCCTTTCTCGTGAGCGAGGCGGCCATGGAGCAGCGCATCACGCGCGCCAAGGCGCGGATCGCGAAGGCGCATATCCCGTTCGATCCGCCGGGTCCGGCCGACCGGGCGGAGCGCGTCGCGTCGGTCGCCGCCATGATCTACCTCGTCTTCAACGAGGGCTACACCACCAGCATCGCCGAGAGCGGGGCGCGCGCGCCGCTCTGCGAGGAGGCGATCCGGCTCGCTCGGCTGCTGCTCGCGCTTTTCCCGACCGAGCCGGAGATCATGGGGCTGACCGCGCTGCTCTTGCTCCAGCATGCCCGCGCAGCCGCCCGGTTCGCCGAGGATGGCTCCGTCGTTCTGCTCGACCATCAGGATCGCGCGCTATGGAACGCCCCGCTCATCGCCGAAGGGCTCGCGCTGGTGAACAAAGCCATGCGGCATCGCAGCCCCGGGCCTTATCAGATCCAGGCGGCCATCGCCGCGCTCCACGCCAGCGCCAAAACGGAAGAGGCGACCGACTGGCCGCAGATCGAATTGCTCTATGGCGCGCTTGAGCGGCTTCAGCCTTCGCCCGTCGTGACGCTCAACCGCGCGGTTGCGGTGTCGAAGGCCCGCGGCCCCGCCGACGCGCTGGCCCTGATCGAACCGCTGGCCGCCTCGCTATCGGGCTACTTTTATTTCCACGGCGCGCGGGGCGCCTTCCTGAAGCAGCTTGGCCGGGCGGGCGAGGCGCGCGAAGCCTTCAACCGGGCGATCGCGCTGGCCAACACGCCGGCGGAAGCGGCCCATATCAGGCAGGAACTCGACAGCCTGAGCACCGAGCCGGCGGTCTGAGCCACGGGCGGGGCTGGGTCCAGGCCGGCGCGTCAGGGCACCGCGAGATCGGCCTCCCGCGCCCTCTGGTTAAAGACGCTCTTCCGCCAGAAGCCCTTCCGGCTGGCCTTTCGATATCCATAATCGAACACCGCGCTCCGGTAGGCGGTCGAAAAATCCACGGTCATGGGCGTTCTGAAATCGTTCTCGATATAGACGAGGTTGAAGTCGATGCCGCGAGTCCGCGCGAATTCCTGCGTGGCGAGCAGGGTCGTGCGCGCGTGGCTCTTGATGACGCTCGACAACGATCTTGAGACGAGCGGCAGGGTGCTTGCCGCGGTCACCCGGAATTCCGGGTCGAGGCGGTGATTGGCGATGACGAACAGCCGGTTCGGCGGCGTGATGGCGGGTTCGCCGTCATCGGCGCTCAGGAGGGCGTCGGGCACGGTCAGCACCTGCGTCATCAGCCCCGCATCGGCGTGCATCTCCTGGAACCGGCGCGTGCCGGCCTGCACGGTGATCAGCGTCGGCGTGAAGATGCCGGGGATGCTGGAGGATGCGGTGAGAACGTCGCGCACGAGGTCGAGCGCGCCGGGATGCCCGCTGTTCGCGATCGCGCCGATATCCCAGATCACCGCGCGCTGGGCGTCCACATTCGTCGTCACCACGAAAAGGCGGCGGCCCTGCCGGTGCTCGGCGGCGATGCGCTTCAGCATCTTCGCGTCGGTGAAATCCGAAACGAGATCGCGCAAGAGGCTGCGCCGGGCATCCTGCGCGCCGATCAGTTCGATCAGCCCGTTTCCGTTCAGCCCTTCCGCCTTCTCGCCGGTAAAGGCGGCCGTGAGCGCGCGGTCGGTCTCGGGGCCGATGAAGGCGAAGGGCGCGACGAGCGCGCCCGCGCTGGCGCCCGTCACGATGGCCGGCCGGGACCGCGTTCCGGTTCGCGACCAGCCGACGAGGATGCCGGCGGCAAATGCGCCATCGGGGCCGCCGCCCGATATGGAGAGAACATCCCGTTCGCCCTTCAGGCTTGCCGCGCCTTTCGCGCCCCGGCTGAACCGCACAAGCTCGGAGACCGGCGCATCGGCCCAGACGCGAACGCCCGGCATGCCGGGAATCTCGGCGATGGTCTGCTCTTTCGCGGTGAAAGGCTCGCGCGGCATCATTGTGGAGCAGCCCGCGAGCCCGAAGGACACCGCGACAATCAACAGCACATGACGCAACATCGCCGCCCGCTTTCCTGCCCCGAGGAGGCTCCGCGCTGACCGATCCGCCGCTTCCGCGCCGAGCGGAGCCAGAAGTGGGACAGGCTTTGTCTGTCCCATGGATTTGGTTTAATTGGGGCCGGGCGACGCGCGCTCCCTAACCGTGAGCCGGTAAAGGCCGTGCGTCGCTCTCGAACGCCTCCTCCGGCTGATGGCGCGAAGCAACCACGAGATAGATCACCGGCAGGATGAAAAGCGTGAAGATCGTCCCGATCGCCATGCCGCTCACCAGCATGATGCCGATGCTGTTGCGCGCCTCCGCGCCCGCGCCCGTCACGAACACGAGCGGAAGGTGGCCGAACACCGTCGCCGCCGTCGTCATCAGGATCGGGCGAAGCCGGGTGGTCGCTGCCTCGCGCACCGCGGCGAGTTTTTCATAGCCCTGCTTTTGCAGATCGTTCGCGAAGGACACGATGAGGATGCCGTTCTTCGCGATGAGCCCGACGAGCGTGATCAGACCGATCTGGCTGTAGATGTTCACCGTCGTGAAGCCGAAGAAGGTGAACACCAGCGCGGCCGTCAGCGCGAGCGGCACCGAGCCGAGCAGCACCACGAGCGGATCGCGGAAGCTGCCGAACTGCGCAACGAGCACAAGATAGATGAGAAGGATCGCGAAGCCGAGCGTGCCAGCGAGCGTCGTGCCTTCCTGCCGGAGCTGGCGCGACTCGCCTGCATAGTCGATCGTGTAGCCCGCCGGCAGGATCGAACGCGCCGCCGCTTCGAGCGTGTCGAGCGCATCGGCTTTGGTCACGCCGGGCGTCACGCCGCCATAGACCCGGAAGCTGTCGGTCTGCTGGAAGCGGGCGAGCGTGCGCGGCGCGGCGAACTGCTCCAGCGTGACGAGCGCCGAGACGGGAACCTGCGTGCCATCGCGCGCGCGGATCTTGTAGTCGAGCAGGCGCTCGGCTTCCGCGCGCGCGTCGCGGCCGACCTGCGGGATGACCTTGTAGGCCCGCCCGTCCATGGTGAAGCGGTTCACGTAGTTTCCGGCGAGCAGGATGCCAAGCTGGCGTCCCACATCGGCGAGGTCGAGACCAAGATCGGCGACGCGCTCGCGGTTCACCACGACGCGCACCTGCGGCAGGTCGATCTTGAGGTCGGTGTCGGCGAACATGAACTTGCCGCTGCCGAACGCCGCACCGACGAGCTGCGCGGCATAACCCGCCATCTGCTCGGGCGTGCCGGGGCCTTTCAGCACGAGTTCCACGTCGAAATTGCCCGCGCCGGGCAGAGCGGGAGGCAGCACGGGGAAGATTTGCAGCTCCTTGATCTGGGAGACCGCGCCGAACACTTCGGGCTGGATCTCGTGGGCCGTGCGCTCGCGCTCGTTCCAGTTCTTGAAGAGGTAGCCGCCGAAGCCGGTTGAGGGCATGACGAGTTCGAACATCGCCTCGAATTCCGGCAGGCTGGTGCCGACCTTGTGGACCTTGTCCATGTGCCCGGCGGTGTAGTCCAGCGATGCGTCGGGCGCCGAGTTCACGATGAGGAAGATGAAGCCTTCATCCTCGACAGGGGCGAGTTCCTGACCGGAAAACATGTAAAGCGGCACGGCGAGCACGCAGATGAATGCGCCGAACGCCAGAACCTGCGCCTTGAACCTCAGGATGCGGTCGAGGAGGCGGCCATAAGCATCCGCAAGCCCGTCGAGCATACGCCCGACGAAGCGCGCATAGCGGCCCTCGCGCCCGCCCTCCGAAGCCGTGTAGGCGCTCATGATGGGCGAGAGGGTGATCGCGACGAAGCCGGACACG
>CAZNAH010000014.1:0-4280 GCA_964570735.1 uncultured Hyphomicrobiaceae bacterium | reverse complement strand
TGAAGCCGAATTCCTTGAAGAGGACGCCGGTCAGACCGGACAGGAAGCCGATAGGCGCATAGACCGCCGCGAGCGTGATCGTCATGGCGACGATCGGCCCGAAAAGCTGGCGCGTGCTGAGAAGCGCCGCTTCGATCCGCCCCTTGCCCTCCCGCATATAGCGGGAAATGTTCTCGACGACCACGATGGCGTCGTCCACCACCAGCCCCACGGACAGCACAATTGCGAGCAGCGTCAGCAGGTTGAGCGAAAAGCCCATCGCCATCATTGCGGCCAGCGCGCCGATCAGCGAAATTGGGATCGTCACGAGCGGCACGAGCGCGCTGCGCGCCGAGCCGAGGAACAGGAATACGATGAGGCCGACGATCGCCACCGTTTCCGTGAAGGTCGTCGCGATCTCCTTCAGCGAGTTCTCCATGTAGACGGTGCCGTCATAGGCGAGCGCGATCTCGGTTTTCGGCGGCAGGACCGGCTTGATCGCCTCAAGTTCAGCCCGCAGGGCATAGGCGACGCTGATCTCGTTCGCGCCCGGCAGCGGCCAGACCGAGAGATAGACCGCATCCTTGCCGTTATGGCGAACGTTCGACGTCTCCTCCTCGGCGCCGAGTTCCACCCGCCCGATATCGGAGATGCGCACGACCCGGTCGCCGTCCTCGCGGACGATCAGGCGCTCGAATTCATCCACGCTGCGCAGATCCGTGTTCGCGAGCAGATCGACCTGAACCTGGCTGCCCTTGGCGCGGCCCACGGCGGCGAGGAAGTTGTTGCGTGTGAGCGCCGCCTCGACATCGGACGCGCTGACGCCGAACGCCGCGAGCCGGTCGGCGTCGAGCCAGATCCGCATCGCCTGAGGGCGCGCCCCTTCAAGGCCGACGCGCTGCACGTTCGGCAGGGTGCTGAGGCGCGGCTGGATGTTCCGCGCGAGATAATCGGTGAGCTGCGGCGGCGTGAGGGTGTCCGATGTCACGCTAACGTAAAAGGTGGCGTAGGGCCTGTCGGCGCGCTGCACCTCCACCACGGGCGATTCGATCTCCTGCGGAAGCTCGCTGCGGATCTGGTCGAGCCGGTTGCCGACCTCGGCCAGCGCGACGGTGCTGGGATGATTGAGCTTGAGGCGCACGGTCACGGTGCTGAGGCCCGAGACGCTGCTCGACTCCACGTAATCGACACCGCTGATCGACGACACGGCGCGCTCGACCGGCGTCGTCACGAAGCCGCGGATCACATCGGCCGACGCGCCGACATAGACGGTCGTGATCACGATCGAGGAACTCTCGATGCGCGGATATTGCTGGATCGGCAATTGCGTCGCGGCTCGCAGCCCGATGAGGACCAGGGCGAGATTGACGACGACCGCAAGCACCGGCCTCCGGACGAAGATTTCCATCGCTCGCATGTGAGGGTTCCCGGATTTCAGTTGGTGCGGACGGCGGTGCTGACGGCAGGGGGCGCCTCAGTCGCGACGAGTTGCCCGTCGCGCAGCTTGAAGGAGCCCGATGCCGCGATGAGTTCGCCTTCGGCCAGCCCGTCGAGAATGGCGATTGCGCCATCCTTCACGGGGCCGGTGCGCACTGGCCTCTGGCGCGCCCTGAGTGCCCCGTTTTCCTCAGCCAAAACAAAGACATGTTGGCCGCTTGGCGAACGGCGCACGGCGGCCAGCGGCACGAACAGCGCCGCTTGCGGCTGCGAGGTCGCGGCGATCACATCCACGAACATGCCGGGGCGCACCGCATCGCCGAGCCCCTCCGCAATGGCCCGGAACCGCACGGTGCGGTTGGCGCGGTCGATGCTGTCCGACTCCGCGACGATCTTCGCGGTGACCTCGCCCGACGGAATGGCCGGGTTGGAGAGCGTCACGGTCGCGCCCGGCTTGATGGTTGCCGCGCTGTCTTGCGGCAATGAGAAGTCCACATAGGCTTCGGTATCGACGCCTTGCAGGGTGGCGATGTGGGTCCCTGCGTCGAGATACGCGCCCGGCTGAAGATTGGTGATGCCGATGCGCGCCCGGAACGGCGCGACGATGCGCTTCTTCTCGATCGAGACCTTCAGGTTCTGCGCGCGGGCGGTCGCGGCGGCGAACTCGGCCTGCGCCTTGTCGAACTCCTGCGCGGAGAAGGCGGGGCTGCCCCGCAGGCTTTCGCGGCGATCGAGCGTGGATTTCGCGAGCCGCGCTTCCGCCTCGGCCGCATCGAGCAGCGCCTGCTCCTGCCGCGAGTCGATCTGGATGAGCAACTGCCCGGCCTCGACCACATCGCCGGACGAAAAGCCGATTTCGGCGACCGTGCCCGCGATCTCGTTGCGCAATTCAAGCTGGCGGCGCGCGACGACCGTACCGATCGCCTTCGCCGTGGCCGACCATTCGCCTTGCCGCGCGCGGACGCTGGCCACAGCCTCGGCCGGCTCCGGGAACGCCTGGGCAGCCGCCGAAGCCGCCTCGATTTCCTTGGTTTTGTAGACCGCCAACCCGCCGGCAACCCCGGCCATGGCCAGCCCAGTGACAGCCCAAGCGGCCAATTGCTTACTCATAGTTCCCCCAAGACATGTTCAGTGTTGGGCGTCCCGCGCCCGAGGCTAGCGGAGCGGATATGGTTCCGTTTCCGCATGAAAGACCAGATGAAGCGTCAGTTTTGGTTGACGGACGTGCGCGACCAGGGCGCGCGACAATCGCAATCATCATGGCGATATTGCGGCGGAAGTAGTCAATTTGCCTGTTTGAATGGCAGCAATGCCGCAAGCGGGAGGCTTGTCGTCAAGATCACGCTTCAGTTGACTTGTCATCGGCATGGCTTCTCCCCTCGCCCATCGTTGCGGGCCGCTTCATGCGGCTGCGTTCAAGGACGGACGGAGAAAGCGCCTCCCGACAATCGAATTCTGCTTTTTCAGGGGCGGGCCGTCAACGTGTGCCGATAACCCGTTACAGATACAGGCCGGATGTCAGGTTGGCGTACCACCCGGCCGAGTCCTCGTAATTCGCGCGCCGTGTGGCCGGCTCATCGCTCAAGCCCGAAATCTCGCTTTCAACCTCGCCGATCTTCTGAGGTGTGGGCCTGTAATGGCCGCCGACGAAGACGCTGTCGCCGGGGGCGATCAGGCTCCAGCACTTGTTGCGATAGGCGACCTCCGTCTTGCCCGCGCCCAGCAGCTCCTCCGCGATCACAGCCGCGACGATCCGGGCCTGACTGTTCGCGGCGAAGGCCGACTTCGGCATATCGCCTGCGCTGCTTGCATCGCCGAGAACGAAAATCGCGCCGTCGGACTGCGCCTTCATCGTGAACGGATCTACGGGGCAGTAACCGTTCGCGCCCGTCAGCCCGGCATCGACCGCGATGCGTCCCGCCGTCTGCCGAGGGATGACATTGACGAGCGCGGCATCCCGGTAGGTCTCAAAGTCGGTCTCGACGGTCATCGCATCCGGATCGACCGCCTTCACGCCGCCGTGGATCATCGGCGGCAGCCATTCGATCATGCCGGGGTAATGCTGCTCCCAGCCTTGCTGAAACAGCGGCTGCTTCGAGAATTTGTCCTTCGGGTCGAGGATGACGATGCGCGCGCGCGTTTTCCCCGCCGAGGTGAGCGCCTGGGCCATCATGGATGCGCGCTCGTAAGGGCCGGGCGGGCAGCGGTAGGGGTTGGGCGGCGCGATCATGACGATGAGGCCGCCGTCGGGAACGGCGTCGAGCTGGCGTTTGAGAAGCGCGATCTGCTCGCCGCCCGTCCAGCCATGGGGCATCCGCGTCTCGGCCTCGCGCGACCAGCCGGGCACCGAACCATAATCAAGGTCGATGCCGGGTGACAGCACGAGCCGGTCATAGGGCAGCACCGCCCCGCCCGCGAGCCAAACCACCCGCTTGCCGCGATCGACGGCGGCGGCCGCGTCGTGAGCCAGCGTTACGCCCGGCATGGCGGCGATGTCCTGAAAGCCGAATTGCAGGCTTTCGATGGCTTGCACCCCGCCGAGATGGAGGTTGGAGTAATAACAGGTTGTGATCGTCCGCTGCGGCTCGACGAGCGTGATCTCTAGCCTGCCGTCGGCTTGCGCCGCCAATGCGCGCAGTACGGACATGCCGCCCGCACCGCCGCCCACGATCACGACCTTCGCCTTTGCGCGCGCATGAGCGGGCCGCGGGAAGCACGCCGCGACAGCGCTGAGGCCCGCCGCGCCCGCCATGAAATTCCGCCGCGTGAGCATGGCTCCTCCCTTATTTCCGGATGGCGGGCGTTTCGATGGGAACGCCTTCCGCGCGCTTTGCGATATAGAGTTCGAGGTTCAGATCGGAAGA
>CAZNAH010000013.1:24651-29217 GCA_964570735.1 uncultured Hyphomicrobiaceae bacterium | reverse complement strand
GCCCCTCCATTGAATTTGGTGAGGACCCCGACAGCCAGCTCGTCGAGAACCTGCTGGCCTCCGTCTCGCAGCATCAGCGCCAGAAGAACGCCGAGCAGGTCAAGAACCGCATGCGCGCCCGGCTGCAGAACGGCTATTGGGTGTTCCATCCCCCGCTCGGCTATCGCTATCAGGGAGTGAGCGGCCATGGCAAGATGCTGGTCCGTGATGAGCCCGTGGCTTCCCTGATCGCGGAGGCGCTCGAAGGCTATGCTTCGGGCCGCTTCGAGACGCCTAGCGAGGTCAAGCGCTTCCTCGATGCCTGCCCCGGCTTTCCCAAGGATCGGAACGGCGAGGTGCATCTCCAGCGCGTCCTCAACCTCCTGCCCCGGCCCCTCTATGCGGGCTATTTCGAGGTGCCGGACTGGGCCTCCCTTTGACGCCCGGCAAGCACGAACCGCTCATCTCCTTCGAGACCTGGCAGAAGGTGCAGTACCGGCTCAGCGGCAAGACCAAGGCCCCGTTCCGCAAGGATGTGAACGCCGACTTCCCGCTTCGCGACTTTATCACCTGCGGTTGCTGTGGCCATCCCATGACCGCCTGCTGGTCGAAGGGCCGTAGCGCCACCTATCCGTATTATTTCTGCAACCAGAAAGCCTGCCCCGAGCACCGCAGGACGATCCGCCGCGAGACCATCGAAGGGGCGTTCGAAGCCCTGCTGCGCAGCCTGCGCCCGGCGCCGTCCCTCTTCCATCTTGTTTTGGACTCCATGCGCGCCCTGTGGGAGGACAGGCGGGCGAGGACAGGCGAGCGACAGGCTAATTTCAAGGCCGAGCTTGCCGCGCTGGAGCGCAAGTCCAGCCAGCTCATCGAACGCATCGTCTCGGCCGAAAGCCCGGCCCTGATCCAGGTCTATGAGGGCCAGATCGTGAAGCTCGAAGAGCAGAAGATCGCGCTCGCCGAGAAGGCCGCCTGCCTGCGGCCGGCCGCTCGGCTCGTTCGACGAGACCTTTCGAACCGCGCTCACCTTTCTCGCAAACCCTTGTAAAATCTGGGATTCAGGACGCCTGGAGGCCCGCCGCATTGTGCTTAGGCTCGCCTTTACCCGGCACCTGCCCTATGAGCGCGATCGGGGCTTTCGAACCGCCGATTTAGCATTGCCGTTCAAGATGTTAGCGGCCGCCGGCAGACAGGGAAATCAAATGGTGGAGGGGGTTGGATTCGAACCAACGTAGGCTTAGCCAACGGATTTACAGTCCGTCCCCTTTAGCCACTCGGGCACCCCTCCAGGAAAGACCTTGTTTATGGGAGCGGGGCCTGATCCTGTCAACAGTTAGTCAGGCCAGCCCTTAAGAATGGAATACCGATGGAAAAGCGAATGAGGCGGGGTCCACAGAGACAACGGGATACGCGCGTGCCGAAAGCGGCCGCTTCCGTCGAAATCATTTACGGCATGCATGCCGCGCTCGCGGTCTTGGAAAATCCACGGCGCACAGTTCATCGCGTGACCGTCACCGAGAATGCGCTGGCCCGCGTCAAATCCGCGCTGGAGGGGAGGGGGATCGCGCCGCAAGTCCTTCCGCCGCGCCGGTTCGACGAGATGCTCGGCGAGGGCGCGGTCCATCAGGGCATCGCCGTGGAAGCGGCGCCCCTCGACCAGCCCGGCCTGGAGACTTTGCTGGGCGGGCTGTCCGGGAAAACCGCGCCGGTTCTTGCCATGCTGGATCAGGTCACGGATCCGCATAATGTGGGCGCGGTGCTGCGCTCGGCGGCGGCGTTTTCGGTTGCGGGGCTGATCGTGCAGGCGCGCCATGGGCCCACGTCAGGCGGTGTGCTGGCCAAGGCGGCATCGGGGGGGCTTGAACATGTGCCGCTGGTGGAGGTCGTCAATCTCAGCCGAAGCCTCGACGCCGCGAAGGAGCACGGCTACACCTGCATCGGCTTCGATTCCGATGCGACGGCCTCGCTCGACGAGGCGCTGATCGGAGCCTCGCGCGTGCTGCTCGTCTTCGGCGCGGAGGACAAGGGGCTGCGGCGGCTGGTGCGGGAAACGTGCGACATGGTTTGCGCTCTGCCCGTGACCGGCCCGATCCGCAGCCTCAATGTCTCGAACGCCGCTGCCATCGCTTTTTATGAAACGTCGCGATGGCAGGGCTCGCTTCGCCGGCGCGCGCCTTAGTGGTGGTGCTTGCGGTGGCGCTTATAGCGGCAGACGGGCTTGCCGTGCAGGCCGTGGATCACCTTCTTGGCGAGGTTGAACGGCCAGTGGTGCATGTGGCATTTGCGGCCCACGACATAATCGACCACGAGATAGGCGCCGACACCGACGACAACGCCGCCATCGGCCTTGGCGTCCTTGACCGGGGCAACGGCGACCGCAGCGGCGAGCGCGGCCGCGGCAAGTGTCGTGTGAAGTGCACGCATGATTTCCCTCCTCGATGACAGCTCAGACCAGAGTAGAGTATCACTGGGCGGGCAAGGAAGCATTGGATTTCAAGTATCTATATAAGAGGTAAACGGCAGCGTTGCACAGAAACAAGCCGATCAGCGCGGGCGGCACCAGCGTCCAGGCCGAATCCTCGCCGAAGTAGAAGCTCCATGCCACCTTGCCGAGAACTGCGGCATTGATCGCAACCGCGCCCCAGATCAGGCTGCGATGCCAGAACGCGGCGGCCAGCGTCACGAACCATAAGGGTATGGTGAGCGCGATCGCGATCTTCCACCAGGGCCACTCACCGAGCAGGTCGTCGCGCTCGGCGCGCAGGAACGCCTCCGCCTGCGGATCGACGGCGTCGGGCTTCGGGAACCAGAACATGCTGGTCATGAGCGCGAAGACTGTCAGCACCATGCCGAGAATGCTGCGGCGATAGGCGAAATAGCAGAAGGGGATGATGAAGAGCGGGCGGATATACCAGCTCCAGGGGTTGTGATGGCGCTCCCAGGCCCAGCTTGCGAAGCTCTCCAGCCACTCCATGCGGCCCCTTGCGATCAGGCGCTGAGTTTTTCCAGCATCGCCTCGCTCATCTCGAAGTTCGCGTAAACGTTCTGCACGTCATCCGAATCTTCGAGCGCGTCGATCATCTTGAGGAGCTTCTCGCCCTTCTCCTCATCCACTTCGACGGAGTTCTGCGGCTTCCAGATGATGTTGGCGGATTTCGCCTCTCCGAATTTCCTTTCGAGCGCGGCGACGACCTCGTGGAAGTTCTCGACGCTGCAATAGAGCCAGTGCCCGTCGGCGTCGGATTCGCAGTCGTCCGCGCCCGCCTCGATGGCGGCCTCGAACATGGCGTCGGCGGAGGCGGTCTGCGGCGGATATTCGATCTCGCCAAGCCGCGTGAAGCCGAAGGACACGGCGCCCGTTTCCCCCAGATTGCCGCCGTGCTTGGAAAAGATCGCGCGCACTTCGCCGGCCGTGCGGTTGCGGTTGTCGGTCAGCGCCTCCACGATGACGCCGACACCGCCGGGGCCGAAGCCCTCGTAGCGCACTTCCTGATAGTCCTCCCCGCCCGCTTCCTGGCTCTTCTTGATCGCGCGCTCGATATTATCCTTCGGCATGTTCTGCGCGCGGGCGGCGAGGACCGCGGTGCGCAGGCGCGGGTTCATGGCCGGGTCGGGCAGGCCCATTTTCGCGGCCGCCGTGATCTCCTTGGCCAGCTTGGAAAACATCTTCGAGCGCTTTTTGTTTTGCTCGCCCTTGCGGTGCATGATGTTCTTGAATTGCGAATGCCCTGCCATGGTGAACCGTGGTGTTGCCTGCCCATGCCCTCTGCACAAAATCTTGACAGTGGTTATATGCGAAAAGCGTTTGGCCTCGCAATCCGCTGGGGCTAATTGTGCGGCAGGAACACGCTTGCCGCAAAGCAGCGAAATCTCTTGGAGCCGGATGATGACCGCTCATGATCCTGACCGCTCGGCGCAGGCGATGCGCACCGAAACCGACAGCTTCGGCCCCATCGCAGTTCCGGCCGACCGTTACTGGGGCGCGCAGACCCAGCGCAGTCTCGGCAATTTCAAGATCGGCATGGAGCGTATGCCCGCGCCCCTCGTGCGCGCGCTCGGCATCATCAAGCGCAGCGCGGCGCTCGTGAACCGCGACATGGGCGCGCTCGACGCGAAGCTCGCCGATGCCATCGCGGCGGCGGCGCTGGAAGTCGCGGAAGGCAAGCTCAACGATCACTTCCCCCTCGTCGTCTGGCAGACCGGCTCCGGAACGCAGACCAACATGAACGCAAATGAGGTGATCTCGAACCGCGCCATCGAGATGCTCGGCGGAGTGATGGGCACGAAGAAGCCCGTTCATCCGAACGACCATGTCAATATGGGCCAGTCGTCGAACGATTCCTATCCCACGGCCATGCACATCGCGGCGGCGGAGGAGATCAACCATCGGCTTCTGCCGGCGCTGCAACAGCTTCGCAACGCGCTGAACGACAAGGCGCAAGCCTTCCGCGACATCATCAAGATCGGCCGTACGCACACGCAGGATGCGACGCCGCTGACGCTCGGGCAGGAATTCTCCGGCTATGTCGCCGCGCTGGATAACGGGATGCGCCGGGTGAAGGCCGCGCTGCCCGCGCTCTACGAACT
>CAZNAH010000013.1:12398-24634 GCA_964570735.1 uncultured Hyphomicrobiaceae bacterium | reverse complement strand
CCTCAATGCGCGCGCAGGATTCGCCGAGCGCTTCGCGGAGGAAGTCGCGCGGTTCACGCAACTGCCGTTCGTCACCGCGCCGAACAAGTTCGAAGCGCTCGCCACGAACGACGCCTATGTGGAGGCGCATGGCGCGCTGAACACCGTCGCCGTATCGCTGTTCAAGATCGCAAACGATATCCGCTTCCTCGGCTCCGGTCCGCGCTCGGGCCTCGGCGAACTCATCCTGCCGGAGAACGAGCCGGGATCGTCGATCATGCCGGGCAAGGTGAACCCGACGCAGGCAGAGGCGCTGACCATGGTCTGCGTGCAGGTGTTCGGCAACCAGACCGCCGTGACGGTCGCGGGCAGCCAGGGGCATTTCGAACTCAACGTGTTCAAGCCGGTCATGGCGCACGCGATGCTGCAATCCATAAGGCTCATCGCCGATGCTTCGGTGAGCTTCGCGGAGAATTGCGTGGCGGGCATTCGCGCCAACGAGACGCGCATCGCGGAACTCATGGAGCGCTCGCTGATGCTCGTCACAGCGCTCGCCCCGAAGATCGGCTACGACAAGGCGGCGGAAATCGCCAAGACGGCGCACAAGAACGGCACCACCTTGCGCGAGGAGGCCGTGCGGCTCGGCCATGTCACGGAGCAGGAGTTCGATGCCCTGGTGCGCCCCGAGCGGATGGTCAGCCCGGGCGATTAACGGCGCAAGGCACGGTAAGGGACGGACCATGCCGATGCCGAGGAAGCGTTCCATCACCATCGAGGGGCACCGGACGTCCATCACGCTGGAGGATGCGTTTTGGCAGGCGCTCCGCGAGGTGGCGGAGGAGCAGGACAAGACCCCGCCCGAGCTGATCGCCGAAATCGACCGCACGCGCGGCGCCGCGAGCCTGTCCGGCGCGATCCGCGTCTATCTGCTCAACCACTTCCGTAAGTGTGGCGGCCAGACCCGCGAGTAAGCATTCCCGGCGGCTCAGGCTCCGCAACAGGCTGCCGTTACGGTTTTTTAATTCCGCGGCAAGTGGTTTGTAATTTCCTCAAGCATATATCTGGCTAAGGACAACGATAAACAGGAGCATGACGCATGCCGACTGAAGCCGAAGAGAGCCGCCGTTTCGATTTGCGCCGGAGCGGCCGGGCGTTGGCGGCGGGGACCATCCTCGGCGCCGGTTTGCTGGGACTGGGCGTTCTGAGCACGCTGCCGGGTAGCGGCTTCGACGTGAAACCTGCCGTTGCGCAGGACTATTCCCGCGCGCCCTTGAGCTTCGCCGACCTTGCCGACAAGGTGAGGCCCGCCGTTGTCAGCATTTTCACCAAGAACGGGGGCAGCGGCCTCGAAAGCATGGGCCGCGATTTCCCGTTCCCCGAATTGCCGCGCGACCATCCCTTCCGCGAATTCTTTGATCAATTCCGCCGCGGCCAGCCCGATGGACGAGGCGCGCCGGACGAAGGGCCGCGCCGTCCCTCCCGCGCTCAGGGCTCCGGCTTTCTGATTTCGGCTGACGGCTACGTCGTGACCAACCATCACGTCGTGGACAAGGCCGAGGAGATCGAGCTGACCTTCGAGAGCGAGGAGAAATACACCGCGAAGGTGGTGGGCAGCGATCCGCGCACCGACATCGCTCTGCTGAAGATCCAGTCAGATAAAACCTTCACGAACTATCTGCGCTTCGCGGAAACCGAGCCGCGCGTCGGCGATTGGGTGCTCGCGGTCGGCAATCCGTTTGGGCTGGGCGGCACCGTGACGGCCGGGATCGTCTCTGCGGGCGGCCGTGATATCGGCTCCGGCCCCTATGACTTCATCCAGATCGACGCGGCCGTGAACCGCGGCAATTCCGGCGGTCCCGCTGTCAACCTCGATGGCCAGGTCATCGGCGTGAACACGGCGATCTTCAGTCCGAGCGGCGGCAATGTCGGCATCGCCTTCGCGATCCCGTCCGAAGTCGCGCAGAACGTCGTCAAGCAGCTGCGCGAGACCGGCAAGGTCAGCCGCGGCTGGCTCGGCGTGACGATCCAGAACATCGACGAGAACATCGCCGAAAGCCTCGGCCTGAAGGAAACCAAGGGCGCGCTCGTCTCGCGCATCCTGCCTGATGGTCCGGCGGCGAAATCCGAGTTGAAGGAAGAGGATGTGATCGTCCAGGTGAACGGCGAGGAGATCGAGAACTCCCGCGACCTCGCCCGCACCATCGCCGAGTTGCAGCCGAACACCGACGCTAAGGTCGAGGTTTACCGGAAGGGCAAGCAGCAGAGCCTGAATGTCAAGCTAGGCGAGTTCCCGAGCAACGAGAAGTTCGCCGCGCTCGATACGAGCCCGCAGGAAGCCGAGCCCCGCGAACTCGAAGACCTGGGCCTGACGCTGGCTCCGGCCGCGGAAGTGCCCGATAGCCGCGAGAAGGAAGGCGTCGCCATCACGGATGTCAATCCGCGCTCCGATGCGGCCGACCAGGGCCTGCGCAAGGGCGACATCATCCTTGAGGTCGGCGGCGAGAAGGTCTCCACGCCCGAGGATGTGGAAAACGGCATCCGCGAGGCGCGCGAGCGGGGCCGCAAGGCCGTGCTGCTCCAGATCCGCAGCCGCGACCAGCAGCGTTTCGTCGCCCTTCCGCTGAAGGAAGGCAAGGGCGGCTCCGGCAGCGCGCGCTGACGGCTCATTCCGTCACTCATCTTTCACGCCAAATCAGGGAAGGGGGCTTTACGCCCCCTTCTTTTGCAACAAGATAAGATCATCGCGAAACGAGACCGGCCATGCGCGTTCTGATCGTTGAAGATGACAAGACAGCCGTCGATTTCCTGCTGAAGGCGCTCCGGGAGGCGGGTTATCAGACGGAGGTTGCTTTCGACGGCGAGACCGGGCTCGACCTTGCCCTCGCCCAGACCTTCAACGTCCTCATCATCGACCGGATGCTGCCGCGCCTCGACGGACTGACGCTTGTGGAAACCCTGCGCATGAAGGGCGATCACACGCCCGTTCTCATCCTGAGCGCGCTCGGCGCCGTCGATGACCGCGTGAAGGGCCTGCGCGCGGGCGGAGACGATTACCTCGCCAAGCCCTATTCGCTCGTGGAACTCGTGGCGCGCATCGAGGCCCTCACGCGGCGCAGCGCGGCCGAGGGCATCCCCATGAAATATGTCGTGGGCGATCTCGTTCTCGACCGCCTGTCGCACAAGGTGACGCGCGGCGGCGAGACCGTGCTGCTTCAGCCGCGCGAATACCGTCTGCTCGAATATCTGATGCGCCACGCCGGGCAGGTCGTGACACGCACCATGCTTCTCGAAAACGTCTGGGATTATCACTTCGACCCGCAGACCAACGTGATCGACGTGCACATCTCGCGCCTGCGCAGCAAGATCGACAAGGGTCATGACAAGCCGCTGCTCGAAACCGTTCGCGGCGCGGGCTACATGATCCGGGACGACCGGCCCTGACCGTGTCTAGTCTGCCTCGTGTCGTCCGCACCGCCCCGTTCCGCCTCTCCGCGATCTACATCTCGCTGTTCAGCATCGCGGTGGCTCTCGCCATTCTCTACATCTACTGGAACACCCGCGTTCTGCTGGCCCGCGAGCTCGACCGCTCCGTGCAGGCGGAAGTGCAGGTCCTCCTCGAAAACTACCGGCGCGGCGGGCTCGATTCGCTCAGCAGCGCGGTGCAGGAACGGACGAACCCCGCCGGCAACAGCCTCTATCTCCTGACCGACGGCGTCGGCCGCAGGCTCGCCGGCAATATGAGCGTCGTTTCGGCCGCACTGTGGAACAGCGTCGGGCGCACGGAATTCGTCTATCGCCGCACGGGGCTGCACGGCCCGGAGGAACGCAAGGCTTATGCCGCCGTGGTGCGCCTGCCGGGCGATGCGCGCCTGCTCGTCGGCCGCGACGACGAGGACCGCACCGCGCTCGAAGGCTTCATCCGCTCGGCATTCTTCTGGGGGCTGGGCTTCATCGCCATCGTCGGGCTCGGCGGCGGGCTGCTGGTGAGCCGCAGCATTCTGTCGCGCATGGACGAGATCACCGGCGCGGCGCGCTCCATCATGGGCGGCAATCTCTCGGACCGGGTGCCGGTATCGGGGCGCGCCGACGAGTTCGACCGGCTCAGCGCAAGTCTCAATGAAATGCTGGACCGCATCGAGGAGCTGATGCTCGGCCTGAAGCAGGTCTCCGACAACATCGCGCACGATCTGAAAACGCCGCTGCACCGGCTGCGCACCCGCGCGGAGACCGCGCTGCACGGCGAGCAGTCGCCGGAGAAGCTGCGGGAAGCGCTCAGCGCGATCATCGAGGAGTCCGATGCGCTCATCCACACCTTCGATGCGCTGCTCAGCATCGCGCGCCTCGAAGCCGGTTCGCGGTCTGAGACCTTCGGCGCCTTCAACCTCTGCGACGTGGTCCGCGATGTCTGCGAACTCTATGAGCCGCTTGCGGAAGAGCAGGGCTTGAGCTTCCGCGTGTCCTGTTCCTCGGCCCTCTCCGTGAACGGGGAAAAGCAGCTCATCGGGCAGGCGGTGGCGAACCTTCTCGACAACGCCATCAAATACGCTCCGCTCGAAGGCTATGGCGAGCCCGGCTCGCAGAACGGCCGCGATCGCGGTGAGATCGCCGTGTCGGTCGAGCAGAAGGACGGCTATGCCGAGGTGATCGTCGCCGATCGCGGGCCGGGCATTCCGCAGGGCGACCGGGAGCGCGTGCTTCAGCGGTTCACACGGCTTCAGCCGAGCCGCTCGGTGCCCGGCAGCGGTCTGGGGCTCAGCCTCGTCTCGGCGGTCGCGCGGCTTCATGCGGGCGCCGTCATCCTGGAGGATAACGAGCCGGGGCTGCGCGTGCGCTTGCGGCTGCGGACCGAGCCTGCGGCTGGCAATGCGGTGCAACTTGCCGCATCATAGCGGAGCGATGCACACGCCCGACCCTGCGCAAGACCCGCTGGCCGACTTCGTTTCGGGGCGCTTCTCCGCCGAGACCGCCGGCGAGCCTTGCGTGGCCTTTCAGCGTCTCCTCGCCCTGCTGGAGAAAGCCGACGGCCTGCAAGTCCTGCGCGAGATGCTCCACGGACACGGGCCGGTGCGCGATTTCGTGGATTTCGTCTTCCGGGGCTCGCCTTATCTCGCCAGCCTCGCCTTGCGCCACCCGGACGATCTGCAAACGATCCTGAGCGCTTCGCCGGGCGCCGTCATGGACGCCGCGCTGGCCGAGGTCGATGCGGCAGGCCGTTCCGCCGCGACCCTGCCTGAGGCGATGCGCGGCTTCCGGCGGACGAAGGACAAGATTGCGCTGCTCATCGCGCTCGCGGACATAGGGGGTGCGTGGGATATCGACGAGACGGCCCGGCACTTGAGCGATGCAGCGGATGCGTTCGTCGGCGCGGGCGTGCGGTTCCTCCTGCGCATGGCCGCGCTCAAGGGCCGCTTCCAGCCTGCGGATCCGGATGCGCCCGACGTGGCGAGCGGCCTCATCGTGCTCGGCATGGGCAAGTTCGGCGGGCGCGAACTCAACTATTCGAGCGATATCGACCTCATCGTTTTTTACGACGCGGAGAAGACGCGCCTTGCGCCTGGCGTCGAGGCGGGGCCGTTCTTCGTGCGGCTCACGCGCGACCTCGTGCAGCTTCTGCAAGAGCGCACCGTGGAGGGCTATGTCTACCGTGTGGACCTGCGCCTGCGCCCCGATCCCGGCTCGACCCAGGTCGCGATCTCGACGGATGCCGCCTTTCGCTATTATGAGAGCTTCGGGCAGAACTGGGAGCGCGCGGCCTTCATCAAGGCGCGGCCCGTGGCGGGCGACATCGAGGCGGGGCGGGAGGTTCTGCGCGGGCTCGCGCCCTATGTCTGGCGGAAATATCTCGACTACAATGCGATCGCCGACATCCACGCGATGAAGCGGCAGATCCACGCGGTGAAGGGCCACGCCAGGATCGCGGTTGCGGGGCACAACCTCAAGCTCGGGCGCGGCGGCATTCGCGAGATCGAGTTCTTCGTCCAGTCGCAGCAGCTCATCGCGGGCGGGCGCCAGCCTGAAATCCGCTCGCCGCGCACGCTGGAGGCCCTGCGGCAGCTTCAGGCGCAAGGCTGGATCGGCGATGAGGCTGCGGCCCATCTCTCGGACGCCTATCGCTTCCTAAGGCGCATCGAGCACCGCCTGCAAATGGTCGCGGACGAGCAGACCCAGACATTGCCGGCGCGGACCGCGGACCTCGAACGGTTCGCGCGCTTCGCGGGCTATGCGCGCCTCAGCGATTTCGAGGCCGACCTGCGCGGGCATCTCACCCGGGTGCAGATGCATTATGCCGCGCTGTTCGAGCATACGCCGGAGCTGACCGCGCAGCGCGTGCCGGGCAATCTGGTGTTCACGGGGGATACCGACGACCCCGCAACCGTCGAGACGCTGCGCGGCCTCGGCTTCCGCAATCCGTCCGCCGCGATCGCCGCCGTGAAGGGCTGGCATTACGGCCGGTCCCGCGCGGTGCGCAGCGCGCGTGCCCGTGAGAGGCTGACCGAGTTCACGCCCCTGCTGCTCGAAGCGTTCGGGGAGACGGCGGACCCGGACCTTGCGCTCGCCAATTTCGACAAGTTCCTCGCCGACCTGCCGTCCGGGCTGCAACTCTTCTCGCTTCTGCGCGCAAACCCCGACCTGTTGCGGCTCGTCGCGAAGATCATGGGTTCGGCGCCGCGCCTTGCGCGCATCCTGAGCCGGCGGCGCCATTTGATGGACGGCATTCTCGATCCCCGCGCCCTCGGCGACGATGCGGACGCCGAGACGCTGCGGCGCATCCTCGACCGCGAGCGCGACGCCGCGGTCAGCTATGAAGACTGGCTCGATCGCGCGCGCATCGTGGGGCAGGAGCAGGCGTTTCTCATCGGCGTGCAGCTTCTGTCGCGCGCAATCACGGCGGAGCAGGCGGGCCGCGCCTACTCACGCCTCGCGGACGCGATCATCGAGGCGTTGCAGGACGGCGTTCACGGGCTGATGCGCGACCTCTCCGGCGGCGCGGAGATGGGGCAGGCGGCCGTGCTCGGCATGGGCAAGCTCGGCGGCGAGGAGATGACCGCCGCCTCCGACCTCGACCTGATCGTGATCTACGACGCGCCGCAGGAGGCGGGCGCCGCGCAGAACGCGCCGCAATTCTATGCGCGCTTCACCCAGCGCCTCATCAGCGCGCTGTCCGCGCCGACCGCGCAAGGCCAGCTCTATGAGGTGGACATGCGGCTGCGGCCATCGGGCAAGGCCGGTCCCGTCGCCGTCAGCCTCGCGGGCTTCTCGACCTATCAGCGCAAGGAGGCGTGGACCTGGGAGCATCTCGCGCTCACACGCGCGCGGGTCGTTTCGGGACCGCCTGCGCTTCGGACGCAGCTTGAGGCGGAGATCAATGCGGTTCTCAGGCTTCCGCGCGACCGGGACACGATCGTCGCTGACGTGCGCAGCATGCGCAGCCTCACGCTTCAGGAGAAGGACAAGGGCGATCCCTGGGATTTGAAGAACTCGCGCGGCGGACTGCTCGATGTCGAATATATCGCCCAGTTTCTGCAAGTCGTGCAGGCCGAGCAACATCCCGGCATCCTCAGCCAGAACACGGTTCAGGCTCTGCGCAAGCTGCGCGAAGCCGGCGTGCTCGATGCGGGCAGCGCGGAAACCCTGATCGACGCCGCCACCCTCTATCACAGCGTCATGCAGGTGCTGCGCCTGTGCATGGAGGGGAAATTCGCGCCCGAGACGGCGTCGGCGGGGCTGAAGCATCTTCTGACCCAGGCGGCGAACGCGCCCGATTTCGGCCGGCTCGAAGCGGACATCAAGGCGTCTTATGCCGCGGTCGCGGAGCTATTCGAGCGGCTCGTGGTCTGAGGGCGGCGGCAGCACCTTGCCGGGGTTGAGGATGCCGTGAGGGTCGAGCGCGGCCTTGATGCGGCGCATCATCTCAAGCTCGACGGGGCTCTTGATGCGGGCCATCAGCCCCGCTTTCATCTGGCCGATGCCGTGCTCCGCGCTGATCGAGCCGCCGAAGCCGAGCACGATGGCGTGCACCGCATCCGAGACCTCATCCCAGCGGGAAAGGAACGCCTGCGGCTCGATCCCTACAGGTTGCGACAGGTTGAAGTGGATGTTGCCGTCGCCGTAATGGCCGAACGGCACGGGCCGCGCGCCGGGCACGATGCGCTCCACCGCCGCCGAAGCCTGCGCGATGAAATCCGGGATCGCCGCGACGGGCACGGAGACATCATGCTTGATGCTGCCGCCCTCGTGCTTCTGGACCTCGGACATGGCTTCGCGCAGGCGCCAGAGTTCGGCGGTCTGCGCCTGCGAGCGGGCAACGACAGCATCGGCGACAAAACCGCGCTCGAACGCCTCCGCCAGCAGGGCCTCGGCATGGGCGGCGGCGGAGCCGTCCGCAGCCGGGCTGTCCAGTTCGAACAGCGCATACCAGGGGTGCGGGTTGGCAAAGGGATCGCGCGCGCCATCCACATGCCGGGTCACGAAGTCGATGCCGATGCGCGGCAGAAGCTCGAAGGCCGACAGGAAGCCCCCCGAGCGCTCGAACACCTGCGAAAACAGCGCTCCCGCTTCAGGCAGACCGGGCAGCGCCGCCAGCACGGTGACCGTCTCGGCGGGGCGGGGAAACAGTTTCAGCGTGGCCGCCGTGATGACGGCGAGCGTGCCCTCGGAGCCGATCAGCAGGTTTTTCAGATCATAGCCGGTGTTATCCTTCCGCAGGGCTTTCAGGCCGCGCCAGACCTGACCATCGGCGAAGACCGCTTCGAGCCCGAGCGCGAGGTCGCGCGCATTGCCGTAGCGCAGAACATGCACGCCGCCCGCATTCGTCGCGAGATTGCCGCCGATGGTGCAGCTTCCCTGCGCCGCGAGGCTCAAGGGAAACAGACGGCCCGCCCCGGCGGCTGCATCCCGTGCGGCCTGCAAGGTGACGCCGGCTTCGACCGTCATGGTGTTGCCCGCCGCATCCACATGGCGCACCCGGTTCATGCGGCCGAGGCTCAGGACCACCTCGTCGCCGGCAGGGGAGGGGGTCTGCCCGCCGACGAGACCCGTATTGCCGCCCTGCGTCACGATGGGAACGCGGTTCTCGTGTGCGAAGCGCAGGATGGCGCTCACCTGTTCCGTATCGCGGGGCTTGAGCAGGAGGGGGCTTCTGCCGACATAGCGCCCGCGCCATTCGACGAGGTGCGGCTCGATTTCGGCGGGGTCGGTGACTGCGCAATCCTCGCCCGCGACAGCGGCAAGCTGCCTCAGCGTTGGTGACAGTTCGGCCTTATGGGGCGGCATTGGCGCGCGCTCCCAGCATATGCCGTTGCAGGGTCTCGAATCGCACCAGATACGCGGATTGCGCCTCGCGGACGGAGATTGCTTCCAGCGCCTCGCAGTCCGCCACGAGCGCTTGCGGCAGCCGCACGGGCAGGCCGAAAAAGCGCGCGCCCTCGTCCTGCGTGAAGTGGGCAAGCCGTGTCGCCTCGTAGAAGGCCGCGATGCGGTCCGCCTTCTTGATGATCTTCTGCGTGCAGGAGGTGAGTTCGCCCGGCAAGCCGAAACGGATGTGGATCGCGGCGAGAAGGCGCGCCTCGAATGCCTTGTAGTTCAGGCCGACAGCCGCCTTGAACGGGCTGATGAGGTCGCCGATGACATATTCCGGCGCATCGTGCAGCAGGGCAGCCAGCCGCCATCGCGCCTCCATGCGCGGGGCTAGCGCGGCCGCGATGCGCTCGACGAGGATGCAGTGCTGCGCGACGGAAAAAGCGTGCTCGCCCTGCGTCTGGCCGTTCCAGCGCGCCACGCGGGCAAGCCCATGGGCGATATCCTCGATCTCGATATCGAGCGGGGACGGGTCGAGCAGGTCGAGCCGGCGGCCGGAGAGCATCCGCTGCCAGGCCCTGGGCGGGTTGTTTTCGATCAGAGGCGGCCCTTGGAGGCCGGGGTCTCGGGTTTTCTGCTGCATGGGCTCAGAATCAGTCGCGCGATCCGTCTAATCCGGAATGCGCACATTCGCGAGCGCGGCGCATTCCTCGTGGCGGTAGCAGCTTGTCAGGTGGTCATTCACGAGGCCGCACGCCTGCATCAGCGCATAGACCGTGGTCGGCCCGCAGAAGCGGAAGCCGTGCGCCTTGAGATCCTTCGAGATGCGCTCGCTGAGCGGCGTCTGGGGCGGAACCTCCGACATCGCGGCGAAGCGGTTCTGGATGGGGGCGCCATCCACATACCGCCAGAAGAACGCGGTGAGCGTGGTGTTGCGCCGCAATGCGAGATAGGCGGACGCGTTCGCGATAGCCGCCTCGATCTTCGCGCGATGGCGGATGATGCCGCTGTCCTGGAGGAGGGCCGCGAGCTTGTCGTCGCCATAGCGCACCATCTTCTCCGGCTCAAAATGGTCGAAAGCCGCGCGGAAGGCTTCGCGCTTGCGCAGGACGGTGATCCACGACAGCCCGGACTGGAAGCCCTCCAGGATCATCTTCTCGAAGAAGGCGCGGTCGTCGGTCTTCGGGACGCCCCATTCCTCGTCGTGATAGCGCACGTAAAGCGGATCGGTCCCGGGCCAGGGGCAACGGCAGACCTCTCCGCTTGCCGTCATCAGGCGTCAACCTCGCTCGCTGCGGGTTCGAGGCTGTAGGTCGCCCACTCCGGCACGGCAAGCCGAACGGGAATGCCGCCCGATTCGATCGCCTCGCCTCTCGCCATGGACTTCGCCGCGCGGTCGAGCCGCAACAGCGCGATGCCGCGGGTGCCCGCGACGGAGCCGAGCCTGCCGATGACGAAGCCATCCGCCGTGATATCGCAATGCGGCTGAAGCTCCCGCTCCCCCATGACGGCGACGACCCGCGTGCGCGCCGTGCCGCGATGCTGCATCCGCGAGACGACCTCCTGCCCGACGAAGCAGCCCTTATGGAAATCGACGCCATTCAGAAGATCGAAGCACGCCTCGTGCGGGAAGGTGTCGCCGAAGGCATAGTCCTTTCCGCCTTCCGGGATGGCGAGCGCGATGCGGTGCGCCTCATAGGCTGCCGCCTCTCCGCTGTCGGATGACGCGTCGCGCGGGAGGATCACGCGGCGGCCCAGCGCGGGGTGGCGCGGGTCGGGCGAGCCTTCGCCCGCTCCGGGCGCGGCCGCACCCCACATCGCTGCGACACAGAAGCGGTCAGAAACATCCTCCACGGACACCTTCGCGCGCAACTTGTAGAACGACAGGCGCTTTGCCAGATCGGCGGCGATGGAAGCCGCGCAATCCAGCAGAAAACCGTCCGCATGGCCGTGAATCATAAAGTCGAACAGGATCTTGCCCTGCGGCGTCAACAAGGCCGCGAAGACCGCGCGGCCATCCTGCGCCTTCGTGACGTCGTTTGTAACGATGCCTTGCAGAAAGCTGGCCGCATCGGTCCCCGAGACACCGAGCACCGCGCGGTCTTCGAGGACGGCGCGCCAAGCGCCTGCGTTTTCCAATTCTTCCGCGTAACTCATGCCGAGAAGGTATCACGGCGCGGATATTTTCCAAGCCTCCCGGCCCGATCGCTCATTTGCGATGCTTTTCCCGCTCTTCGCGCCGCTTGCGTTCGGCGGGCGAGGGGTTGCGGGTCGTCCCCTTGATGACGCGCGCGGGCGGATCGCTCGCGGGAAACGTATCGGAAAGCGCCGCGTCCAGCTCTTCCTCGGATGTCGTCTCTTCCGGCTCGTTATCCCGCTCGGGGACTTGATCCTTCCGGTCCTTCGGCTGATTGTCCATGGCAAGCCCCTCCCATATGGGCCAGACGTCCTGTGGAAACAGACGCGCCTATCGGCAGGTTCCCGGCCGCGCCGTGATAGAGAGGGTCGCAAGCGCCAAGGTAGTATCGCCATGTCTGATGCACTCGACCTCATCATCAAGGACGGAAGCGCCGTCACGCCGCAAGGCATCGTCAGGACCGATATCGGCATCAGGGGCGGGGTCATCGCGGCCATCGGCGACTTGTCCCGGCAGGATGCCGAGGATGTTTTCGAGGCGGCGGGCCTTCATGTGCTCCCCGGCGTCATCGACACGCAGGTGCATTTCCGCGAGCCGGGCGCGGAGCACAAGGAAGACCTCGAAACGGGCAGCAGGGCGGCGGTCCTCGGCGGCGTGACGGCGGTTTTCGAGATGCCGAACACGAACCCGCCGACGGTGACGCCCGAAGCGCTGGCGGACAAGGTCGCCCGCGCGCACGGGCGCATGTTCTGCGATTTCGCCTTCTTCGCAGGCGCGACGGCGGAGAACGTGGACCTCATCCCCGCCTTGGAGCGGCAGGAGG
>CAZNAH010000013.1:12142-12380 GCA_964570735.1 uncultured Hyphomicrobiaceae bacterium | reverse complement strand
AGGGCTGCGCTGGCATCAAGGTCTTCATCGGCTCATCGACCGGCAGCCTGCTCGTGGAGGATCGCGAGGTGCTGAGGGCTATCCTCAATAAGCTCGGCCGCCGCGCGTCGTTCCACTGCGAGGATGAAGCGCGCCTGCGCGAGCGCAAACCCTTCGCGCAGCCGGGCCATCCGGAAACCCATCCCGTCTGGCGCGACGAGACGGCTGCCTTGATGGCGACGCAAAGCCTTGTCGAACT
>CAZNAH010000013.1:0-12110 GCA_964570735.1 uncultured Hyphomicrobiaceae bacterium | reverse complement strand
AAGGCGGTGCATGTGCTCCATGTCTCCACGGCCGAGGAAATGGCTTATCTGCGCCAGAACAAGGATATCGCGAGCGTGGAGGTGACGCCCCACCACCTGACGCTGGCCGCGCCGGAGGCTTACGAGAGGCTCGGCACGCGCGTGCAGATGAACCCGCCCGTCCGCGACGCCCGTCACCGCGAGGCCCTGTGGGCGGCGCTGGCCGACGGGACGGTCGATGTGCTCGGCTCCGATCATGCCCCGCACACCCTCGACGAGAAGGCCCGCGAGTATCCGGCCTCGCCCTCGGGCATGCCGGGCGTTCAGACCCTCGTGCCGGTGATGCTCGACCACGTGAACGCGGGGCGGCTGTCGCTCGAACGCTTCGCCGCCCTTTCGAGCACGAACCCTGCCCGCCTGTTCGGCATGGCGGACCGCGGCGTGATCGCGGAGGGCAAGCTCGCCTCGCTCACGATCGTCGATCTCAAGGCGGAACGCGAAATCCGCAACGAGTGGATCGCGAGCCGCTGCGGCTGGACGCCCTATGACGGCATGGAGGTGACAGGCTGGCCGGTCGCGACCCTCGTGCGCGGCCGCGTGGTCATGCTCGACGGGGCGATCATGACTGCGCCGCCCGGCGATTGCGTGGCCTTTGACCTCGCCGCCAGCCCCGACAGCCGGGCCGCCTGATGCGCTCAATCTTCCTTGCGGAAGACGTGCCAGACGCCGTCTCGCCCGACCGTCAGGCGATAGAAGCTATAGCGCCCCTTTTCGCGCATCTCCTTCAGCGCGGCGGGCGGCACCAGCCTGTAGAGCTCGACCTCCTGCCCGGGCGTCAGGTCCTTCGGCGAAAGCTCCGCATGATAGGGCCACACGATCGTTTCCTTGTCCGTGCCCGCATCCTTGACGGCGTAGCCGGTCGTGAGCAGCTCCACCAGGATCGCCAGGATTTCGCGGCCCTCGCCATCGCCCGAGAGCGCCTTGAAATGGGCGATCGGGTCTTTCACTGCGTCTTTCCCGAAGACGGGCGGCAGCTCGTTCATCTCGATCGGCACACGAAGCTGCTCGATATCCCCCGTTGCGGCGGCCTGAAGGATCGCCTGGCGCATGCGCTGGACTTCCGGCGGAAGCTGCGCGATGTCACGGCCGAGCGTGACGGCGGCCGGTGCCTCGGGCGTTGCGGCTCTTTCCAGCGCGTCGGCCTGGGTGAGCGCGCCCCATGCCGCAATTGCAAGGGCCTGAATGAAAAGCGCGCATCTTTTAAGCCTCACGGTCTGTCTCCTGTTGCAAGCGCGGCGGATTTCAGCACAAGGATAAGTCGATCCTGGAGCGGCTCCAGGGGTGCGTTCTCGCGGGCATCATCTTGGAACTCCAGGACCAAGCCGCGAGACGGGGCCGCTTTTCTTCAAGACGTCAGTCGCAAGGCAAAGGGCTGAAACGGTCACGATGTGGACGCACTCCATAATCGCACTCGGCGAGCTGATTGTGGCGGGCCTGTTCATCGGGATCCTGATCGCCGCGCCTGTCGGTCCTGTCAACGTCGTCTGCATCCAGCGCACGCTGGAACGCGGCTTCTGGGGCGGATTTGCGGCGGGGCTCGGCGCGGTGCTCGCAGATGGCGTGATCGCGACCGCTGCGGCCTTCGGCATTTCGGCCATCTCCGGCGTGATGAAGAACCATCAATACGAGATCCAGCTCATCGGCGGGCTGATCCTCATCATCTTCGGCGTGAAGGTCTATTTCACGCGGCCGAAGATCGTCGCGACGGCCACCACCAATCTCGCGCGGCTGCGCCGCCTGGTGGACCGCGTGCCGAGCTTCCTGCGTCCTACGCTGCGCTTCCGCATCTGGCGCATCGTGCCGCATCTTGCCATCGTGCCGCAGACCTTCTTCCTGACGATCACCAATCCCGGCGCGATCCTCGGCCTGTTCGCGATCATCGGCGGCCTCGGCTCGATCATCGGCGGCATCAACAGCAGCATCGAGGCGCTGACGCTCGTCTTTTCCGTGATGGCGGGCAGTCTCGCCTGGTGGGCGGGCCTGTCGCGCCTCATCGCGCGGCTGCGCCACAGGCTGACCGAAGGGCGGCTGAAGGTGATCAACCAGGTCGCGGGCGTGGTGCTCCTGGTGTTCGGCATGGTGCTGTTCGCGCAACTCGCCTGGACCGTGGCGGAGGACGCGAAACAGGTCGCGCTGAGCCTTTTCCGGTTTGGGATCAGCTAGCGGTCGTTCGCGATGAGCGTATCCGCGATGGTGGCGCCCTGCTCCATGAAGCGCTCGATGGCGATCAGCGCGGGGCGCGTGCAGCTCCGATAGGTCCGGGAATAGCCGCGATAGCCCTTGTTGAACGCCTCGACGAGCTTCGCGCGGCGCAAGGCGCTGGTGCCCTCGGCGGACACAAGCTCGCGCATCTGGTCGCGCCAGACCTGCCCTTCATTCGCTCCGCACAATTCGCGCAAGTAATGGATCGCGCCCACGATCTCGGCGAGCCGGAATAGTTGCGCGTCGTAGGGGCGCTGTTCCGGCCCGCTCTGCTGATCCTGCGGCTGCGCCTGCCGCCTCTGCTCCGACAGCTGCGCGAGCGCGCCGGATGCCAGCCCGAGAGACAGCGCGACAGCCACGGCGCAGGCCCCGAGCGGGCGAAAGAGAATGCGTGTCCGATCCTGCCGTGTCATGCCGATCCCTCTTTCATGCGACGCGCCGCATTGCCGACGACCCGCGCGAGGTGCGGCGTCGTTTGCAGACGCTCAATCTCTTTTACGTCAAACCAGGCCGCACGCGAAAGCTCCTCGCTCAATGCGAGTTCGCCCTCCGCCCATGCGCAAGCGAAAGTGACGATGACGAAATGGCTCGCTTGACCGTCCTCTCCGGTCACGAACACGTCGATGGCGTCGCAGACGCGCGGATGGCGAATGGCGAGCGCCGTTTCCTCACGCACCTCGCGCGCGGCGGCCTCGTCCAGCGCCTCGCCGAAATTCTGCCGGCCGCCGGGCAGGGTCCACAGGCCGCGCGGAGGCGTCGCGCGCTGCACAAGAAGCACCTTGCCCTCCCGGAACACGGCCGCCGAGACGGCCACCACCGGCTGCTGGGCCAAGTTCGTTATCGCGTTGTCCGGCCTCGAAATCACCATCGACTTGAACCATCTCTTCAGCCTGCTAAGTCTGGGCTGAACGACAACCCCTTCTATCCACCATGGCCGGCTTCCTGACACGCATAGAGCGCGCATGGCATCGCCGCAACTGCGGCGACGGTCCGGCACAGCCCGGAGACGGACGGCTCGGCGTCGCGGTCATCACCGGCGGGACGGAGGGCATCGGGCGGGCGCTCGCCGAGGTCTTCGCGGAGCATGGGCACCATCTGCTGCTCGTAGCCCGCAGCGATGCCGCGCTCGCGCAGGCGGCCGAGGCGCTTCGTGCGCGCTTCCCGAGCCTCAGCATCGGCACGGTTTCCGCCGACCTCGCCGCGCCGGACGGCTGCGATCGCGTCGAGGCGGCCCTGAACCATCACGGCTGGTTCGCCGACTATCTGGTGAACAACGCCGCGGCGGGCTACGGCGGCCCGTTCGAGGCTCAGCCGCGCTCCGATGTCGCGGCCCTGACCGATCTCAACGTCCGGGCGCCGAGCGATCTGATGGCGCGTTTCCTGCCCGGCATGCTGGCCCGCGGACGCGGGGGCGTTCTGAACGTGGCATCGTTGGGCGGGCTTGTGCCGGGGCCTTATCAAGCTATGTACTACGCCAGCAAAGCCCATGTCGTATCGCTGACCGAAGCCTTGGCGCACGAGATTTCCGGGCGGGGCGTGCGCATGGCGGTGCTGGCCCCCGGCCCGGTGAACACGGCCTTTCATGCGCGGATGGGCGCCGATACCGCGATCTACACGCGCCTGCCCGGCATGATCGAGCCGGAGCGCGCCGCTCGCATCGGCTACGCGAACTTCATGGCGTGGCAGACGGTGATCGTGCCCGGAGTTATGCCCATGCTCATCGCTGCTGCGGCAAGGTTCATCCCGAATTATCTCGTCACGCCCTTCGTCGGCCTGATTCTGAAATCGAAACGCGCTCCGGACCGCCCATGACCGAGCCTAAGCCCGTTCTTCTCATCATGCATCGGCGCGAGTCCGAGCCCGGCGTCGTCGGCCAATGGCTCAGGATGGCGGGCCTGAAAGCGGATGTGCGCCGGCCCCGCTTCGGCGATGATCTTCCCGCCACGCTGGAACGCCACGCGGGCGTCGTGCTGTTCGGCGGGCCGATGAGCGCGAACGACCCGGACGACTTCATCCGCCGGGAGATCGAGTGGATCCGGGTGCCTCTTTCCGAGGGCAAGCCCTTCCTCGGCATCTGCCTCGGCGCGCAGATGCTGGCGAAGCATCTGGGCGCGACCGTCTTCAAGCATGAGGAGGCGCGCGTCGAGGTCGGCTACGAGCCGATCACGGCGAGCGAGAAGGGGGCGGCGCTCTGCTGCTGGCCGAGCCATGTCTATCACTGGCACGGCGAGGGCTTTTCCTTAAGCGCGGGCGCCGAGGTGCTTGCCCATGGCGCGGTGTTCGAGAACCAGGCGTTCCGCTATGGGCCCTCGGCTTTCGGCGTGCAGTTCCACCCGGAGATCACGCTCGCCATGATCCACAAATGGACGGCGCGGGCCTCTGAGCGTCTCCATCAGCCCGGCGCTCAGCCGCCCTGCGCGCATGTCGACGGCCACGCCCGCTACGGCCGGATGCTGCGGAACTGGACCTTCGATTTTCTCGACCGGTGGATGGGGCGCCCTGACAGGGCTAGCTGGCGGGACGGGCGGGCCGTTCCTCAGCAATCATAGGCGGGGCCGGTCTCATCGGCCCTGACCATGGCCGAAAGCTCGCCATAGAGCTTGGCCGCGCGGTCGGCCGGCTGGTGTCCGGGGGCGGCAAGCGCGAGCCGCTCGGCCAGCGTGATGAAACGGGACTCTGGCGACGGGTCTTCCAGGTCCTCGTCCATCGCCATCAGTTGGGCTTCCATATGGTCGGCCAGGTCGAGCAGGTGACGCACGCGCCCCGCATCGTCCATGCCGGCGCTGAGACGCCGTGTCCGCCGGATATCCTCGATGAGCGCCTTGACGTCGCGCGCGACCTGCTGTCCTCTCCCCGCCTCTTCTCCGACGAGAACTCTGTGCAGCCGGGTGACCGCATGGAGCATGGACAGCGTTTCGGCGCCCTTGTTGCGGTCGAGGAATTCCCGGAGGAACCACTGGCCCTTGCTGGTGCCGAGCAGCGCGCTTTCGATCGCCTGATAGTCGGCTTCCGGGAAGTGGGCCATCGGTGAGTGTTTCATCGCAAGCTCGTGGCCTTGTCTGTCAAGAAAAGCGCAGGGTGTTCGCGTATTTGTCGCCTGAAAAGATTGCGGAATGGTTGAAGGGGCATGGTGAAGCCTGACGGGGAGGACGCCGGACGCGGCAAGCAGCCGGAGCAATTGCGGCTGTCCGTGTTCTTCGTGGCGATCTTCTTGATCGTCGGCTCCTACATGCCGTTCATGCCGGTCTGGCTGGCGAGCCGCGGGCTCAGCGCCGACGCTATCGCGCTAGCGCTCGCGCTGCCGCTCGTGCTGAGGCCGCTCATCGCGCCCGCCATCGGGTTATGGGCGGATGCCACGGGGTCCTATCGTGCCGTGTCGGTCGCGCTCGCGGTTGGCGCCCTGGCCGCGCTGGTCTTCCTGTCGCAGGCGTCGGGCTTTTGGCTGATCGCGCTCTGGCTGACGCTTTACTCGCTCCTGTGGAAAGCGCAGGTGCCGCTGGCCGATACGATCGCCATCGGCGCGGCTGCACGCGGCGCGCATTACGGGCGGATGCGGCTCTGGGGCTCGCTGAGCTTCGTCGTGGCGACATTCTGCGCAGGCGCGGCGCTCGACCATGTCGGACCTGGGGCGGCGATGGGCGTTCTCGCGATCGCCAGCATGTGCGTGCTGCTCGCCGCGCTCGCCCTGCCGAATGCGCCGCCTGCCGACCCCGATGCAGCGCGGCCCGCCGCCTCCGGACTGCGCGGACTGTCCCGTGATTTCCGGGATGCTGCAGCCGGCTCGGGCTTCTGGGTCTTCCTGCTGGCGACGGCGGCCATCCAGGCATCGCACGCCACCTATTACACGTTCGGGACGGTTCACTGGCTTTCGCTGGGCGCATCAGGGACGGGCGTCGGGGTGCTGTGGACCATCGGCGTTCTGGCTGAAGTCGCGCTGTTCGCCGCGTCGGGGCCGGTGCTGCGCGCCATATCCCCGCTCGGGCTGATCGCGCTCGCGGGTGTGGCGGGATGTATCCGCTGGCTTGCAATGGCCTTCGATCCGCCCTGGGCCGCTGTCGCCGGCTTGCAGCTTCTGCACGGGCTGACCTACGGCGCGGCTCATCTCGGCGCGATGTTCTTCATCGCGCGGGCTTTCCCGGTGCGGTTCGCAGGCACGGCGCAGGCGATCTACGGCTCGATTACGGCGGGCCTCGGCATGGCGATCGCGACGGCTGCGATCGGCCCCGCCTATCGCGACTGGGGCGCGTTTGCCTATCTGCCCATGGTCGGGCTCGGCGCGCTCGCGAGCCTGCTGGCCGTCTGGCTGATGGCGCGGGCGGGCGGACCGTTCGCTCAGCCCCATACGTCCGGGGCGGGAGGCGACACCAGGGCGCCGTCGTAAGACAGGCCGGGCACGCGGTCGCGCTCCAGCAGGAGAGGGCCGTCAAGATCGACCCATGCCGCGTCTGCCGCCAGCAAGAGCGCCGGGGCCATCGCCAGCGAGGTCGCGACCATGCAGCCGAGCATGATCGAAAGGCCGGACGCCTTCGCCGCATCGGCGAGCCGGAGCCCTTCCGTCAGTCCGCCCGCCTTGTCGAGCTTGATGTTCACCGCGTCGTAGAGCCCCGTCAGCCGGGGCAGGTCGGCCGCCGTGAAGACGGATTCATCCGCGCACACCGGCACGGGACGCGGCAGGCCGCGCAGGGCGTCGTCCTCCTGCGCCGGGAAAGGCTGCTCGATGAGTTCGACGCCCGCCTCGGCGCAGGCGTCGGCGAGCACTGGATAAGCCTCCGCCGACCACCCCTCATTCGCATCCACGATGAGCCGCGAGGAGGGGGTGGCGCGCCGCACGGCGGTAATGCGGTCCGCGTCGCCTTGGCCGGCCCCGAGCTTGAGCTTCAGGAGCGGATAAGCGCCCATGACGCGGGCGGCGGCCTCGGCCATCGCCCCGGGCGCATCGAGGCTGATCGTATAGGCCGTGCAGGCAGCGACGGGCGTGCGGTGCGCAAGATCGTAAGCGCTGGCGCCGCTGCGTTTCGCCTCATAATCCCACAGCGCACAGTCGAGCGCGTTGCGCGCCGCGCCGGGTGGCATCGCCTGTTGCAGAGCCCGCCGCGTGCCGCCATCGCGCAGCCAGTCCGAGAACGCCAGGATGTCGCGCAGCACGCCGTCCGGCGTCTCGCCATAGCGCGCATAGGGCGTGCATTCGCCGCGGCCCGATATCCCGCCATCGGCCACGGTCGCGACCACGACCACCGCCTCGGTCTTGCTTCCGCGCGCGATCGTGAAGCGCCCGCGGATGGGCCAGCGCTCGATCCCGGCCGAGAGCATCAGGCTTGTCATGGCGCTCCTTTACCAGTTCGCAGGGCGCAGGCGAGATTTTTGTGAAGACCTCGCCAGCCGATGCCGTTACAACAGGCCGGTCTGCGCACAGAGTTCAGCCCTTATGCTCGACAGACCGCACACCGCATCCCAAGGTTCGGCGACCCTGCTCACGGTTTCGCCGCATGGCGCGGGCGTGCGGGCGCTGCCGCAAGGCGATTGGACGGTGCAGGCCCTGCCGCGCATCGAGGATGAGATCCGGCGCCTCATGGGCGACGAAGCCGGGCGGCAGGTTCTCCTCGATCTGACCCGGCTCGGCGATCTCGACACGGCGGGCGCGCTCGCGATCGTCAAGCTGCGCCGCCGCATCATTGCGCGCGGCGGCACGGTCAGCATCGGCAGCGCGCGCTGGGAACATAGGGTGCTGCTGGAGGAGGTCGAGCGCTTCGCCATCGATGCGCCCGCCGCGCCGCGCGTCAGCGCGTTCGAGCGCATCGGCCTCAGCGTCGCACGCGGAACGACGGCGATCGCCCGCGACGCCATCCGCCTGACGGGCTTTCTCGGCGAGGTGAGCGCGGCGCTGGGGCGCGTGGCGGTGAAGCCGTGGCGCTTCCGCTGGACCTCGTTCGTCCACCACATCCATCAGACCGGCTTGAGCGCGGTGCCCATCATCGCGCTCGTCTGCTTCCTGATCGGCGGCGTCATCATGCAGCAGGGCGTGGCGCAGCTCCGCTGGTTCGGCGCGGAGGCGATGGCCATCGACATGCTGGGCGTGCTCGCGCTGCGCGAGGTCGGAATCCTTCTGACCGCCGTGATGGTGGCCGGGCGCTCGGCCTCCGCCTTCACCGCGCAGATCGGCACGATGAAGATGCGCGAGGAGATCGACGCCATGCGCACGCTCGGCATCGATCCGATTGAGACGCTGGTCCTGCCGCGCATTCTGGCGCTCATCGTCGTGCTGCCGCTGCTCGTGTTCATCGCGGATCTGATGTGCCTCGCGGGCGGCGCGCTGATGGCGAAGCTCTACCTCGATCTCGATCTGCCGATCTACTTGCAGCGTCTCAATAGCGCCATCGACGCGCGTCATTTCTTCGTCGGCATGATCAAAGCTCCGTTCGTAGCGCTCATCATCGGACTGGTCGGCTGCCTGGAAGGCTTGAGCGTACAGGGCAGCGCGGAGTCCCTCGGCCGTCAGGTGACGACGGCGGTGGTGAAGGCGATCTTCCTCGTGCTCGCGCTCGATGGGCTGTTCGCGATCTTCCTCTCGGCAAGCGGGTTCTGACCGTGGCGCTGCAAACCGAACCCCTGACCCTCAGCCGGAGGGATGTGCTGGAGCCGATCATCCGCCTGCGCGGGCTGACGAAGCGCTTCCGGCGGCAGGTGATCTTCGAGGGGCTGGACCTCGACGTCTATCGCGGCGAGATCCTCGGCATCGCGGGGGCCTCGGGCACGGGCAAATCCGTGCTGCTGCGCACCGTGACGGGCCTCGTGACGCCGGATGCGGGCACGATCGAGGTGTTCGGCCAGGATACGGCGCGGCTCACCCTCGCGGAGAAGCTCGCCATGGAGCGCCGCTGGGGCGTGCTGTTCCAGGATGGCGCGCTGTTCTCTTCCATGACCGTGCTACAGAACGTGCAGGTGCCCATGCGCGAGCAGCTCAACCTGCCGAAGAGGCTGATGATGGACCTCGCCATGCTGAAGATCGCCATGGTCGGCCTCGATGCAAGCGCGGCGCACAAGTACCCCTCGGAGCTTTCGGGCGGCATGCGCAAGCGGGCGGGGCTCGCGCGGGCGCTGGCGCTCGACCCCGAAATCGTTTTCCTCGACGAGCCGACGTCCGGCCTCGACCCCATCGCGGCGGCGGCCTTCGACCGGCTGATCGGCTCGCTTCGCGATACGCTGGGGCTGACCGTCTACATGATCACCCATGATCTCGACAGCATCTTCGCCGTGTGCGATCGCGTGGCCATCGTGGCCGACCAGCGCATCGTGCGCGAAGGCGCGCCGCAGGACCTCGTGAAGGATCCCCGGCACCCGTGGGTGAGAGACTATTTCTGCGGGGAACGGGCCCGCTTGGCGCAGGCGTGAGACGGTCATGGAAACGAAAGCCAATCATCTCCTCATCGGCGTGTTCGTGCTGGGCGTCATCGGCCTGCTGCTCGCCTTCCTCTACTGGATGCAGAACGCAGCGGTCGGCGGACGGGGTAAGAACTATCATGTCATCTTCGATGGGTCGGTGCAGGGGCTGACGGAGGCCGCGCCTGTACTCTTCAACGGCATCCGCTTCGGCGCGGTACAGAGCATCGAGATCGTGCCCGAGGATACGCGCAAGGTGCGCGCGCTGATCGCGGTGCGCGAGGATACGCCGGTGAGGGCGAATTCGCGCGCGCGCATCTCCCAGCAGGGGCTGGCGGGCTGGACCGCGCTCGAAATCACGCCCGGCACGCCGGATGCTCCGCCGCTCCAGGCGAAGGAGGGCGAGCGCTACCCCGTGCTCTATGCCGATGCGACCGCCTCGGGCTCGCTCTTCGCCGGGGTGCCGGATGCTCTGGGCAACGCCAATGCGCTGCTCGTGCGGCTCAACAATCTCGTTGCCAACAATGAGGACTCGATCCGCACCACGATCACGAACATCGAAGCGTTCACCGGCATGATAAACGAGCGCAAGGACGACATCGCCGCCATTATCCAGGATGCGCGCGGGCTGTCCTCGCGGTTCAGCACGCTGTCGGACAAGCTCGAAAAGGCGGTCGATACGCTGGCGGGGGCGGCGGGCGACAACCCGGATTCTGTCGTGTCCCAGGTGCAACAGGCGGCCACATCTTTTCGTCAGTTGGCGGAGAAGCTCGACAAGTCGCTCGGCGATCAGGCCACGGGATTGACGAGCCAGGCCCAGCGCGGGCTACGGGAGTTCGAGCTTTTCATGAGAGATGGCAGGCGTTTAGCGGAAAGCCTCGACCGCGTGGTGCAGAAGATCGAGCGTAATCCGGCGAACTTCCTGCTCGGCGGGCAGCAGACCCCCCAATATGGCGGGCAGTAGCCCTTAAAGGTTGACCCTGCGCGGGCGTCTGCTACCTAACCGTTGTCCTCATGGGCGAAATAGAGGATTCGCATGGTCGGGAAAGGTCCAGTCGGCGCAATGGTTCTTGCGCTTCTTCTGAATGGCTGTGCCTTGAACGGGCTGGTCGGCGGCAATGCCGCGCCGATCACCTATGATCTGGAGGCGCCGGACGTCAGCCGCACAGGCGGCGCCCGCGGCCCGCATCTCGCCATCGCCACGCCGACGGCGGTCCGCACCATCGACACGGATGAAATTCTGGTCCGGACGGCGGACGGCCGCCTGTCCTACTTCCCCGGATCGGCCTGGGGCGACCGGCTGCCGCGTCTGTTCCAGGCGCGCCTCGTCGAGGTGTTCGCCAATTCCGGGGCGTTCCGCGCTGTCGTGACGAACCAGGATCGCGTTTCGGGCGACCTCTCTCTGACGGTTGAAATCCGGGATTTCCAGGTGGAAGTGCAGAACGGCCATGCCGAGGCGCTCGTCGATGTCTATGCGAAGCTCGTGGACGAGCGGCGCGGCGCGGTGATCGGCACCAGCCGCTTCACGGAGCGTGCGCCCGCCGCGAAAGATGACGTGGATTCGGGCGTCCGGGCGCTGAACCAGGTGTTCAGTAAAGTTGCGATGGATATCCTGTCGTGGACGGCGCGCAAGCGCGGACAGGCGTAAGGTGATCCGTCAATGCTGCTGCGGAAAAGAGGCTGCGCGCAACGCGCCTGACAATGCGCCGGCTCAGTTAGCGCAGCCCCAGCCTCGCCGTCACGCAGAGCACGAGTTCGCCGATGCCCCCGCCGCGAGCCTCAGCCGAGGCGGCCGCTGATATGGGCCAGCACGAAATAGATCCGCCCGTTGTCGGAGGCGAGGCTCGACTGGATGGCCAAGCCCTTGGGGTCGTTCTTGCTCACATCCTGTAGCATCCGCTCGAAATCGCTCAGATAGCGCTCGACAATAACGCGGAACGTGGGGTCCGTCTCGAAGCGGCGGCGCACTTGATCCACGGTGACCTGCGCATGAGGCGCATAAAGGTTGCGGGGGAGCGTGTCGGCCTCGCCGCGCTTGAGCCGCTGCCAGACTTCCATGACCCGCTTTTCGTCGATGCAGGCGGCGATGTCTGCCATGTTGAAGTCCATCCCAGGGTTTGCCTGGGCCGCAGCCTGGGGCTGAGGGGGCGCGGACGGTCCGCCGAAACCGCCGCCACGTGCGGGCCCGCCGACAGGCTGGGCGATGGGCGGCATACCGTAAGAAAAGTCGTCCCGCTCTTCGAAGGAGCCCGATTCGTCCTCCGATGCACGGGCGAGAAGATCGCCGAGCGACCAGGAGGTTTTGCGCTCGGTCGGCTGGGGTTCGCCGAAGGCGGACTGCGCGGACGGTTGCGCCTGATCCTGAACCGGGAACGGGGCGGGCTGCGGCGCGACGGGAGCACCCCATTGCACTGGAGGCTGACCGTAATCGTAATCGCTGGCCGGGGCCGGGCGCACCTCGCGCGGGGCGGGCGCAGGGGCCGGCTCCGGTC
>CAZNAH010000012.1:29756-31150 GCA_964570735.1 uncultured Hyphomicrobiaceae bacterium | reverse complement strand
ACCTTCCCCAAGCTGAAGAAGGCGTATATCGACACCGGCAAGGTGCGCTACATTTACCGCGAATTTCCGATCGGCCGGTCCGCGGCGGCGGCCGCCATCGCCGTGCGCTGCGCGCCGGACAAAGCCTATTTCAAGCTCAACGAGAAGCTTCTCGCATCGCAGCCGCAATGGGTCGCGCAGGAGATCAAGCACGACGACATTTACAAGATTGTGCAAACGGCGGGCCTGAAACGCGACAAATATGATGCCTGCTTCGCGAATCAGACCATTAATGATGCGCTATACGAGGTCAAGGTCAGGGGACGGGGTCTTGGCGTGAGCGGAACGCCGACGTTCTTCGTGAACGGCAAGAAGGCATCGGGTGCGCTCTCTTACGACGAGATGGTCAAGCTCATCGACGAGGCGCAGACGCCTCAGCAGCCGCAACCTCAGCAGCAGGCCCAGGCTGCGGCGAAGCCGGCCTGAACCGACGGATCAAGCTCTGACTTGCACCGTGAGCACATCGAGCCCGTGCGGCCGTTTATCGGCCACGGGCGTTGCTGAGAGGGCCACCTGAGTGCAAATCACGCGGCTGCGGCTTCTGGGGTTCAAATCCTTCGTCGAACCCACCGAACTCCTCATCGAGCCCGGGCTCACCGGTGTCGTCGGCCCGAACGGGTGCGGCAAGTCCAATCTGCTCGAAGCCCTGCGCTGGGTGATGGGCGAAACCTCCTACAAGAGCATGCGCGCGTCCGCCATGGACGACGTGATCTTCGCGGGCACGGATACCCGACCGGGGCGCAACATGGCCGAGGTGACGGTCATGCTCGACAACTCCGCCCGCACCGCCCCCGCCGCCTTCAACGACAGCGATACGCTTGAAATCTCGCGCCGCATCCAGCGCGAGGCCGGCTCCATCTACAAGGTCAACGGCAAGGAGGCCCGCGCCCGCGACGTGCAGCTTCTGTTCGCGGACGCCGCCACGGGCGCGCGCAGCCAGGCGCTGGTGAAGCAGGGGCAGATCGGCGAACTCATCAACGCCAAGCCGCAGGATCGCCGCCGTATTCTGGAAGACGCCGTAGGCATCGCCGGGCTGCATGGCCGCCGTCACGAGGCGGAACTGCGTCTCAAAGCCGCCGAGGCCAACCTCGAACGCCTCCAGGATGTCATCGGCCAGATCGGCAACCAGCTTCAGAACCTGAAGCGTCAGGCCCGGCAGGCTCAGAAATACAAGGAACTCACGGCCGAACTGCGCAAGGCCGAGGCCATCCAGCATCATCTGCATTATGCCTCGGCGAACGCGCAGGTGCAGGCGGAGGAAAAAGCCCTGCTGGACGCCATGCGCGCTGCGGGGCAGTTCACGCAGGCCGAGTCCGCCGCCGTGCGCGCGCAGGCGGACGCCGCCGATGCGCTCC
>CAZNAH010000012.1:20964-29724 GCA_964570735.1 uncultured Hyphomicrobiaceae bacterium | reverse complement strand
ACCGCCTGCACGTCGAGCGCGATACGCTCGACCGCGAGGAGCAGCGCGCCAAAGACCGCAAGGCCGAACTGGAAGCGCGCCTCGCCCAGATCCAGCGTGACGCCGTGCGCGAGGACGAGGCGATGGCCGAGGCCCGCGACCTCATCGAACGGCTCGCCACGGAGGAGGCTGCGCTGCGCGATCAGGGCGACGGTTCCGCCGCCCGCGATGACGCCGCCCGCGCGGCGGAGCGCGCTCTGGCCATGCTCAACGAGGCCGAGCAGGCGCTGGCGGACCTTACGGCGCGCGTCGCGGATCTGCGTGCGGAGCGGCGGCAGTTCGAGGCCCAGCTCCGCGACCAGTCGGCCCGCGCGCAGCGTTTTTCCGCCGAGGAGGCGAGCCTTTCGCGGCAGCTCGCGGAGTTGCAGCAGCGGCTCGGAGCCACGTCGCCGGTTGAAACCCTGCGCGCCGATCTTCTGGAGCTCGACGCGACGCTCGCAGAAATCGAAGAGGCCGCGCAATCCGCCGAAAGCGCTTCCGCCGAAGCCCGTCAGCGCGAGAAGGAAACCCGTGACGCGGCGGGCGCGGCCCGGCTCAAGGCCAAGCAGCTCGAAACCGAGATCGCGACGCTCGTCAAGCTTCTGAAGCCGAGCGACGCGGGCCGCTTCAAGCCCATCGTGGACGAGATCAAGGTCGCGTCGGGGTATGAGATCGCGCTCGGCGCGGCCCTGGGCGACGATCTTGACATCCCGGCGGATGGCGCATCGCCTACGCGATGGAGCTACGCCGGCGATGGGGCAGGTGACGCCCCGCTGCCCGCGGGCGCGGAACCGCTCGCGAAATATGTGACCGGGCCTCGGGAACTGGCGCGCCGGCTGCGGCAGGTGGGCGTCGTCGCGCGGGGCGACGGCGAACGCCTCAAGACGCAGCTTCTGCCCGGCCAGCGCCTCGTCTCGCGCGAAGGCGATCTCTGGCGCTGGGATGGCCTGACGGCGGCGGCGAATGCCCCGACCGCAGCCGCAAAACGGCTCGCCGAACGCAATCGCCTCGCGGGCCTCGAAGCGCAACTGGATGAGCTGAAGCGCGCAGCCGATGCTGCGGAAGCGGATCGTCAAGCCGCGCAGGATGCAGCCGCCGCCCACGCAGCGGAGGAGAAGCGGCTGCGCGAAGCCTGGCGCAGCACGCAGGACGCCGCCGCCCGCAAGCGGACGGAACTGGCGCAGGCCGAGCGCGCGGCCATGGAGCTTTCCACCCGCCTGACAGGCATTGAGGACGCCATCGCACGCGCCGCCGAGGCCCGCGCCGAAGCGGAGACGGAGCGCGAAACCGCGCAATCCGCGCTCGATGCGGCGCAGCCGATCGACGCCGCCGAGAGCGAGTTGACCATGCTGCGCGAGCGTGTCGCGGAGCGCCGCGCCGCCTATACGGAGGCCAAGGCCGCGCTCGACGGGCTCGACCGCGAAGCGCGCCTGCGCAACGAGCGTCTCAGGGCGATACAGGCCGAACGCGATCGCTGGCTTCAGCGCTCCAGCTCAGCCAAGGCGCAGATGGCGACGCTCGAGGAGCGCCTCGGCGCCATTCGCAGCGAACTGGCCGATCTAGCCAGCCTGCCCCAGAAGGTGGCGGAACGCCGCAACAAGCTGCTTAACGAAATCGGCCACGCGGAAGCGGCCCGCAAGGCGGCGGCCGACCAGCTCGCGGCGGCAACCGAAACTCTCCGCGAAGCCGATCGTGCTTTGCGCGAGGCGCAGGCGAACCTCGCCTCCGCCCGCGAGGCCAAGGCGCGCATCGAGGCCCGCCTCGAAGCGGCCCGCGAACGCCGGGGCGATCACGCGCGCCTCATCCGCGAGACGTTCGAGTGCCATCCGGGCGAGGTTCTGGCTGCGGGCGGCGTAGACCCCAACGCGCCCCTGCCGGACAGCCAGGCCATCGAGCAGCAGATCGTCAAGCTGCGGGCCGAACGCGAGCGCCTGGGTGGCGTCAATCTGCGCGCGGAGGAGGAAGCGAGCCAGCTTTCCACCGAGTTTGACGGGCTGGAGACTGAACGCGCCGATCTTCAGGAAGCCGTCGGCAAGCTGCGCCAGGGCATCGCCAACCTGAACCGGGAGGGCCGCAAGCGCCTTCTGGAGGCGTTCGAGACCGTGAACGGCCACTTCCAGCGGCTCTTCAAGGTGCTGTTCGGCGGCGGCGAGGCGGAATTGCAGCTCATCGAGAGCGACGACCCGCTCGAATCCGGCCTCGAACTGCTCTGCCGTCCGCCCGGCAAGAAGCCGCAGGTGCTGACGCTGCTGTCCGGCGGCGAGAAGGCGCTGACCGCGCTCGCGCTCATCTTCGCCGTGTTCCTCACCAATCCCTCCCCCATCTGCGTGCTCGACGAGGTGGACGCGCCCCTCGACGATGCGAATGTCGAGCGCTTCTGCCGCATGATGGAGGAGATGGCGCGCACCACGAACACGCGCTTCCTCGTCATCACCCACCACCCGATGACCATGAGCCGCATGAACCGCCTGTTCGGCGTGACCATGGTGGAGAAAGGCGTGAGCCAGCTCGTGTCGGTCGATTTGCAGGCGGCGGAGCGCTTCCGCGAGGCGAGCTAAAGCGCTTGCCGCTGCCCGCCTGCTTATACCGGCCGCCTTCACCAGCTTTTGATCCGCTGTGAACTGCGGCACCGCCCAAGCGGCGCTAGTCTCCCGCGCTATTCGAGGAGGCTGCACATGTCCAATTCTTTCCCGCTTTACGATGAGACGAACGCACCGCAGGACGCGGCGAAGACCCTGGCCGAGGTCCGAGCCGATTTCGGCATGATCCCGAACCTGGAGCGGACGATGGCCGGGGCGCCGCCTCTGCTCGCCGCTTATGCGTTTGCCTGGGCGCAGTTCGAGACGGCTTCGCTGACGCCGGTCGAACGCCAGATCGTGTACCAGACGGCCAATTTCGAGAATGAATGCGACTATTGCGTGCCGTGGCACACGCTTCTGTCCAGAAAAGCCGGGATGAAACCGGAGGATATCGAGGCTTTGCGGCAGGGCGCCGAACTCTCGGATGCAAAGCTTGAGGCGCTCCGCAGATTTACGCGGCGGGTCATCTCCACGCGCGGAAAGATCGCACCCGCCGAACTGGAGCAACTCTTCGCCGCAGGCTATGAGCCGCGCCACGCGCTGGAGGTGATCCTGGGCGTGGCGATCAAAACCATGAGTAATTTCACGAATTCAATCGCCGGAACACCGCTTGACCGCGAGGTGCAGAAGCTCGCCTGGACCAAGCCGAAGATCAGGATGCGTGAAGGATAAAACGGCGCGGCTCGGCGGGGATGGCACATTTCGGGCGCGCAAGGCATTCTGACAGAAAAGTTGCAACGTCCCTCCTGCCATGTCCGAAAGCCCGCCCGCCATCAACGGCATCGTCGAAACCGCGCTCTATGTGGACGATCTGGAGCGCGCCTGCGCCTTCTACAGCGAAACGCTCGGGCTGGAGCGGATCATGCAGGATCGGCGTGTCTGCGCGTTCGCGGCGGGCGGGACATCGGTGCTGCTCCTGTTCCGGCGCGGGGCGGCGCTGGAGCCGGTGGCCATGCCGCGCGGTTTCATACCCTCGCACGACGGCGCAGGTCCGCTGCATCTCGCCTTCGCCATCCCGGTGAGCGACCTTGCCGCCTGGGAATCGCGCCTCGCCGCTCAGGGTGTCGCCATCATCGGCCGCGTGGACTGGCCGAAGGGCGGCCACAGCCTCTATTTCCGCGATCCGGACGGTCATCTCGTCGAGTTGGCGACGCCGGGTCTCTGGCCGGTTTACTGAGGGATGCGCACGTGATCTCGGCGGGGCAATATGACGCTGCCGCACGCTTGCAAGGCGCGCCCACGACAGCCATCGCGCGCTTGACTCTTGTTTCCGGGCTGCCGTAAGTATCGCATAACTTTCGCGTTCTGCGACAGGTGATCTCCGGCAGGCACGGACATGGCGGCAGCGGGCAGCGATAACGACGAGGGACGCGCCCCGCAATCCGATCTGGACGAGCGCCTGAAAAAGCGCCTCGATGCGTTGGACAAGCGCCTTGATGCGGCGACGGGGCGCAATCCTTCGGCGCCCTCGGAAGCCGAGTTGCGGCGCCGAAGCGGTACGTTGGGCAAGGCCATGCGGCTCTCTACGGAGCTTGTCGCGGGCGTGTTCGGCGGCGGTCTGATCGGTTGGCTTCTGGATCAGTGGCTGGGCACGATGCCTTTGCTGCTGGTGATTTTTTTACTGCTCGGCGTTGCCGCAGGTCTGCTCAATGCGGTCCGGACGGCGCGGCAGATGAGCAAGGATATGTGAGGAACAGGCGCGCGGGCAATAGCGGCGCGCAGCGGATGGCAGGATGATGGACTGGCTTCTGATAGGCATGGCTCATGCGGCGGCTCCGGCACCGGAGGGCGCTCCGGCAGCCGATGGCGCACACGGAGCGGCCCATGGTGCGGCTGGCCCCGGCGTCGATCCGATGCATCAGTTCGAGATCGTGCGCTACGTGCCGTTCGAGCTTTTCGGCGTCGATGCATCGTTCACGAACGCGGCGCTGTGGATGGTCATGGCGATCGTGCTGATCACCGGCTTCCTGCTGTTCAGCGTGCGCAACAGCGCGCTCGTTCCGAGCCGCGTTCAGTCGCTCGGCGAGGTGACTTACGAGTTCGTCGCCAACATGGTGCGCGAGAACACAGGCGACGCGGGCATGAAGTACTTCCCGCTCATCTTCACGCTGTTCATGTTCATTCTCGTGCTTAACCTTCTGGGGATGATCCCCTTCCCGGGGCTAGGCTCCTTCACCGTGACGAGCCACATCGCGGTCACGTTCGCGCTTGCTGCTCTGGTTTTCATCTTCGTGACGGTGCTCGGCATCGTCAAAAACGGGTTCGGCTTCCTCAAGCTGTTCGTGCCCTCCGGCGTGCCGGTCTGGCTGCTCCCGCTCATCACGATCATCGAGCTCATTTCTTATCTCACCCGCCCGATCAGCCTGTCCGTGCGTCTCTTCGCGAACATGATGGCAGGGCACACGATGCTGAAGGTGTTCGGTGCGTTCGTCGTTTCGATGGGCGTTGTGGGCGGCTGGGTTCCGCTGATCTTCATGGTCGGCATCACGGGTCTCGAACTGCTCGTGGCCTTCCTGCAAGCCTATGTTTTCGCTGTTCTATCCTGCATTTACCTCAACGATGCCCTGCATGCGTCCGACCATTGATGGCCGGCGTCTGGAGGGTTCACGCAAACCGTCCGGATAACTCAGAGGAGCACTTCCCATGGAACCAGAAGCAGCAAAGCTTATCGGCGCGGGTCTTGCCTGTTTCGCGCTCGTCGGCGCCGGTCTCGGCATCGGCAACATCTTCGGCAACTTCCTCGCGGGCGCGCTGCGCAATCCGTCGGCGGCTCCCGGGCAGTTCCCGAACCTGCTGCTCGGCTTCGCGCTCGCCGAAGCGACCGGCCTGTTCGGCCTTGTGGTTGCCCTGATCATCCTGTTCGTATTCTAAGGTCCGGCCGCTGAGTCGGATGTGACGGTCCGCTGGCCGGAGGCGGGAAAACAATGCCGCAGTTGAATTTCGGTGATTTCGCGCCGCAGCTCATCTGGCTCGCCGTGACCTTCGCGGCGCTTTATGTGCTGATGTCCCGGCTGGCCCTGCCCCGTATCGGGCAGGTTCTGGAAGCGCGCCGCCTGCGCCTCACGAACGACCTTCAGGAGGCTCAGCACGCGCAGAAAAAAGCGGAAGAGGCGGCGGCCCAGTATGATGCCGCCCTCGCCGAGGCGCGGGCCAAAGCTCAGGCTTCCATCAAGGCGGTGCGCGATCGCCTCGACAGGGAACTTGATGCGGAGCGAAGCGCGACGGAAGCCCGGATCGCCGAGCGCATGGCGGCTGCGGAGCGCGAGATCGAGGCGTCGCGACAGCAGGCTCTGGCCAATGTCTCCACCATCGCGCGCGAAACGGTTGGTGCCATCGTCAAGCAGGTCGCGGGGCTTGACGTTTCGGACGACGAGGTCAGCGCGATGGTGCAGACCGCAGGTCGTAAGCCCGAGGAAGTTGTGTGATGAGTGCTGAAACCTGGGTTGCCGTATCCTTCTTCCTGTTCGTCGGGCTGCTGGTCTATATCGGCGTGCCTCGCCGGATCGTCCGTGCGCTCGACAACCGCGCCGCGGCGATCGCAAAGGAACTTGACGAAGCGCGCAAGCTGCGAGAGGAAGCCGAAAGCGTTCTGGCCGATTATCAGCGTCGGGCGCGCGCGGCGGAGTCCGAAGCCGCCGCCATCATCTCGCAGGCGGAACGCGAGGCGGAAGCCTATGCCCGTGAAAGCCGCGCAGCCTTCGACGACATGCTCGCGCGCCGCATGAAGATGGCCGAGGAGAAGATCGCCCGCGCCGAGGCGAAGGCGATGGAAGACATCCGCGCGCAGGCGACGGATCTCGCCGTGGCGACGGCGGAAAAGCTGATCGAGCAGAAGATGTCGGGCAAACTCGCCGACGAGATGGTCTCGACCAGCATCGACCGCATCAAGAAGCGGCTGCACTAGGTGTCGGCGCGCCGCGTTAAGCCCGCGCGCTCCAAATCGCCTGAACCGCCCCACGGTTCGGACCTTACGCGCTTCCGATCAAGATCCCGGCCCCGAACACGATCAGCCCGCCCACGACGATCTGAAACGCGGCGCGCAGGAACGGCGTGTCCATGTAGCGCGCCCGGATCCACGCGATGATCCACAATTCGACCAGCACGACGATAATGGCGACGATGGTCGCGATGCGGAAATCGGGGATGAGATAGGGCAGGGTGTGGCCAAGCCCGCCGAGCGTCGTCATCAGCCCGGTGATCAGCCCGCGCAGCCACGGCTCGCCGCGCCCGGTCATGGAACCGTCGTCTGAGAGCGCCTCCGCGAAGCCCATCGAAATGCCAGCCCCCACGGAGGCCGCCGTCCCCACCAGAAACGTCTCCCATGTGTTCTGCGTGGCGAACGCCGCCGCGAATAACGGCGCCAGCGTCGAGACCGACCCGTCCATCAGCCCGATCAGCGAGGGCTGCACAACCTGGAGCACGAAGGTCCGATGCCGCGCTTCTTCCTCGGATTCGGCCGTGCTGCCCGTGACGTGCTGCTGGCGAAGCTGGTTCGCCGTGTTCACATGGGTCCGCTCGACAACCGCAAGGTCGCCGAGCAGTTTGCGCGTGTTCGCGTCCGTCGTCCGTTTTGCCGCGGCATCGTAGAAACGCAGCGTCTCCGCCTCTATCACTTCGGCCTGCTGCCGCACGGCGTCGAGGCGCAAAGGGCGCGCGAGCCAGATCGGCTTGTGCCGGACGAACCCGGCGATGTCCTGCGGTCTGACGAGCGGGATGTGATCGCCGAAACGCTGCTGATAAAGTTCGATGAGCCAGCGGCGGTGGTCGTTCTCTTCGGCGGCCATGCCCTCGAAGACCTGGGCGGAGCCCGGATAGTCAGCCTTCAAGCCGGCCGCATAGTCCGTGTAGATCCGGGCATGCTCTTCTTCGAGGGAGATGGCGAGGGCGAGGATTTCCTGCTCGCCCAAATCGGAAAATTGTCTCACGCGGTCGCCCTCATCGTCGCTCGCCAAAAGCTAGAATAATTCTAAACTGTGGTCAACGGGCTTATTCGACGCTGCGTCTTCATGTAGCCGTTCTGTGCGGCCCGGACTGTGCTATGAGAAAAGCCGCGCAAAATCGATGCCAGGGGGGAGCGCCATGCTGAGCCTCGCCGCAGCCGCCGGAACGTTCGTTGTCCTGCACCTCTTCCCCTCGACGCCATGGCGGCGCGATGCCGTCTCGCGGCTGGGCGAAATCGGCTATCTGGCGGTTTTCTCGATCGTTTCGCTCGGCTCGATCGTCTGGCTGACCCAGGCGTTCCAAACCGCCAGCTACGGCGAGAAGCTCTGGCAGCTCCCCGATGCGTGGCTCTGGGCCAAGTCCGCGCTCGTCCTGTTCGCCCTTGTGCTCATCACGGCGGGGTATCTGACGCCGAACCCGTCCTTCCCCGGCGCGGGGAAAGCCTTATCGCGGCCCGCCGCCGCCCACGGGGTTTTCGCCATCACGCGGCATCCGCTGATGTGGGGCGTGGCGATCTGGGCCGTCGCACATCTCGTCTCGCAGGCAACGCTGCGGGGCATCGCGTTTTTCGGAGCGCTCGCCGTGGTCGCGCTGCTCGGCTCCTGGCTTCAGGAACGGCGGAAGAAGAAGGAAATCGGCGAAGCTTGGGCGGAATTCGAGCGCAAGACGTCGTTCTGGCCGTTCGCCGCCCTCTTGTCCGGCCGGGCCAGCTTCAGTTTCCGTGCGCTCGGCTGGTGGCGCGTGGCCATCGCGGTCGTCTCGTGGGCCGCGCTGCTGCACTTCCACGCCTATCTGTTCGGGGCGTCGCCGCTGCCGGTCGGCGGATAGGCCGATGCCGCGACCGTCAATGCCGGAAATGGCGGACGCCGGTGAAGACCATGGCGAGCCCGCGCTCGTCGGCCGCCGCAATCACCTCTTCGTCGCGCATGGAGCCGCCGGGCTGGATCACCGCGGTGGCGCCGGCCTCCGCAGCGGCGAGTAGCCCGTCCGCGAAGGGGAAGAACGCATCCGAGGCAAGTACCGTTTCGCGGGTTGCCTCCTCGGCGGGCCGCTGCGCCGCGCGGGCGGCTTCCGCTGCCTTCCACACCGCGATGCGCACGCTATCCACGCGGCTCATCTGCCCCGCGCCGATGCCCACGGTCGCGCCATCCTTCGCGAAGACGATCGCGTTCGACTTCACGTGCTTCGCGACCCGGAAGGCGAAGACGAGATCGGCGAGCTC
>CAZNAH010000012.1:878-20954 GCA_964570735.1 uncultured Hyphomicrobiaceae bacterium | reverse complement strand
TGAACGCGAAGAGCATCGTCTCCATCTCCTCATGCGTCGGCGCACGCCGCGTGACGACCCTCACGGTTGCGTGATCGAGCGGGGTCGCATCCGCGCCCTGCATCAGGAAGCCGCCATGAACCGTGCGCAATTGCGGTCTGGCTTGAGCGGGGGCGAGAAGGCCGTGGGTGAGCAGCAGCCTCAGGTTCGGTTTTGCGGCGAACGCGGCCCGGGCCGGCTCGTCCGCCTCGGGCGCGAGCACGACCTCGGTGAAAATGCGTGCAATCGCGGCTGCGGCCTCGGCGTCGAGCGGCCGGTTGACCGCGACGATGCCCCCGAACGCGCTGACGGGATCGCAGGCCAGCGCGCGCCGGTAAGCCTCGGCGAGGGTATCCCCGGTTGCGACGCCGCACGGGTTCGCGTGCTTGATGATCGCCACGGCCGGCCGGCCAGCGGGCAGTTCGGAGACGAGCGCGAAGGCCGCGTCCGCGTCCGCGATGTTGTTGTAGCTCAGCGCCTTGCCCTGAAGCTGCTCGGCCGCCACCACGCTCGGTCCCTCCGCGCGCGGGTCGGCGTAAAGGGCGGCCGGCTGATGCGGGTTTTCCCCATAGCGGAGCACCTGCTTCCTTCGGCCGGAAAGGGTCAATGAGTCCGGCGCATCGTCCTTCAGCGTCGCCTGGAACCACCCGCTTATGGCCGCATCGTAAGCGGCCGTGCGCGCAAATGCCTTGGCGGCGAGGCGAAGGCGCGTTTCGAGCCTCGTGGCTTTGCCGCCCGCTTCGAGTTCGGCGAGCACGTCCTCGTAATCGCCGGGGTCGCAGACCGGCGTCACGAAAGCGTGGTTTTTCGCTGCCGCGCGGAGCATCGCCGGGCCGCCGATGTCGATGTTTTCGATGATGTAGGCGCTGTCCTTGCCGGACGCGGCCGCCTGCTCGAAGGGGTAAAGGTTGATGACGACGAGGCCGATCGGCGCGATGCCGTGCGTTTCCAGCGCGGAGCGGTGGTTGGCGTGATCGAGATTTGCGAGAATGCCGCCATGGATGGCCGGGTGCAGCGTCTTCACCCGCCCTTCGAGGATTTCCGGAAAACCCGTCGCATCGGAGACCGAGAGCACCGGGATGCCGGCATCGCGCAGCGCCGTGGCGGTGCCTCCCGTCGCGAGGATTTCGATATCGAGCTTTTGCAGTTTCTGCGCGAACGGCACGAGGCCCGTTTTGTCCGAGACCGAAACAAGCGCGCGGTGGATGGGATAGGCTTTCTCGTCTGCCATCATGGCCTCGCTGAAATGGAAATGCCCGGACGGCTCCCGAATTTATCGCGGGAGCGAGGGCGTGTCGAACGGAACCGCGCGCCGGACCGCGGCGTTCCGCGAAATCTGCCATTGCACCGAAATGCCGGGCCGCGCCTTGCCTTTCAGGACGATCTGGAGGGAGCGGCGAAGACAGATCGGGTCCGCGAAGTAGATGCTTTCTTCCACATCGATCTCCGCCCCGTTCGCGGAAAACCGCCAGGATTGCCCGTTCGGCGTGGTCAGAATCACTGCGTTCGTGTTGCGCGCGAGCGTCGCGTTCACCCGCGGATGAAGATGGAAGCGGATGGCGAACGACGCCTGACCCGTCACGGGCGAGGAGCCGGGCGCAAGAAGCTGGTCCTCCCCATCGAGTTGGGAGCCGTCCGGATGCAGGCCAAGCCTGCGCCTGTGGACCAGCCCGAACCTGTCGCGATAGCCGTCGTGGGTGATCATCGCGGCGGGCGCGCCATCGGTCTCGCTGACCTCCGCCTTGACGTGCTTCGGCCCCGACAGCCAGAACTGTTCCGGGCCGCCCGCGCGCACCTGCTGGGCCTTGATCAGCCGCGCCGAGGACAGGTCGTCGATGGAGAGCGCCGTGTGGGCGGCGGTCGAGCGCGAGACGATGGACCAGTCGCTGCTTTCTTCGGCTGGCGCGCCGCAGTTCACGATCAGGGGCTCATAGCCTACGCTCATCTCGAACGAGCCGCAGCCCGCGTTGGCGCGCGCGCTCGACGTGAGCGGCGGCGGCGGCCCCGCGTCCGCGATGATGACCGTATCGCCCTTGGCGAGCCGCGCATAGCCCGTGTTCGGCGCGAACGCTTCGCCAAACATCTGCCCGGCATCGTCATAGGCGAGCGTGGTGGCGAGATGGTCGAGCGGCGTCGGCCCCATGCCGTTGAAGCGCGCGACGCTGCCATCGCCGAGCCGCATGAAGCGCAGCATGGGCAGCATGCGCGCAAGCGCGCCGTAGAGCGCGGCGGGCGGCTCAAGCTGGCGCGCGACGAAGCACTGCTTGAGCGGGAAGAGTTCGAGCAGCAGTTCGATCAGCGCGCTCGGGTCGCGCGAGATGTGCCCGCCATCGGGCAGAACCTGCTTGTCGAGTTCCGCGCAGAACGTCTGGTGGTAGGTGTTGAGATAGGCTTGCTGCTCGGCCACACAGAGCCCTGCGAGCAAGATGGCGGTGAGCGCGCGCAGCTTCGCGACCGTCGTCCCGGCATCCTGATAGGTGACGGTGAGATCATGGACATCGCGGCTCAGGGTTCGCATCACCGCGTCGTAGAAATCGGGGTCCGCGCCGTCGAGCAGGAATGTCGCGTGGGACAGCATGGCGATGACGCGCCGCGCCGTGACATCCACATCGTGGGCGATGGCCGGGGCGCGGCGGCCGAGCGCCATCCAGTCCCGGGTCAGTTTGCGGGCGCGCTCGCGGGCGATTTCGTCATCCGCCGCGTGAAGGTGACGAAGCCAGGAGAAGGCGAAAAGCTCCTTCCGCCAGGACGGCGTGGGCGGCTGCACCGAGAACGGCGACTCCGAGCCGGTCGGCGCCACCGCGCCCGCAAGGCCGAAATATCCGTCATAAAGCTCGACGGCAAAGCTGGGGTCGCCCGTGCGCAGATCCTGCGGCAGGATCAGCAGGTGGTAGGCGTTCGGCACGCCCGCCGCCCATCGCGAGAAGGGTGAGCGCAAGGCGAGGCGCAGAGCCCCGCGCGCGGCCTGGTTGACGGCGAGGGCCGCAAGACGAGCCTGATCAGAGAGGGTGTCTGTCATCCGGACGCGTTTGGGACGGCTTGTTGTGAGTCGGATCTCGATGCGCTGATCATCTTAGCGATTGGCGGGCGCGAGCAAAGGGCTTTGACGGATATCCCTGCTCCAGCGATGCGGTGAAAATCAGGACAGGCGCCGGAATCGCGCGGCAAAGAAGCCGTCCATGCCCTCCAGCCCCGCCGCGAAATCGGCGTGGCAGGGCAGCGTGCGCAGATAGCCCTCGGGGCTGATCCAGTCCTGAGCGATCCCGCCGCCGGGCTGGACGGAATCGAGCGCGAACCCCTGAAGAGCCGCGAGCGCGGCTTCCGCCTGCGCCTCGCCCTCCCGTTTATCGAGCGAGCAGGTGCAGAAGACCAGAAGCCCGCCCGGCTTGACCTTCTCGGCCGCGCTGCGCAGCATCTTCTGCTGCAATCGCGCGAGCGCTTCCACATCCGCGTCCGATTTCAGATAGGCGATGTCGGGGTTGCGGCGGATCGTGCCCGTCGAGGAACACGGCGCATCGAGCAGGACGCCGTCGAACACTTCGCCCGGCTGCCACGCGGTCACGTCCGCTTCGACGAGACGGGCCGCGACCCCAAGCCGCGACAGGTTTGCGGAAAGGCGCCTCACGCGATCGCGCGAAAGGTCAACGGCGGTGACGTCCGCGCCCGCCGCGGCGAGCTGCGCGGTCTTGCCGCCCGGCGCGGCGCAGAGATCGGCCACGCGTAAGCCGCCCACATCGCCGAGCAGCCGCGCCGGAAGCGAGGCGGCGAAATCCTGCACCCACCAGGCTCCTGCCTCATACCCCTCCAGGGATTCGATGCGGCCCTTATGCCTGAGCCGCACCGTGGCGGGCGGAATGAACAGCCCGCCGAGCCTCTCCGCCCAGTCCTCGCCGTCCGCCTTCACGGTCAGGTCGAGCGGCGGCTCCGCGAGATGGGCGAGCGCGATGCGACGCGCTGTCTCCGCCCCGTAATCGGCGGCCCATCGCCCAAGCAGCCAGTCCGGCGTGTTCAGCGCGGCTTCGTCCTGCGCTTCCGCGATGGCCACTCCCTCGCGGCTCGCGCGCCTCAGCACGGCATTGACGAGCCCGGCATAGCGATGACCGCCGCGTGCGGCCCGCGCCTGCTCCACGGCCACGTTGATCACGGCATGGGGCGCGGCGCGCAGGAAGATGAGCTGCGCGAGACCGAGCACCAGCGTGAGATGCACATCGCGCGCCTCGTCCGGCAGCGGGCGGTCCAGAAACTGCCGCAGCATATCCTCGATTTGCCCGAGGCGGCGCAGCGCCGTAGCGGCCATGGCGCGGCCGAAGGCGCGGTCGCGCGCGTCGAGATCCGCGAACGGTCCCCGGCTCGCCTGCGCGTTGAAGCTGTCGTCGAGCGGCTGCCTCTTGCGGAGCACGGCATTCAGGAGCGACGCGGCGAGCAGCCTCGGCTTCAACCCGGATTGCGCGGGGCCGGCCGCCGCCTCAGGCATGACGTTCGATCACCCCCACGGACCACCCTCGCGACCCGGCGCCGTGCCGCCTTGGCCCATCTCGCGGGACATCGCGACGAGCGCCTCGATGCGGTTGCGCGTGTTCGGATGGGTCGAGAAGAGGTTGTCGAGGCGCGCGCCCGAAAGCGGGTTGATGATGAACATGTGCGCCGTCGCGGGGTTCGCCTCCGCGCGCTGCATGGGGATGCGCCGCGCCGCGCCCGAGATTTTCTCCAAGGCCGAAGCGAGCCACAACGGCCGCTGGCAGATTTCCGCGCCCATGCGGTCGGCGGCGTATTCGCGGGAGCGGCTGATGGCCATCTGGATGAGCATCGCCGCGAGGGGCGCGAGGATCAGCATGGCGAGCGTGCCGATGATGCCGATCGAGTTCGAGTTGTTGTCACGGCTGCCGCCGAACATCATTCCGAAATTTGCGAGCATCGAAATCGCGCCGCCGATCGTGGCCGCGACCGTCATGATGAGCGTGTCGCGGTTCTTGATGTGGGCGAGTTCGTGAGCCATCACGCCCGCGACCTCTTCCCTCGTGAGAGTGTCAAGCAGCCCCGTGGTTGCGGCCACGGCGGCGTTTTCCGGGTTGCGGCCCGTCGCGAACGCGTTCGGCTGATCCGCATGAATGATATAGACCTTGGGCATGGGCAATTGTGCGTTCGCCGCAAGCTGGCGCACAATGTCATAATATTCCGGGGCCGAGCGCGCATCGACTTCTTGCGCGCCATGCATGCGCAAGACCATCTTGTCGGAGTTCCAATAGGCGAACACGTTCATGCCCGCCGCGATCAGGAAGGCGATGATCATGCCCTGCTGGCCGCCGATGAAAAAGCCGACCGCCACGAAAAGACCCGTGAGGAAGGCGAGAAGGAGCGTAGTGCGGAGGTAATTCATGGTTCCGGTCCGTGAAACGATCGAAGCTCAACGTCCGCGCGTAAATCCTCGGCGGAACACTGACGAAAACGCATATATCATGGTTGCGGCACAGGGGCGCGACAAGATGAACGCCACACCGGAAAAGCGGGATATGCCGATGAAACCGAATGACATGACAGAGCAGCGCCGTCGCGAGGCGGCCGAGCGCGCTCTCGCCGAGGCCGAGGCGCGGCGAAAGGCAGCCAACGGCGCGAAGGACCTGCCCAAGGAACTCGGCGGACGGAAGGGTCCCGAGCCGACCCGTTACGGCGACTGGGAGAAGAAGGGCGTCGTGTCGGATTTCTGAGCCGCATCCGGCCGCATCAATTCTTCCGCCGGTCGGCGACGTCCGGCGCCGTGGCGGTATCCGGCGGAGGCGGCGCAGGCGGGCGATCCTGCTCACCCCGGAAACATTTGTAATAATCTGCGTCCGATGCGCGCTTTTCGGCGCATTCGAGAACAGGCTTCAAATCTTCCACGGCATCGTAATAAAGGTAGGTGGTGATCGCATAGCGCTCGGAGCCGTCGGGCAGGCTGCCGTAACGGTCGATCTCGCCTTTTAGGGCCGGCTCCATGGTGAGCAGCGCCTCGCGCAGCGTTTCGCCTTCGATGAAATTGTCGGGGAGCTGGTCGAACGGCCCGTCCAGCATGTTGTTGAGCTGCGTGTTGCCTGCGAAAACGCCGATAAGGATGGAGCGCGGCGCCTTGCCGTCGCGCAGATAGGCGAAGCTGGTGCGCTCGCCCACGACGACGCGAGGGGAGAAGGGCGACGGCTTCAGGGCATCGGTTTGCGGCGCATCCTCATCCAGAACGTAAAGAAACGTTTTCGACGGCTTGTTGAAGACCAGATGGAACCGGACTGCGCTCTCATCGAAGACCGGCCCGATATAGGTTTCGTCCGGCAGCATCATGCCCTGCGGCGGGCGCACGCCGGCGAGGTCCACAAGCTCGAACTCAACGGCGCGACCGCCATGGGCGATGCGATAGCGGAGCGGCGCGAGTTGCTCCACGGTGACCCCGTTCTCCGCGCCGAGTTTGCGGTAGAGAGGGATTTCCGGGCGCCGCCAGTAGGCGTGTTCTTGAAAATAGGCGAAGTGGACGCGCCCGTCGAACTGATCCGCCGGATCGAAGCGGATATTGCCGGAGTAGTTCAGCCCGTTATGAGTGAAATAGAAATAAAAGTAGTTTTCCGTTGGGTAGACCGTGACCTTGTCCGGTAGCGCTTTCAGTACAGCGCCAAAGACGGCTAGCGGATCTTCGATATTGATCTCAGAGGGTTTTTGCAGCGTTTCGATGATCTGCTGGTTCGTCTTGACCTCCAAAGCATGAGCCTGTTCCGGCACGATCGCCCCAAGTCCAACCGACAGAAGTGCCGCTGAGAGGAGGCGCGGCGCGGCGTGGAAAGACCCGCGTTTACGCAGAGTTTTGTGTTCACGCTTATGGTTCGACATGGCTAATCTGGCGCGCCTGCTCGTGTAACCGTCTTCGTACTGAACTCTGCCGCGAGAATTCGCCGAATAAGATTATGAAGAACGCTGCCCTCGCGAAGCTGAACGCGGCGTGAATAGCGCCCCTGCTGCCCGTTCATCTTGAACGGTATAAGACAGTTTGTGAAAATGCAGGCGGAATTCGGTAACAATTCCGTCTTCAATTTTCCATAGTGGAGCAAGATCATCCTCGAACCGAGGCAAAGGCCAATCCTGAGTCACAAGCCATGACAAGAAAACTCTACGCCGTTCTCGCAATAGCGCTTGGAACGTTCGTCGCGACAGCGGCGAGCGCCGGTCCGGGCACAGGCACGCAGACTGCGGGGCAGGCGCCCGAAGCGCTGGCTCAGCAGATCGAATACAACTGGCACTCGCGCTGGCGCAGCCACTACCGCTGGGGTTCTGGCGGCGGCGCCTATCACAACCGCCACGCGTCCCAATCGCACGGCTATGCGCATTATCACAGCCGCTGGCGCAGCCATCATCGCTGGGGCTCGCGAGACCACGGCTATGATAGCCACAGCCGTTGGCGCAGCCATAACAGATACGGCTCGGATCGCCATGATTACCACAGCCGCCATCGGAGCCATCACCGCTGGGGTTCCCATCGCTCGTGGTAATTCTTACTGAAAAGTTACTTGACGCCAACCAAAGCGGCCGCTCAGGCCGCTTTATTTTTGCAGATTTGGCGAAAGTTATACTCTGCGACGATTATCACAATCGCGCCATGGTTCCACCTAACCTGTGCCACCTGAGGGTGCAGGATAGATGAGGTCGATGAGACAGCCGGCGTTGACGAGCTTCTCTCCCCAAGCCCCCCAAGCCCAGCACGTCAGCGCCGGTTTTTCGCCTTTTCCCGCCGCCCGCTCAACCGGGTGACCACGTCGCGAACCCGCCGACCGGTCAGTAAGTCATGATGGGGTTGAGGGATTTCGCCTGAGCGACCCAGCTCTCGCACTGCTTCAGACTCGGAAGCTGACGCACCAACTTTCGCTTCTCGTTCGCCTCAAGGATCGCCTTGTGCAGGTTCTCCGCCTTGCGTTGCGCGAGTTCCTTCACCGTATCGACCCCGGCCGCTTCGAGAAGTTCGGAGAATTCCTCGCCGACGCCGTTGATCCGCATCAGGTCGCACATGTTGGTCCACTTGAGGATCTGCGTCTCGTCGAGACCCGTGGCTGTGGCGAGTTCCTTGCGCCCCTTGCGCGTTGCGCCGCGCTCCAGAAGATGATGCGAGCGGCTGATGCCCGCTTTCCGCAGCATCTCGCCATACTTGACGCCGATCCCCTCGATGTTCTCAATCTTGTAGCCCTTGGACGCAGTTTTGGACGAGGACGAGGTTGCGGCCGGAGCCGCAGCCTTAACGGGTTTCTCGGGGGCCGCAGCCTTTGCTGCTTTATTCTTACCGGATTTATTGCTCTCGCTCATCGTTCGGCCTGTGCGTGTTGATCCTTTTACGCGGAACCTGGCTACGCAAATCTAACGCAACCTGTTTAAACCGGGAACAGCCTCCGTAATGCTTTCAGAAAAGCCCGGACCGAGCTTTTCAACCAAAAAGCGCAGGAAAACCGCGATTGCAGCCCGGCTCTGCGTGTTGGAATAGCCCGCGCCCTTCATTTCGGCCAGCATCTTCATGAGAGGATCGCCGCCGAAGCCCAGGTGATTCGCAACCGCGCCCTCGATCATCGTCTCGATTCCGCCAAAGGGACCGGCGGGCGGAAGGGGCTGACGGGCCGCAAGCTCGTATGAGCCGGGGATCGTGTCGAAGACGGTCTGGCTGACGGAGCCCGGCAGGTGTTCGAGCGCCATGCGGAAGAGGAGAGAAACGGCTTTTTCGGCCCGCACTTCATCGAAGCCGGGGAGTGCGACGATGCGATCCTTCAAATCATGGATCACGCGGATCGCTCCGGGCTGCTCTTAAACACTGCGCCGAACGGAAAATCGCCGAAAGAGGACGCTTTGTGATAACCAGAATGCATTCGCTCTGTTGGAAAGGCAACAGCGGCATTTACAAAAACAAGGCGCCGCTTAGGGTTCGCCGGGTCATTTCGAGCACGCATCCGCTGAGTCGGAGCGCCAGGAGGTCGTGATGGGCGAGGTTGTGCCAGGCTGCATCTACATCGGTCAGAGCGTGAAGCCGGAATATCTTCTGCTGAAGCTGGCCAATCGCCACGGCCTCATCGCCGGCGCGACGGGCACCGGCAAGACCGTAACGCTTCAGATCATCGCGGAAGGACTGTCCGCCAACGGCGTGCCGGTCTTCTGCGCCGACGTGAAAGGCGATCTCGCGGGCGTTGCCGCGGCGGGCACGCCGAAGCCCTTCCTCGAAGAGCGGGCGAAGACGATCGGCCTTGAAGATTACGCATATAAGTCGTTCCCCGTGGTCTTCTGGGACCTGTTCGGCGAGCAGGGTCATCCCGTCCGCGCGACGATCAAGGACATGGGGCCGCTGCTGCTCTCGCGGCTGATGGAACTGAACGAAACGCAGGAGGGGGTGCTCAACATCGCGTTCCGGCTGGCGCAGGATGAGAAGCTGCCGCTGATCGACCTGAAGGATCTGCGCGCGGTCATCTCGCTGGTCGCGGACCGTGCGGATCAGCTCACCAAGGAATATGGCAACGTCTCCAAGACTTCAGTCGGCGCGATCCAGCGGCGGCTCCTGGTGCTGGACGAGCAGAACGCCGAGCATTTCTTCGGCGAGCCGGCCCTCGACATCAAGGATCTGATGCGCACCGACACGGACGGGCGCGGCTATATCAACGTGCTCGCGGCGGACAAGCTCATGTCGAGCCCGCGCCTCTACACCACGTTCCTGCTGTGGCTGCTGTCGAAACTGTTCGACGAGCTTCCCGAGGTCGGCGACCCGGAAAAGCCGAAGCTCGTCTTCTTCTTCGACGAGGCGCACCTGCTGTTCGACGAAGCCCCCAAAGCGCTGCTGGAGCGTATCGAACAGGTCACCCGACTGATCCGCTCGAAGGGCGTCGGCGTGTTTTACGTGACGCAGAACCCGCTCGATGTGCCGGATACGGTGTCGAGCCAGCTCGGCAACCGCGTCCAGCATGCGCTGCGCGCCTTCACGCCCCGCGAGCAGAAGGCCGTGAAGGCGGCCGCCGAGACCTTCCGGCCGAATCCCGATCTCGACGAAGAGCGCACGATCCTCGAACTCGGCGTCGGCGAGGCGCTCGTCTCCCTGCTCGAAGGCAAGGGCCAGCCCTCCATCGCACAGCGCACGCTCATCCGGCCGCCGTCTTCGCGGCTCGGCCCGCTCACCCCGGAGGAGCGCAGGGCCATCATCGCAGCAAGCCCCGTCTCGGGCAAATATGATGAGGAAGCGGAGCGCGACAGCGCCTATGAGATGATCAAGGAGAAGCGCGCGGAGGCGAGCGCCAACGGCGCCGGCGCAGACGGCGACTATGAGCGGCACGGCGAATGCCGCATCCCGAAGCGCGGCAGCGGGCAACCCGCGCCCGAGGGCGCACGGCGCACCGGCGGCTCCCAGCGCCAGACCCATACGGAGGCGTTCACCAAATCTCTGCTGCGCTCGCTGGGTTCGGCAATCCCCCGCATCCTGGAGCGGGTTCTGCGCGGACGGGTGGGCCGCTAGCGTTGTGGCGCGCGCTCGCCATCGTTGCTTTGTGCGTGGGGGAGGCGTCCGCTGCGGAGCTTTCCGAAGACCTTTACCGCGCGGAAACCATCGTCACAGGGGTCGAGGCGCAGGAGCGCCAGCGCGGTTTCCGCGAAGGTCTTGAGGAAATTATCGTCAAGCTGACCGGACGCCCGAGCCTGAAGGGGCAGCCCGCCATCGCGCCCATCCTCGACGATGCAGGCGCTTACGTCGCATCGCACAGCTATGAAGACCGGATGAAGCATCTGCCCATCCACGATGAGCAGGGCACGCGCGACCGCCCGCATTTTCTGCGTATAACGGCGGATCGCGGCAAGCTGGAAGCAGCCCTCGCCTCGCGGGGCATCGCGGTCTGGCGAGGGTCCCGGCCGCGCGTCGGCCTGCTGATCGGCGTCACCGATGCGCGGGGCTTCTGGCGCGTGCCATCGGAGGGAAGCCGGGGCTACGAGCAGCGCGAGGTGTTGAAGTCCGCAGCGCGGCGGCTCGGCATCGCGATCGTCTTTCCTCATGCCGAGGGCCTCGATGCGCTGGACACGGTCATGAGGAAGATGGACGAGCAGGGAGCCAGCATGCCCGCAGACGAGGCGATGCTCGCCGAGGTCCGGAAGACGGCATGGGGCGGAGAGCCTCCCCAATTGGCCTTGGCGGGGTCACTCGTTTTGCTGCCCTCGGGCTACTGGACGTTTCGCGCCAGCCTTCAACTCCATCCGGGGACTGGCTGCAAGCTCGCCGAAATGAACGGCGTCACTTTCGATCGCGCCCTGGGGCATGCGCTGGCGCAACTGGTCGAGTTCCTGAGCATGGCGGCCACGGCAGGCAGCGCACCCTTCAAACCCACCGGGCCGAAAGGATTTTGCCTAGTCCCTGCCGCAAACTAAGTATTTGAATGGCGTAAAGTCGAAAACTGGTCACATCAATGAGTCCCGTAACATCCGTTGTCCGTGTCGAATTCTCTCGCATCGTCTCGCTGGTTGCCGCGATTCCTCTGGTCTTGTTTCTCATCGCCGCCTCGGCCGAGGGCCGGGGCGATCGGGGCGGAGAGCCGGGCGAATTCGATTACTACACCCTGTCGCTCTCCTGGTCGCCGACCTATTGCCTTGAAGAAGGCCGCGGCGACGGCGGGCAGCAATGCAGCGGCATCCGTCCCTATGCCTTCGTCATGCATGGGCTCTGGCCGCAATATAACCGCCGCTGGCCGGAATTCTGCCGCACACGCGAGCGCCCCTGGGTGCCGCAGACCCTGATCGACACCATGCTCGACATCATGCCGAGCCCGCGCCTCGTCATCCATCAATACCGCAAGCACGGCACCTGCTCGGGTCTCGATCCGCGCGGTTATTTCGACGCTTCCCGCCGGGCCTTCAACAGCATCACCATCCCGGAACGCTATCGCCGTCTCGACAAGCCCATCGTGGTCGAACCGGACGAGGTGGAGAAGGAGTTTCTCGCGGCCAATCCGCAGCTTCAGCCCGACATGATCGAGGTGACGTGCGGCCGGAACAGGCTCCGCGAGGTGCGCATCTGCTTTTCGCGCAATCTCAAACCGCAGACCTGCGGCGAGAACGAACTGGGGCGGCGCCTGTGCAATGCGCGGCGGGTGACGATGCCGCCGGTGCGCTACACGCCTTCGGGGATCTGACGGCCGCCCCCGCGCTCGCGCATCATGAAGAATGTCGCGGCGGCGGCTGCCGCGAGAACCGCCGCGAAGCCCGCCGCCATGCCGAGAACCCAGGGGAAGCCGCCGCGCTCGTGCAGCAGCGCGATGAGCGGCACGGCGAAACCGCTCGCGGCGAAGGCCAGGAAATATCGCAGACCGTAGACCTGGCTGCGGTAATGGTCCGGCACATAGCGCGCGACCATGGCATCAAGCACCACGACCGTGCCGTAAATCGACGCCATCGCCACGAAGAGCCCGGCTAGAAGCGGCAAGCCCGTCGATGCGCTCGCCAGCGCGAAGCCGAGAGGCTGCAACAGGGTGATGCCGGCGAACAGCACGGGCAGAGGCGCGCGCTCGATGAGCCGGCCGACGGTCAGTTGCGTCATGGCCCCGAACATGAAGACGAGGGTCGCGAGCGAGCCTGTCAGCACGAGGGGCAGGGCGAGGCCGAGGCGTTCGTCGAGCACTTTCGGCAGGGCGATGGTCAGCGTATTGAACGTCATGCCCGCGCAGGCGACGGCCATCACGAAAAACCCGATCAACACGGCGCGGTTGCCCCGCGGAGTGTGTGCAGCGGCCGTTCGGTGCGGAGCATGCTCGGCTTTAAGATCGTTCGGAACCTGCACGACGAAAGCGACGCCCGCCGCCGCCGCGACGAGGGCGGGAGCAAGGAACGCCGCCTGCCAGCCGAACGCCGCCGCCAGCCATGCCGTCACGCCGGAAGCGAGCGCCGCGCCCATGTTTCCCCAGACGCCGTTCACGCCGAGGGTGCGCCCCAGGTGGGTCGCGTTCGCCACGAGCATCGCGGAGCCAACCGGATGGTAGATCGCCGCGAAGCAGCCGAGCAGCAGCAGCCAGACCGTGAAGTCGAAGGCGGTCTCGGCCGTTGCGAGGCCCGCGCAGGCCACCGCGATACCGAAATAGAAGACCGCCAGCATATTGCGGCGTCCCCACTTCCGTGCCGCGAAGCCCGCAGGCAGGGACAGCGCTCCGAACGCGACGAACGCACCCGTCGAAAGCGCGATCAGCTCGGAATAGGCGAGCCCGGTTTTCGCGGCGATGGCGATGACGGCGGTCGGGTAGATCAGCAGAACGAAATGATCGAGCGCGTGAGCGAGGTTGATGAACGCAACCGTTCGCCGGGCCGCCGCCTCGCGCGCTTCAGCCTGCGCATCGCCGATCGCATCCGTCGTCGCCATGCCGTGAGCCTCCCCGTGCCCAAAGTGTGCTACTCCGCGTTCTGGGTGTAAAGCTCGGAGTCGGGCTTTACGATGGGCGCCGCGGAAGCGCGATCCTCGAACAGGAAGCCGCCGGACTGACGCTCCCACAGGCCGGCATAAAGCCCGCCCTGCCGGAGCAGTTCCTCGTGGCTGCCCTGCTCGACGATCCGGCCCCGGTCCATGATGATGAGCCGGTCCATCGCGGCGATCGTGGAGAGCCGGTGCGCGATGGCGATCACGGTCTTGCCGATCATCAGGTTGTAGAGCTGCTCCTGGATGGCTGCCTCCACCTCGGAGTCGAGCGCGGAGGTCGCCTCGTCGAGGATCAGGATCGGCGCGTTCTTGAGAAGCACACGCGCGATCGCGATGCGCTGGCGCTGCCCGCCCGAGAGCTTCACCCCGCGCTCGCCCACCTGGGCGTCGTAGCCGCGCCGCCCCTTGTAGTCCTCAAGGTCGAGGATGAACTCGTGCGCCTGGGCTTTCCTGGCCGCCGCGATCACCTCCGCCTCGCTCGCGCCGGGGCGTCCGTAGCGGATGTTCTCGCGCACGGAACGGTGGAGCAGCGAGGTGTCCTGCGAGACGAGGCCGATCTGCGCGCGCAGGCTGTCCTGCGTGACGCGCGCGATGTCCTGGCCGTCGATCAGGATGCGTCCGCCTTCAAGATCGTGGAAGCGCAGGAGGATGTTGACGAGCGTCGATTTGCCCGCGCCGGATGGGCCGACGAGGCCGACCTTCTCCCCGGCGTTGATCGCGAGGTTGAGCCCGCCGATCAGCCCGCGCTCGCGTCGGTAATGGAAGCTCACGCCCTCATAGCGGATCTCGCCGCGCGTCACGGTCAGCGGCTTGGCGTCGGGCGCGTCCTTGACGGTCAGCGGCTTCGAGATCGATTCGATGCCCTCCTGCACCGTGCCGATGTTCTCGAAGATCCCCGTGATAACGAACATCACCCAGCCCGCCATATTGTTGATGCGGATGACGAGGCCGGTCGCCACCGCAATGGCGCCGAGCGTGACGAGGTTCTGGCTCCACAGCCAGAGCGCCATGCCGGTCGTGCCGGCGATCAGAATGCCGTTCAGCACCCATTGCACCAGTTCGAGCCAGGTCAGCAGACGAAGCTGGCTCAGGAATTTGACGCGATGATCCTCGACGGCGTCGCGCGCATAGCGATCCTCCCCGTCCGTATGGGCGAAAAGCTTGACTGTCAGGATGTTCGTATAGCTGTCCACGATGCGCCCGGTCAGCGTCGAGCGCGCCTCCGACATGATCGCCGCCTTTTCCTTCAGGCGCGGCACGAAATACCAGACGCAGGCCGCGAAGCCCGCCAGCCATATGAGCAGCGGGATCGTCAGCAGCGGGTCGAGCTGGAAGAAGATCACGATGGCGCTCGTCCAGTAGACGAGCACATACCACAGCGCCTCTACGATCTCGACGAGCGTCTGCCGAAGCGCCGGACCGGTCTGCATGATGCGGTTGGCAATGCGGCCGGCGAAATCGTTCTGGAAGAACGACAGGCTCTGCCGCAGCACATATTGATGTGTCTGCCAGCGGATCATCGCCGTGAAGTTCGCGTTCACGGTCTGGTTCACGAGCATGGTGTGCAGCGTGAACACGATAGGCCGCAGGATGAGCGCGACACCGGCCATCAGCAGAAGCAGGTCGCCGTGCTGTTCGAAGAACGCGGCGGGGTTCTGCGCGTCCTTCGCATAATCGACGATCTGGCCAAGGAAGGTGAACAGCGACACCTCGATCAGCGCGACGATAACGCCAATGAGAAGAATGCCGACGAACGACCACCAGACATGGCGGGTGTAATGCCAGTAGAACCGGCTGAGGTTTTCCGGCGGCTGCTCGATGGGGACGGGTTTATAGGGGTCGATAAGTCTTTCGAACCAGGAAAACATGGCTTCGCTCACGATCGCTGAATTGAAGTGGACGGCGCGACCGGGCGAAATGGCTTCGCGGAACTACGGCGCGCGATTTAGCTGAGAATAACGGCGTCTGTCATCAAACGCTCCTCTCTGGCCGCATGACGGTAGTCCCGCCAAGGCCGTGCAAGCCTGCGAAAACAAGCTAAAAACAGGGCCAAGGCGGCGAAATTAGGGCCAAGCGACGAGCCCGAATCGTCGGCGCGCGGCCGGCTTTTTCCCTCTCAAGCTTCAGCGCGGCCTGCGACGAAGTGGCGCGCTCTTGTCTGTTTGCCTAACAGCTCGTTGATAACCCACGTAAAACTCAGTAATCCGTTTAGCCTGTTGCTAGAAAGTAAGCGTTGACCCTGATGGATTGGGTTAGCCTAAGAACATGACGCAACGCGCTATTTTTTCCCTGTTTGTCGCGAAAAATGAAACATCGTGGCCCCTTGGCTCTTCTGTGATAGGGTGGGCGTTTCGCTCTTTCTGTGGCAAAAACGCAGCAGCTTTGCCGCTGTATTCATGATACGATTGGAGCTTGAGTCGGGAAAATCGGCGTACTAGACGGGGCATGCAGAATTTCATGCTGTTGACACAACCGATTCCCTATAAGAAGGCGGCAGGCTCGCTGAGCATGGCCGACATCGGCTGCCCGGTCGAAGTGCGGCGCTCGCCCCGGGCGAAACGGTTCTCCCTGAAGGTCAGCCATACCGAGCGCGCCGCCATCCTCACGCTGCCTAATCGCGGCCGCGTGGAGGATGCGAGCGCCTTTCTCGCCCGTCACGCGGATTGGCTGAAGAAGCAGCTCGATCGCCTTCCGCAACCCGTTCCCTTCATCGACGGCGCCTTCGTTCCGGTGCGCGGCGATCTGCACCGGCTTAGCTTTGTCGGTCAGGTCCGGTATCAGGGCGTCGTCTGGGTCGACGAGATCGGCCGCCAACCCTGTTCGATGACGGGCAACGCGCGCTGTGAGCCGGGCCGGCCTTGGCGTCAGGACTTCTCCACGGCGACGGCCCTTGCTTACGATCCCCTCCCGCGCCTCTGCGTCTCCGGTTCTCCCTCCCACGCTTCGCGCCGCTTCACAGACTGGCTCAAGGGGGAGGCGCGAAAAGATCTCGCGGCGCGCGTCCGGGTCCATGCGCAAACTCTGAACTGCGCGCCGAAACGGATCAGCATCCGCGATCAGTCCACGCGATGGGGCTCCTGCTCGACAACCGGAACTCTCTCATTCTCATGGCGGCTCATCTTTGCGCCGCCTTTTGTTTTGGATTACGTGGCGGCCCATGAGGTCGCCCATCTGCGCGAGATGAACCACGGGCCGCGCTTCTGGCGCCTCGTTCGCGACGCCATCCCCGACATGCAGCGCGCCCGTTCCTGGCTCAAGATGCACGGCGCCGAACTGCACCGCTTCGGAGCGGTTCAGTAGGCCGACAGCAACGCCGGCCCATTCCTCGCGCCCTGCCTCCGCGTGACTTCCCGCCTGATCTCAGCCCGCGAACCATCCGACGCGATGGGCAGCGCCGCCCCATCCCGCCTCGGATGCCTCTGTGGAATGTCCGGTATGCCGGTCGCCCGCGCCGCCTCCAGCGCGAAGGCCGGGTCGAGCTTAGTGCCAGGCAGGGCGAGGGTCTCGCGCCCTTCATGGGCCTTGAGCATGATTTCGCGCCAGATTTCGGCCGGCAACGATCCGCCGGTCACATCGCGCATGGGCTTCGGCGTATCGTTGCCGAGCCAGACGCCGCCCACGAAATGCGACGTGTAGCCGATGAACCAGGCATCGCGGAAATTCTGGCTGGTGCCCGTCTTGCCGGCGGCGGGGTGGAAATCGAGCACGGCGTGCCGGGCCGTTCCGCCCGCCACCACGGCATTCATCATGTCGTTCATGGCGGAGACGTTGCGCTCGCTCACGATGCGCGGCAGCGCGCCCTTGCGGCGCTCGAAGATCACCTGCCCCTTGTCGTTGCGGATGCGCTCGACGATCTCCGGCAGCACCGCCATTCCCCCATTGGCGAACACGGCGAACGCGGAAGTCATTTCGAGGAGCGTCGCCTCCGAGGTTCCGAGCGCCAGCGTCGGCCCGACATCGCGCGCCGACAGTACGCCAAGCCGCCGCGCCGTCTCCAGAACGCGCTCGCGCCCCACGGCCTGCATCAGCCGGATCGCGGCCATGTTGCTCGAATGGGTCAGCGCATTGCGCAGGCTGATCGGCCCGCTATAGCTGCCGCTGAAATTCTCGGGCTTCCAGCCGTCGATTTCGATGGGCGCATCCTCGACCATGGATGCGGGCGTATATCCGGCTTCGAGCGCGGCGAGGTAGATGAACGGCTTGAAGGCGGAGCCCGGCTGGCGCATGGCCTTGACCGCGCGGTTGAACTGGCTGCCGGCATAGTCCATGCCGCCCACCATGGCGCGCACCGCGCCGTCCGGCGTCAGCAGCATCACCGCCGCTTCGGACGCCCGGAGCGCGCGCCCCTTCTTGCGCATGATCGTCTGAACCGCCGCGCGCGAGGCGAGTTGCAGCCGCGCATCGACGGTCGTCTCAACGACGAGGTTGCTGTCGGCCTCGCCCGTGAGCATGGGGACGATCTCGACGACCCAGTCGATGATGTGTCCGAAGCCCGGCGCGGAGGGCGGAACCTTCAGTTCCGCGGGCGAAGCGAGCGCGGCGGCATACTGGTTGATGTCGATGTGATCCTCTTCGGCGAGAATACGCAGGATTTCCTTTGCTCGCGCCCGCGCCCGGTCCATGTTGCCGGCTGGCGAATAGTAGGACGGCGCCTTGATGAGCCCGGCGAGCAGGGCGCTTTCGCTGAGAGTCAGTTCGCTCGCGGTCTTGCTGAAATAGAAATGCGCAGCAGCCCCCACGCCGTAATTCCCGGCCCCGAAATAGACCCGGTTCAAATAGATCTCGATGATCTCGGACTTCTCGAATTTGCTTTCGAGCCAGAGCGAGAGAATGATTTCCTCGAATTTGCGCTTCCAGGTTTTCTCGGGCTTAAGGAAGAGGTTCTTCGCAAGCTGCTGCGTTATGGTGGACCCGCCCTGCACGACCTCACCCGCGCGCCAGTTCGCGATCATGGCGCGCGTGAGGCCCAGCGGATCGAACCCGAAATGATAGAAGAAACGGCGGTCTTCCGTGGCGATCACCGCCTGAATCAGGTGGCGGGGCAGGTTGTCATAGGTGACATAACCCCGCCGCATGCCCCGCTCCGCGATGAACTCCCCGTTGGCGGCGAGGATCGTCAGGTTCGGCGGTTGCTTCAGGATGCCGGCCGCGCGCGGATCGGGCAGCGTCGCGGAGTAATAGAAGACGAGCGAGAACAGCAGGAACAGGCCCCACGCGAGGGCGACGACCACCCACGCGAGAAGCTTCAGGAGCGGGCGATGCGCGCTGCGCTGCGGCTCGGCCAGCGGCGACCTGACCACCAGCCAGACGAAAAACGCCCGCACGCCGCGCAGCACAATGCGCGTGGCCCAGCGCAGAGCCGCCGCGAACGCCCGGATAAGCCACCATGCCGATGCGCGCGCGCGCCGAAGAACGCCATGATCCCGGTGCCGGATGCCACCGGCCGCGAACTGCCCGCCCAAAACGCCCACGCACTGCCTCTCTGCAATCGGCCGATGCGCTCTGCCCCGCGCCCGGCGTTCATGAAAATTATAGGGCGGTGCTTAAATGCCGGTTAAACCTTGAAAATCGGGGCGAGGATCAGCTCCAGCTCGCGCGGCGCCGTGACGATGGCTTGGCGGCGGCATCCTCCGGTGATCCGGTGAACAGGCCGGCCACGATGGCGATGAGAATGCGGGCGAGCACGATGAACCCCATCAGCACGAGATTGTCGCCCTGAAGCAGGATGTCGATCCAGACCATGTAGTTGTCCGAGATGCCGAACGTGGAAAGCTGGTTCCGCAGGGTCTCGGCGCCCGCCATGAGCTGGCGCATGGTGCCGGGATAGGTCATCGCAGTGAACGCAAAGGCGATGGCCCCCAGAACCATGGTGAAGAAGAAGCCTACGCTGATGAACAGAAGTCTGGACATGGTTTTGCCGCGCCGTGCTCAAAGAGGCCGAACCGATCTCGTTCAGGCAGTTTCCTAGATATAACGTATCGAACCCATTCCATGGTCCCTATTTAGTCACTCACTTTTTCGGTGACAGGGAACCAGCGACCCCAGCCGGACTTAAGCAGGGGGGACATGCGATACCGTCCCATAGACACGCCACGCGCGAAACGCAATCGGGGCGGGCTCGCCAGCCTGGGCCTCGGTCAGACGGGAGACAACCATGGCAGCCATCGACGCAGGTTCAATCATAGCCATCATCATCGTCGGTCTCGTGGCGGGCTGGATCGCCGGACTTGTCGCGCGGGGCAGCGGTTTCGGCCTGCTCGGCAATATCGTAGTCGGCGTGCTCGGAGCGATCATCGGCTTCTTCATCTTCGACGCACTCGGCATCCGTCTCGGCGACGGCCTCATCAGCGCGGTCCTCACGGCGGCGATCGGCGCGATCATCCTGCTTTTCGTCATCGGCCTTCTGAGCTAACGCGTCATACCGCACTGCAAAATCGAATTAGCCCGCAACTGCGCCTTATGTTAGGTTTTGCGGAGTTTCGGCCAATTCCCAAGTGTGGCGGGTACTCATGACCGGATCTCCGACGCGCGATCAGCCCTGGATCTTCCGCACCTATGCGGGGCATTCCACGCCCCAGGCGTCCAACGCGCTCTATCGCAAGAACCTCGCCAAAGGGCAGACCGGCCTTTCCATCGCCTTC
>CAZNAH010000012.1:0-811 GCA_964570735.1 uncultured Hyphomicrobiaceae bacterium | reverse complement strand
GCAAGGTCGGCGGGCCGGTCTCCCGTCCCGGCGGCATGCGCACGCTGCTCGACGGCATCCCGCTCGGCGAGATGAACACCTCGATGACGATCAACGCGACGGCGGCGTGGCTGCTCGCGCTCTACATCGCGGTGGCGGACGAGCAGGGCGTGCCGCGCGACACGCTCACCGGCACGGTGCAGAACGACATCATCAAGGAATATCTGTCGCGCGGGACTTACGTTTTCCCGCCGGCGCCTTCCATGAGGCTCATCAAGGACATTGTCGTCTTCACCTACGCGCAAGTGCCGAAGTGGAACCCGACGAATGTCTGCTCCTACCATTTGCAGGAGGCGGGCGCGACCCCGGTGCAGGAACTCGCCTATGCGCTGGCCATCGCGCAGGCCGTGCTCGACACGGTGAAGGCGAGCGGTGAGGTTTCGGACGAGGACTTCGCGCAGGTCGTGGGCCGCATCTCGTTCTTCGTGAACGCGGGCGTGCGCTTCATCACCGAGATGTGCAAGATGCGGGCGTTCGTGGATCTCTGGGACGAGATCTGCGAGAAGCGCTACGGCGTGAGCGATCCGAAACTGCGCCGCTTTCGCTACGGCGTGCAGGTCAACAGCCTCGGCCTCACCGAGCAGCAGCCCGAAAACAACGTCTACCGCATTCTCATCGAGATGCTGGCGGTGGTGCTGTCGAAAAAGGCGCGCGCGCGGGCCGTGCAGTTGCCGGCCTGGAACGAGGCGCTGGGATTGCCGCGTCCGTGGGATCAGCAATGGTCGCTGCGCGTACAGCAGATCGTCGCCTACGAAACCGACCTGCTCGAATA
>CAZNAH010000011.1:7304-31375 GCA_964570735.1 uncultured Hyphomicrobiaceae bacterium | reverse complement strand
CGTCTCCAGCACGATCCTCGGCGCGAACCCCGCCTTCTCGAAATTCGCGAGCCACGATTGAAGGGCGGAGGCGCGTCTTCATAAGTTGAGGCCACGAGGACGAGCGGTCCTCGAAAGCAAACTCAAACGGAGATCGCGGATGCAAAGCGATATCGAACAGATCGAAGCGCTGACCCGCCGCTGGGTCGCGCTCTGGAATGTCGGGACCGGCCCCTTCAGGCCGGACGGCTTCCGCGACGTGTTCGCGCCGGGCGCGCATGCGATCCAGGTGTTCGACAATGTCATGGGCGACGTCGTCGTGCTGAACAGCGTCGACGACTACGTCGCCACCTAGGCGCCGTTCATGGTGCCGCTCCAGACCTGGTCCGTCACCATCGGCGACAGCCTGGACATCCAGGTATCGGGCGAGATTGCCGCGACGACTTTCCGCCTCGTCGGCACCGACACACGCGGCGCGGATGGAAATCCGGTCCCCTTCGGACAATACGGCACCCATGTCTGGCGCCGGCTGCCGGGCCTCGGCTGGCGGATCGTGCATGAGCATCTGACCGCGTTCGACACGCAGAAGGCGGCGGCGTCATGAACCGCCATCTCTTCGCCTTCGCTCGGAGCTGGGCGCTGGCGTTCGCGGCGATCACGGCCCTGCTCGCCCTGCTTGGCCCGCTCATCGCGGAGTGGCCGCTCGCGGCGCGCACCGTCCTTTTGTCCGGGCTGATGGTCGCGGTGATGCAAATGCCGCCGCGGCCATCGCAAAATCCCAAAGATCAAGGAGATGACGATAATGAAAGCGCTTGGACTGGCTGCTGCCCTGGCTCTGACCGTTTCGGCCATGGCGCTCAAAGCGGAACAGCGCTCAACCGACAGCCGGACAAAGATCGCTGACCTGTCGCGCGACTGGATCGAGACCGGGTGGCGCCATCGGGCCGAGGGAGAGCGCTTCGATTTTCGTGACCGGCTCGAACACTATTACGACTGGAACGCGAACGACGTGATCCTGCACGACAACGCCGATCCCCAACGGCGCGTCGCGCAGTCCGCCTCGGATTACGCTCGGGTCTGGGATGAACTGATCCCCAACCTCAAAGCGCTCGACAACAGCCTGATCGAGGAGCCATCCATCCTGATGGCAGGCGACATCGCGGTGGCGACGCTGCGCTTTGAAAGCCGCTTCGAAGACAAGGACGGCAGTGTCCAGACCGTGCCCACCCTGGCGACCCTGGTGTGGCGCAAAACCGAGGCTGGCTGGCGCATCATCCGCGAGCATGGCTCCGCTCTGGCGCCAGAGAAGGCATCGTGAGGAGGACTACCCGAGGAACCCATTACGGCATTAGCTGGGCGCAAAGTACGGCTCCAAATGCGGCGAAGGGTTAGGGAGGAAGATGTCTTTTACGACAGAGATGGGGTGTATGCCTCACAGGCCATACATCCCGCTCAGGTCGCCATAAGACGATCGAACGTCGTTTTACGCGGGGTTCGCAAAGGATTATACCAGTGCGCGACAGCCTAGTTCTTTTGGGGGCTATATTGAAAACGCGCGATACCATCCTTGAAAAATTAGACCAGAACGATGTGGCCGGTGCAGCGGACTTAGCCCGGACCATGCTGAGGCATAAGCCGGACGACGCTGATCTTCTCGGCCTTCTTGGCTTGGCGCTGGAGGCGGCGGGCGATGTCGACGGTGCGGCGGAAGTACTGCGAAAAGCTCTGACACATCCTGCGACACCTTCAATCCAGCTTCGGAACACGACAAATCTCGCTGCATTGCTGATGGCTCAGCGGAAACGAGGAGAAGCAACCGACCTGCTCCGAGCGTACCGTTCTTGGCCCGCGGGCCACCCTCTCGGTGACAACGAGCGGCAGTGCATGGCCCTGATTGCCGACATCATGGCCATTCTCGGAATGAATGAAGAACTGGCATCCATGCTGGAGTCCGTGGTCGATTTCTCCGCCGCTGGATGGCCGCTCGCTCGGCGACATGGGGTCGCCCTGGCAGCCCTTGAACGCTATGAGGCGCTCATCGCTTTAACCAAGGACTGCGTGCCACAAGCATCCCATGCTCATGAGCGCCATGCTCTCCTTGCCATGGGCTACGCCAAGCTTGGCCTTAACTCAGACGCCGTTGCTGCCCGTAACAGCTACCTCGCGGGCGTGCCGGTCTATCTCGCCGCACCGAAACCAGGACAAATATTGACCATTGGTGTGATCAATCCCGTGCCTGGATTTGACCGTTTTGCTCAATCGCCGCGAAGTCAGCATTTCAACGGAAACTATCCGTGGCAGCTTGCGGACAGGCTGGAAAAGAAATACCGGTTTGCCTCCATCATCCTTCGTAGCGCGCCTTCGGCGCTTGACGCTTTTAAAAGAATCCCGCCCGACGTCATTATCAATAATATCGCAAATGCGGAAGTTCTGCGAACAGGCGACACCTTGATGCTTGCGAAACAATTTGCAGACGCAGCAAACGCACCGGTCATCAACCATCCTGAACGTGCTGTCCATTGCACGCGACAAATTAATGCGGAGCTGTTCGCGACCATTCCGAATGTTATTGCCCCTAAGCTGAAGAGGTTTCAGCGTGATTTAAAGCGACTTGATGAATTAGTAGCTAATATTGAGTCATCTTTTGAGTATCCTGTAATTGTTCGCGGCGTGACCGAGCAGGAGCAGAAGAATATTTTTCTTGTTAATGACAGGAGCTCACTTCTTGATATTCTGATAAACCTCAATCTACCACAAGTGTATGTTATTCAATATCGTGGAGAAACGCGATCGAAGGGCTGTTTCCGCAAAATGCGAGCGGCTTTCGTTGACGGCGTTTGGACGATGATGCGAGTAGACTACTCAAAAGATTGGGTAACCAGGACGCGCCGATATAAAACAACTCAAGATTTGTATATAGAATATCCTGAATTATTGGCTGACGCGAACGACATTATTCTCCGTCCGTCAGTGCGTCTCGGAGAACAAATCATGAGTACTCTTAATGTTATTGGCCAGAAGTTTCCGCTGGAAGTCTTCGGATTAGACTTTGATGTGGATGAAGCGGGTCGCATCGTCTTCTTCGAAGCCAATGCGACCATGAATCTGCTTGGTACCGGTCCCGCTGATATTGCTTATCCAGCTTCGGCGGACACGGCGTTCGTCATACTTTTCGAAGACTTCATCCGACGAAAGGTTAATGATGGTGGAAAGAAAAGCTCAAAGAGCTTTCTCCACTAGCCTGCGCTTGTGCCGTCGCAAAGCGCATAGTCACCGCACGACGGTTGTCGCGACTTCGAGGTAAGCTTCGCCAACGCCGCGCGCCTCGGCTTCGTTCTGCTGTTCGGACGCGATATGCAGACGCTCAAGGGTCGCCGGTAACGCGGCCATATCTTCGTTGATCTTCGCCAATGCCACCTCAAGCGTGTAAGTCAGCTCGTGGATGCGCTCAAGATCGGCCGGCGACAGCTTGTCTTTTTTCAAGACTTCGGAAAGCAGGCCGTTATATTCAGAGAAATTCTTGACAGCCTGGTCCAACGTTTCGGATGGCTTGGCTTCGTAATGCTGCGCGCGGTTCTCCGCCTCCGCCGAAAGCGCCAGAGCACAGCCTGCCATTACGCCGGCAATTACGAAAGTTGAGATTTTCATGGTTCCTCCACGCCCTCCCCAGCGGCGCACCCGGACATGCCTTGGCTCGTCAGTCTGGGACATGGGTTTCTCCTGCCTGTGGTTTGCGCCCGATAGCCGCCTGTCGCGCGTGGCGGCCAATTTCAGCAAAGCAATATGTTAGCTGTAATTCGCTCTTTGAGATTCGACCTACCCGCTTTGTTTGGAAATGTTCAAATCTAAACCAACTCTCAAACGTCCATTATTCGCTTTAGAACGATTTTAAACTGTCTTTAATCTTCATTCTTATTGAGTAACTACATGAACACGGAAGACCGAGTCAAGCCTATAGTTCATATCAGGGCCTTTGGGGAACAGGCCACTGTTCCCCGACCCGCGACCCAGCGCACGCAAAGCAACGCGCCAAGCCTGTCTCGCGCTGTAGAGTGGAGATGCAGGCGGCGGCGGGCGGGCGGGCAGCGCGAGGCGCTGATCTTTGCCCAGCTTGAGGAGCGCCGGGCCTTGCAGCGCCAAATCGTCAAGGTCCGCCAGCGCCATGCGGGCCTGCTGCGCGACCTCCGGCAGGACCGCGCGCAAATTGCACCTCTAGCAGCGGATGCAAAGGCCGTCCTGCGGGAACAGTTCGCCCGCGCCAAGGCGGAACGGCCGGCCCGCGCCGGTCGGCAAGCCTCGCAAGTCTCATCCCCTCAGGACAGGCTCAAAGCCCTGCGGTCCGGTCGGACACCACATCGAACACGCCACCGCGGGCCAGAGCGGGAGCGTTAGCAGGCCCGGACGCTTTCTCGAATTGGATGACAAGAAACGGAGTGTTTTCCGCGTTTCGCTCCCTCAGACTGATGGGTGAGAGGGAAAAACGCAATGAAACAACCGATTACCAGGCCGGTGATGTCAGCCCGCGAGTGGGCGATGCTCGTGGTCCTCTCCGTCTTGTGGGGCGGATCGTTCTTTTTCAACGGCCTCGCCGTCAGGGAGCTTCCGACCTTCACCACCGTCGTCGGCCGCGTTGCGCTCGCCGCCCTGGTCCTTCACCTGGCGTTGCCATCGCCCGCGCGGTCTTGAAGGATCGGAACGAGCCGACCGGCCGCAATGCTTGGCCGCAGCATGTAGTCCTGCAAATGGACGATACCCGCCCCGCCCTCACAGGCGGCAATCATTGCGTCGGCATTGGTGAAACTGGGTCCGCCCGTTGGCTCGATTGTCACTGTCTTGCCATCCATCTCGAAAGGCCAGGCGAACCGGCGGCGCGTCGTCGGAAAGACGTAGGCCGTGCACGCGTGGCCAGCGAGATCGTCCAGCGTCCGCGGGGTGCCGGCCCGCGCCAGATAGTCCGGCGCGGCGGCGGTCACAAACCGCGTGTCGATGAGCTTGCGCGCGACAAGCGTCGAATCCGGCAGGGCGCGCGTGCGGATGAGCACGTCGAAGCCGTCTTCGATCAGGTCGGAAAGCCCGTCGGTCGAGTGCATCTCGATGTCCAGCTTTGGATAAAGGGCGCAGAACTCCGGCAGCAGCGGCGCAACGATGCGATGCGCGAACACGACGGGAGCAGATACACGGAGACGCCCGAGCGGCTCAGCCCGGCGCTCTAGCAGAAAGGCTTCTGCGGCCTCGATCTCAGACAGCCCCGCCCGTGCACGCTCAAAGAAAGCGCGGCCGTCGTCGGTGAGGTCGATGGAGCGGGTAGAGCGCCGGAAAAGCTGGACCCGAAGCCTGTCCTCCAGCCGTGACACTGCCTTACTGACCGCCGACGGTGTGACGCCCATTCCCTTTGCCGCGCTTGCAAAGGAACCAGCTTCCGCCCCTTTCACGAAGAAACCGATGCCGCCGAGATGATCCGCTGTGCCATCATGCCGGACATTTTGGCACGAGTAAAGTGCCTTTGATCTGGCTATAGCTTGGTTTGGCCGCCTGCTATGTTGTGCGCAATGCAATCGACCGAAGCATCCCCAATGACACATCTCTTCGATCTTTTAAGCATTCGCGACATCGCGCTGCGCAATCGCGTCGGCCTGAGCCCAATGCCGATGTACAGCGCAACGCACGGCCACAGTGGTGCGTTCGAGCCGGTCCAATGCGGCGCGCGGGCCATATCGGCGGGCTATTCCCCGCTAAACAACCACTGAACTGAGAGAAGACTGACCGATGAAAAAGTTGCTTCTTGTTACAACCGCCGCCCTGACCCTGTCCGGCGTGGCCGATGCCCAAGATCGCAGGCTTGCCGGCCGGGACGATGCGGCGCAGATGGCCACCAACGGGTTCCTCGACCGCCGGACGACGTGGAGCCGGAGCTGTTCGGCCTTTACTGGCGCGACGTCCACGGCCCGCTCGCAGCCCGGATCGACGGCATGCACCAATATTGGCAGCACCATCTGGATGCGCCGGACGCGAGCCTGCTGCCGGCCGCGGTTGGGGCTAGCGGGATCGACGTCGACGTGTCCGAAGCGGACTGGCTCGAAGGGCTCGCCGAGGTCACCTTCGCCTCCGAGGCTGATCGCGGCGGCATGGGGGCGAGCCCGGCCGCAGGCCAGTTGATGGAAGACGAGCAGAACGTCTTCAAGGGCACATACCTGCACAGCTCGATCGAAGGGAATACCCGCACGCTGGTTGACCATGGACCGGGCGCTCCGCAAGGGGCGCGTGATGCCTACCATGCGATCCTGCTCATCGCGGCGAACGAGGCGGGCGACGACGGGGCGTTCCGCGATCTTGTCACGGCGCAGATCACCACGCCGCTGGCTGTGTCTGCGGATGTAGTGAAGGTGCGCTACCATCTCTTCGAAGGCTACGACGCCTCAGGTTGGGACACGCCGAATGTCGACAACGAGCGCACGCAGGACGAGGCGTTCGAAGCGTGGGTGGAGATCGCCTTTGCGGACCGCGCTGCCGCACAGGCGGCCCTGGCGAAAATCGCGAATGGGCTTGCCAATCCGGAGCTGATCGCGGCGATCCACGCCTATCCGGTCCGGGCCGCCTACACGCTCGTCTACGAAGGTCGATTGAGGCGCCGCTGACCTTTTCGCAGCTCGTTCGTGACTTCTTCGTCGATGGCGATCTCGATACGGTCGAGGGCGCGGAGGTGCAATATGTGCGCGGAGAGAACTAATGAGACCTGCGATCATTCTGGCTCTGGCGGGAGTTTGCCGAAAACAACTTCCTTAACGACGTCCGCGTCGATCCGGAGCGCGATCTCGCCTTTGTGACCGACACCTCGAACGGCGGCGTCATCGTTGTCGACTTAGGCTCGGGCGCCCAGCGATGGGGGCTCCGGGGCGGCAACTGGATGGCCTATTCCGACAGACCGCCAAACGTGCAGGGCGTCACCGTCGCCGAAGAGCGGCGACGTTCGGTCCCGCAGGGTCCTGACGGTCTCGCGCTCAGCCCAGACGGAGAGTGGCTCTATCTCAAGGCGCACCCATGGGTCGCGCCGACGCTCTACCGCGTGCCGGTCGCGGTGCTCGCCGATCCCGCCTTGTCGCCTGCTGATGTTGAGGCGCGGATCGAGCGCGTCGCGCAAACTGTCTTCTCCGACGGAATCGAGACTGACGCGGCAGGGCGTGTCTACTTTACGGATGTGGAGGGGGAAGCCGTCTCGCGGCTCGACCCGAACGTTCCGAACGCCGAGGTCGAACGGCTCGTGACCGATCAGCGCCTGTCTTGGCCCGACGCGATAGGTTTCGCAGCGGATGGAGCCCTCTACGTGACAACAGCGCAGTTCCATCGTTTGCCAGCGGCGAATGCCGGTCTCGACCGGACGGAAAGGCCGTTTGAAGTGTTTCGGCTTCGGTAGATCAATCTGGCGGGGCCAAACCCCTCCTCGCCAACTGGTCCGCCGGCTCCATTGCCTCTCCGTCAACATCTTCGTCTTCAAGGTCTGTGCCGCGCTTAACGCCAGCACGACTGGCGAGGGCGGTAACGCCTTCGATGCCGCCCTCGCCATGCCGGTGGGCCGTCACGACACACCGCCGCCGCCAGCATGTCTCAATCGAGCTTGACGCGCGCCTGCTCGGGCTTGTGTCCGGGCATCGTCAGCGTAATCACGATGGTGGTGCCCTTCTCGGCTTTGAAGGAGCCGGTGCCTTTGAGGAAGTTCGCAGGATCAGGGGTCAGCGCCACATCCTCTTTCTTGCCGCCCGAAAGGACGGTCGCTGTGCCCTTGGCCCCCGCGACGTCCTCCGCCTTGCCGTCCTCATGCTCAAGATAGACTTGGATGATGCCGTCCTTGGCGACGACTTCCATGTGGTGGTGACCGGTGTCGACCACCTTGCCGCCGTGCTTCCCGTCATGCGAGTGCCCGCCACCCGCCAAAGCGGGGGGAGCGAGGGCAAAAGCTGCGGAAATTGCGAAGGCGATCAGTTTGGTTTTGGCCATCGTCGAGTCCTCTTTGTTGATGGTGAAGGTTTCAGAAGGCTTCCGCAAAAGCTTTTTCGCTTTGGCGAAATGCTAGTCTTTCAAGCGGTTTGCGCCCGAAAAGCAGGAACAGTACGGGTGTCAGGAAGGCATCGAGCAGCGTCGCAGAGATCAACCCGCCGAAGATCGTCACGGCGACCGGGTGCAGGATCTCCTTGCCCGGCTCGTCGGCCCCGATCATCAGCGGAACGAGAGCAATGCCTGCGGAGAGGGCTGTCATGAGAACAGGTGTCAGCCGTTCGAGTGTGCCCCGCACGATCATCTTGCGCCCGAAGGTCTCCCCCTCGAAAAGAACGAGGTTGATGTAATGGCTGATTTTAAGGATGCCGTTGCGGGTGGCGATGCCTGCGAGCGTGATGAAACCGATGGCGCTCGCCACGGAAAAAGTCTGCCCGGCGATCCACAGCGCCGCGACGCCGCCGATCAGCGCGAGAGGCACGTTCCCCATGATGATGAGCGCAAGCACGGCCGATTGATAGCGCGAATAGAGCACGACGAAAATCAGGCCAAGCGAGACCAGCGATAAGATCGCGATGAGTTGGGATGCTTCCTCCTGCGCCTGAAACTGCCCCTCAAGGCTCGTGAAATAGCCTTCCGGGAGCGATGCGGCGGCGATCTCCCGGCGTATGTCCTCGACGATCCGCGCGAGATCGGAGCCATCGGTGTTCGCCTGAACCGCGATGCGGCGGCGGCCGTTCTCCCGGAGAATCTGGTTCGGCCCGTCCGTCTCGATGACATCGGCAACCGAGCGCAGCGGAATGCGGCCGGCCGGGCTTTCGATCAGCATATCCCCAAGGGCGGCAGTGCTGCGGTCGGCGTCGCTCAAGCGCAGGACGACATCGAAACGCTTGGATTGATCGACGATCTGAGAGACCACGCGACCGTTGGACAGCGTTTCGAGTGTTTGCGTGATATCATTGGGGTTGAGACCGAAGCGGCGGGCTTTGTCATAGTCGATCCGGACCTGAAGCTGCGGGATGCGCACCTGCCGCTCCGTCTGGAGGTCGGTGATGCCGGGGATGGCGCGGAGCCGCGTTTCAAGATCGGCGGCAAGGCCGCGCAGGGTGTCATAATCGTCGCCGTAGATTTTGAGCGCGATTTGGGCGCGAACACCGGACAGCATATGATCGAGGCGGTGGGCGATGGGCTGGCCGACCGCGACGGTCACGGGCAGGACCGACAGGCGATCGCGGATGTCGGCGAGAACCGTCTCGCGGGTGCGCCCGGACTGCTTGAGGTCGATGTCGAGTTCGCTGCTGTGTACGCCCTCTGCGTGTTCATCGAGTTCCGCCCGCCCGGTGCGCCGCCCCACTGACTTCACCTCCGGCACCTGCATGACGAGTTGCTCGGCGAGGCGGCCGACCCGGTCGGATTCGGTGAGGCTGATGCCCGGCTGAAGCGTCAAGCTGACCAGGACCGTTCCCTCGTTGAAGTTGGGCAGGAAGGCGCGCGGGAGCATCGTGCCGGCCACGACCGCTGCGGCGACCGCCAGAGCCGGCAGCCCGATCACGAAGCCGGGCCGCTCGAAACACCATTCGAGGCCGCGCTTTTGTACGCGCTTCAGTGTTCGCACCAGCCAGGTTTCGTGCTCGGCCAGATGCTTCATCGGCGGCAGCAGCCAATAGGACAGCACCGGCGTGACGGTCATCGACACGATGAGGCTTGCCGCGATGGAGACGATGAACGCAATGCCAAGTGGTGTGAACAATCGGCCTTCCACACCAGACAAAGCAAAGAGGGGCAGGAAGACGAGGACGATGATGCCGGTGGCGTAGAGGATGCCGGACCGCACCTCGATCGACGCATCGCCGACGACGGTTTCGATACTTCTCTTGTCTCGCCCCTGGGACGCGCGGTGTTGCCCCAGCCGCCGGTAGATGTTTTCGACATCGACCACGGCGTCATCGACCAGCGCGCCGATCGCGATCGCCAGTCCGCCCAGCGTCATGGTGTTGATCGAGAGGCCGAGGAACTGGAAGACGATGAAGGTGGTGAGGACCGATAGCGGGATCGCCACCAGCGAGATGAACGTCGTCTGCCAGTTCAGGAGAAACGCGAAGAGAACGAGCGCCACGACGATCAGGGCCTCGACGAGCACCTTCTGGACGTTTGCGATCGACGTCTCGATGAAGGTCGCCTGCCGGAACTGGACATCCGTGACGCGCACGCCGTCCGGCATGACGCGCTGAAGGTCCGGCAGCATGGCTTCGATCTGCCGCGTAATCGTCACAGTGTCGGCACTGGGCTGCTTCTGCACGGCAAGGATGACGGCGGGCTTGCCATTATAACCGGCCTCGCCGCGCTTTGTCCGCGCCGCGAAGTCCACCTGGGCCACCTGGCTGAGCAGGATCGGCTGTCCTTCCCGAAAGGCGACCACGAGGTTCTGCAAATCCTCGATCCGTGTGGTACGGGCGACATTGCGGATGAGGTATTCGCGCGCCTTCAGGTCCACGAAGCCGCCGCCGGTGTTCGAGCCGAACTTCTGGATGGCGCGTTCGACCGCCTCGAAGCTGATCTCTAGCCTCGCCATGCGCCGGGGGTCTGGAATGACCCGGTATTGGCGCACTTCTCCGCCGATGGGGATGACCTGCGCGATGCCGGGCACGGTGAGAAGCTGCGGGCGCACGGTGAAGTCCGCGATTTCGCGTAGCGTCATCGGGTCGGCCGTCTCGCTCGACATGGCGATCAGCATGATCTCGCCCATGATCGACGTGATCGGCCCCATCTCCACATGGGTATTGGCGGGCAACTGCTCGCGGATCAGTTGCAGCCGCTCCGAGACCTGCTGCCGAGCGCGGTAGATTTCGGTCGACCAATCGAACTCGATGTAGACGATGGACAGCCCGACGCCTGACACCGAGCGGACGCGGCTGACGCCCGACATGCCGTTCATGGCGGTCTCGATGGGGAAGGTGACGAGAAGCTCAACCTCCTCGGGCGCAAGGCCATCAGCTTCGGTCATGATGGTGACGGTCGGCCGGTTGAGGTCCGGGAAGACATCGACCGGCAGGCTGCGCAGCGTGACGAGGCCGTAAATCATGACGGCCGCGCCGATGATGAGAACGAACAGCCGGTTGGCGAGGCTGCCCCGAACAATCGCATTGAACATGGCGCGCCTCGTGTCAGCGGATCTGGTTGATGAGTTCAGCGCCGCGGATCACCACCCGCTCGCCCGGCTGAAGGCCGGCAGAGACCAGCGTGCGCGTCCCGTCAAGCGGCGCGGTGCGCACTTCGATTGGGCGGTATCGCTCGGGGCTCTCCTTGACCCAGACCTGCATGAGGCCGCTTCCTCCGCGCACGACCGCGGCGTCGGGGAGGATCATTCCTTTCACTTTTTCTGCTGACCGGACCAGAACCTTGACGGGCGCGCCAATGGCGAGCTCGTCATGGCCGCCATCGACCCGGAACATCACAGGACGCGCCTGCTGGCGCAGGGTGGGTGCCTGGCCGATATAGGCCAGTTCAAAGCTATTCCCCTTATCATCGACGGCCTGAGCTGCGGCGATCTCGCCTGTCCCGTTCGTATCGTTGCTGATCGCCTCCACCCACAGCTTGCCTGGATCGACGATCTCGAACAGCGTGTCTCGCGCTGTGACCACCTGCCCCGCTCTCACATTTGCAACGGCAATCACCCCTGCGACCGGAGCGCGCAGCTCGATCTTTTTCGTATCCTTGGCCTCCAGCACCCGCCTTTGCTCCCGCAAGGCGTCGAGTTCGGCTCTAGTGTCCTCGATTTCGCTTTGGGCGACGACGGCCGAAATGCGGCTCAGCCGGGCGAGTTTCTGCTGGGCGATGACGAGCTTGCCCTCCACTTCCGCGCGGAGCTGCTGCATCGTGCCCAGATCGGCGACCGGAATGGCAGGGGACAGAAGCGCCAGGACTTCGCCCTTCTCGACCTTCTGCCCCACATAGGACATGCCTCGTTCGCTCACCTCGATCTGCCCATCCATCGGCGCCTGGACTTGGCCGAACGAGGCCGGGTCGGACACGACGACGCCGATGAGTTCGCGTACGCGCTCTGTCTCGCTCTCCGATACCGGCTGCGTTCTCACCTGAAGGAGGCGCTGGGTCGGCTTCGGCACAAACACCCGGCCGTCGGGCAATTTGCGCGGCACATCGCCGGATATGGCTGCCGCAGGTTCGCCATGCCCGCCATCGCCATGATCATGTCCCGGGCCGGCGAGAGCCGCAGTCCCTGCGACAGCGCCGATGATGAGCGCGGCGAACACGACGCTCGATGCCGAGCGCAGCCTGGGCTGGAGCGTGGATGGGGCGGGAACCGCGGTTTCCAGTCCCCTTTCGGTGCTTTCGAGCGGGCCATCCGGCACGCTTTCAGAGGGGCTGGCCGGACGGCGTCGCCGTATGGCCAGAGCCAAAACGAAGCCGAGCGCCAGGGCGCCAATGATCGCGCCCCAGATGTCGAGCCGGGTCAGGAGGGCGGTCAGCGGCACGGCTTCGGCGCCTATGACCTCTGTCTGCGGCGCATCGGGAACGGTCCATGTGCCGTTGAGAAGGTCGATTTCGCCGCCAGCCGTTACGGTGAAGATCAGGGCCTTCGTGCCTGGGCTGTCGACCCAATCCGCCTCCACAGCATAGTTGCCGGGTTCGATTTCAGTGGCTTGCAGAGGCTCGACACCCTCGCCCGACACCTCGATCTGCGCCCCGCTGACGGGCTCGTTCGTATCGCTGCGGTCGAGATACATGCGAAGCGTATGGCCTTGTGAGGTCGCCACAAGCTCCATGGTTTCCCCTTCGCTTTCGAGCCGCGGGGCTTTCTCGGTCACGGTTGCCGCAGGGCCGGCATCATGGTCATGGCCACCGTCGTGGCCCGGTCCGGCAAGGCCAAGGCCGGCCGAAAGAATGAGAATGGAAAGAGTGCTGATTGAACGGAACATGCTCGCGCCAAGTCATGAGGATCGTCACTTCACGGCGGATCAATTTTCGTTGCTCGGCGCCCTGCGGATAAATCCGCGAGCATAAGCGTCCGAAATCAGATCGCCGCAGGTATAGAGAGACGGGCGCGTGAGACGCCCCGGTCAAAGGGCGGCGCGTGGCGGACGGAGTAGATCGTGCCTCTGACTATCAGGGGGGACGCCGACATCCGGCAAGACGCGGATGATCCGGGTCAGGGTCTGCCCTCCTATCCCGATCTCCATGGGAGGCAAGAACTGGGCATGAGCGCAACAGGAGACGTGGAAATGGCCTTCGGCCTCGCAGGATGCGGCACAGTTGTGCGTGTGATCCCGGGTCTGATCGCCGACATGCGCGACGGGTGTCGCAGGATCGTGCGCGTGCGCGTGATCGTGCGCGCCCGGTTCAGAGAGGTCGTGGGAGTGGAACACGATCGGGTACGACACTGCGTGGCCAGGAAGGGCCGCCGCCGTCAGAACCGCAATCATGATCCTTGCGATGAGTCTCATCGTCCCACCATAACCCCGCATGTACGACGCAATGGCAATAACTTGGCGAAACCAAGGCCGCAGCCGCGGCTCTAGGCTTCCACGCCTCGCTGCTATAATCAGTATCGCGAAAAGTTTACAAACATCCGGCGCTCAAGACGCCTCAGCATAATTGATCATCAGAGCCAGCGCGGCTGCAACGCCGAGAACCGCCGGGACAGACCAGTGGCGGACGAGCAGCAGATAGCCGCTGACGCATGACAACAGCACGACCTGCCCGTTGAGCGTCGCAAGATCGGGGATCCAGAGATGCAATGGTCCAGCCGTCGTCAAGGAGACCTGACCGAACACCACATGCAGCGCGAACCACAGCGCGAGATTGAAGATGACGCCGACGACCGCCGCTGTGATCCCCGACAGCGCCCCTTTAAGCCGGGGCTGCGCGTTGATCCATTCGATGTAGGGCGCGCCGACGAAGATCCAGAGGAAGCAGGGCACGAAAGTCGCCCAAAGCGCAACGAGGGCACCCAGCGTTCCCATCAGCCAGGCCGGTTCCCCGCCAAGACGGTAGGCAGCCAAATAGGCGACGAACTCCGTGACGAGGATCAGGGGGCCCGGAGTCGCCTCGGCGAGACCAAGGCCGTCCATCATCTGGCGGGCGTCGAGCCAGCCTTTCAGCGTGACGACATCCTGGCCCATATAAGCGAGCACGGCGTAGGCCCCGCCGAAGGTCACCACCGCAAGCTTCGAGAAGAACTAGCCAATCTCGCTCAGGATATGATCCGGCCCGGCGAACACCGTCAGCGCAATGAGCGGCGCAAGCCAGAGCCCAAGCCACAGGCACGCCGTTCGCATCGTTGAGGCTGGGCTAGCCGAGATTCGATTTGGGACGCTGGCTCCCGAGCTGACGCCTTGGCTTGCACAATAGCCGTAGAGCGCCGCGGCGAGCACGATCAGCGGGAAGGGAACGGCGAAGAAAAAAATGGCGGCAAATGACAGAGCCGCCACGATCCAGCGGTCAGCCCCCACAAGGGCGCGCTTACCCACACTCAGCAGCGCCTCGATCACGATGACGATGACGGCCGCTTTAACGCCGAGGAAGAGCGTCTCGACCAATGGTACCTGGCCGTACGCCGCATAGATCGCAGCGAGCGCCAGGATGAGGATCGCTCCGGGCAGGACGAACAGCAGGCCCGCCGCGAGCCCGCCGGCTATGCCGTGCAAGCGCCACCCGGCATAGGTGGCGAGTTGCATGGCCTCAGGTCCGGGGAGCAGCATGCAGAAGCTGAGCGCGCCCAGATATTGCTGTTCCGTCAGCCAGCGCTTTTCGTTCACGACGATGCGATGCATCAGGGCAATCTGCGCGGCAGGCCCGCCGAAGGACAGAACGCCGATGCGCGCCCAGGTGGCAAGCGCTTCGCGGAAGCCGGGGGAACGGGGTTCAGCCGCGGTCTGATTTGTGACGAGGATCTCGCTCATACGCCTCTCCGGAGCATGGCGAACCCGCACGTATATTCGTAATGCCGCGGAATGGTTGTGACGCAAACGATTATAATCTCCGATGGGATGCCCATGGAGTTGATCAGACACGAAAAACGAGGAACGATATAAAAAGTCGGCGATAGCATGCGCGTCCTCCCAGCTCTCGGGGTACGACCGGACGCGAAACTTGGGCTAACCGCCTAGAGGGGCGTTCGCAAGCCCCACTTACTCAGTATTCAAAACGGACAGACCGCGCAAGCTGAACATATTTCGTGCCTCTTGAAGCGCAGCAATGGTTGACGTCGTGCGCCTGATCTGTGCCTGCCGGTGAAGGCAGGCACAACGCCAATACTTTATCGGCCTTCCGCGCGTATCCCCGCCAGGACGAGGTCGAGATGGGCCTCCAGGAACGTTTCGACAGAGATGGGGTCGAAGCGGTCGAAAGTCATTTTCCACACCATGGTCATGATGGCAGGTGCGACCAGGATCATGGGCAGCTTCGTCGCCGGTCCCTCCCGGAACTCCCCGCGCGCGATGCCGCGCCTGACGATCGCGTCTATCAAACAGCGGCCGGGGGCGATGGAGCGCATATAATAGGCTTCGCCGATCTTGGGATGACGGCCACCTTCGGCGATGATGATGCGCATCAGGATTTGCAGATCGCCATCAAACATCTCGCGGTAGATTTGCGGGATCACTGTCTTGAGCAGCGTTTCGGAAGAGCCTTCAAACGTTAAGAGATTGCTTTCCAGAATATCGAACACCGGGGCAACGCGGGACTGGAGCGCTGCTTCGAATAATGCCTCCTTGTCCGCGAAGTAGCGGTAAATGGTCCCTTTCACGATACCGGCGCGTGCAGCGACATCGTCGAGCCGGGTGCCCGCAAAACCTTTTTCGGCAAATTCGAGCAAGCCGGCCGCGATGATCTCGTTTGGCCGCTCGTCCTTGCGACGTTTGCGCGGCTTGGGGGATGAAGTCTCGGTCATGCTCGAATCATAATGACTTTCGCGTCATTTTTGAATTGTCTTAACCGGTCTTCCATGATAATGACTCTTTGGTCATTAAAAACACTCATGAACAGGTGCGGCATGGACGGCGGCAACCCAAACTCCCCCGGCATGACCAGCGAACCGCCTCGCGAAAATCTGCCGTTGAACATAGTGGATCGCGGCGCGCTCGCTCCTGCCGCGCCCGCCCGAAACCGGCCTTGGCGCGTCCTACGCCTTCTCCTGGTTCTGCTTCTGTTGCCGGTGGGTGGGGTCATCGGGCTCTACTTCCAGCCTCCGGGCGTCCGTTTCATCATGACGCAACTTGGACTTGAGCCAGGAGGCGGGACAGCCGATCCGATTGCGGTGCCACGCGAAAAACCCCGCCCGACAGAGCCGCGCACTGAGCCCGCCTTGCAAACCGTGGCGGGCCTTGGACTGCTGCTTCCCGAAAGCCGGGTTCTATCGCCCCGCCTTTCGGCGCAGGCGACGCCCGCATCACCGAATTTCGGGTTGAAGAAGGCGACCGGGTCGAGGCCGGCGCTGTTCTGGCGGTCCTCGACAACGCGGCAAGCTTTCAGGCCGCGCTCACATCCGCTGAAGCCACGCTTTCAGCGCGCGAGGCGATCCTGCAACAAACGAAGGATAATGTGATCCTGAGCCGCAATGAAGCAGAAACAAGCCTTGAGCGGGCCGAGGCGGCGCTCGTGCGAGCCAAAAGCGATCTTGCACGCTTCACAACATTGCGCGCCACCAATGCGGCATCGGAGTCGGCATTGGAGGAAAAGCGCCTTGCCTTCAAACAGGCCGAGGCCGATGTCGCCCGCGCCAAGGCGACGCTGGCTCGCTACACGTTTCAGAACGTCGAAGATCAGGTCGATGTTGTGGTGGCACGGCGCAATGTGGAGGCGGCGGCAGCCGACGTGATCCGGGCAAAGATCGAACTTGATAAGTCCTTTGTGCGGGCGCCGATCAGCGGCACCGTCCTCACCATCAACACCCGTGTTGGGGAAAAGCCGGGCAGTTCCGGCATCCTGACCCTTGGCAACATCGACCGGATGATCGCCGAAGTCGAGGTCTATCAAAGCGCCGTGTTGGCGGTCGCGCCTGGACAAGCCGTGACGATCAGGGCGGACGCGCTTCCAGAACCGCTGCATGGAACCGTGGCTCGCGTTGGTCTTGAAGTAGGGCGGCAGACCCTCACCGATGCCTCGCCCGCCGCCAACACCGACGCGCGGGTGGTGAAGGTTTATGTGGACCTCGACGAGAGTTCCTCCGCCATCGCCCGGCGCTTCAGCAACCTTCAGGTCACAGCTGCCATCGCCGCGGGGAAGAACCCGGCATGACCGCGCTTCTCACCCGTCTGTTCGGGCGCCTGCCCATCGGCTGGCTGCAACTCATACACAACCGCTCCCGTTTCGCGGCAGCCCTGTTCGGCGTCGCCTTCGCCAACATCCTGATTTTCATGCAGCTCGGCTTCCTCGGGGGACTCGTCGAGAGCATCCGCCTGCCCTATGCGGAAATGAACGCGGACATCCTCATCCAGGCCGCCGATACCAATACCATCAACGACAGCAGCCCGTTGCCACGACAGCGGCTCTATCAAGCCTTGACCGTCCCCGGCGTCGCGTCCGCCACCCCGGTTTATTACAAACGCCTCGACTGGAAGCAGCCCGACGGCACCATCCGCAACCTCGATGTTTTCGGTATCGACCCCAACGCGCGCCCGTTCCGCGCCGAGGACATCAACCGTGCGCTGCCGCAACTGCAACTCCTCGACCGGGCCATTATCGACCGCAAGACCCGCAACCCGCCCGAGGGCCTGTTCGGCCGGATTGACGCCGGCGAACCTTATGAGTTCGAGGCGAACAATCAGCGGCGGCTCACCGTCATCGGCACGTTCGAGATCGGAGGCGGCTTCACGGCTGACGGTTACCTGATTGTGTCGGATCAGACCTTTCTCCGGCTTTTCAAGGATCGCGTAGCCGGCGCCCCGAACTTTGTCTTCGTGACAGTGCGATCCGGCGCTGAGATTGCGCGAGTCCTCGACGATTTGAGGGCGACGCTTCCGGCCAGCGACAGCGCAGTTTACACCGTAGCCGAGGCCGCCGAACGCGATCAGCGTTTCCAGACCACGCAAAAGCCGATTGGGATCATCTTCGGCTTCGGCGTCGCCATCGGCATCCTGGTTGGCATCATCATCGTGTACCAGGTTCTCTCCACCGATGTCGCCGACCACATCCGCGAATACGCTACCTTCAAGGCCATCGGCTATCGGCAGCGCTTCTTTCTCGGCATCGTTTTCGAAGAGGCGCTCATTCTCGCCATCTTCGGGTTCATCCCCGGCACGCTTGCCGCGCTCGGCCTTTACGCCGCCGTCGTGCAGGTCACCGGATTGCCGGTGTTCATGCCGCTGGAGCGACCCGTCTTTGTTCTGCTTGGCACCATCGTGATGTGCACGTTGTCCGGCGCGCTGGCCACACGGCGTCTCGCACGCGCTGACCCGGCAGATCTGTTTTGAGGCCGGCCGTGGACAAAGCGGAAACCCTTACGCGGCGAATGCAGGGGAGCGATGGATCGCCCGCAAATACGCCTGTCGTCATTCGCGGTCTGAACCATTGGTTCGGTGAAGGCGAGGCACGCAAGCAGGCGCTGTTCGACATTCATCTCAAGCTCGAACGCGGCACCCTTGTCATTCTGATGGGCGCGTCGGGCTCGGGCAAAACGACGCTGCTGACCCTGATCGGTTGTCTGCGCGAGGTGCAAGAGGGCAGCATACGCTTGTTCGGAAATGAACTGAACAGCGCGGCCGAGGACTTGCTAATTGCGAGCCGCCGCCGTCTCGGCTTTATCTTCCAGGCTCACAATCTTCACGAAAGCCTCACCGCCATGCAGAACGTGCGTATGGGGCTGGAGGTGCATGGATCTGCCGCCATGCTGAAGTGGGAAGCCGCGGCCAGGCATCTGCTGACCATGCTCGGGCTCGGGGAACGGCTGAATTACCTTCCGGGCAAGCTTTCCGGCGGCCAGAAACAGCGTGTCGCCATCGCCCGCGCATTGGTGGGCAATCCGGATATCGTCTTTGCTGATGAGCCGACTGCCGCGCTCGATAAGGCGAGCGGGTACGAAGTGGTCTCCCTGTTGAAACGCCTCGCGGAAATCCGGGGCACCACGACGCTCATGGTCACCCACGACAACCGCATCCTCGAAATGGCCGACCGCATCATCACCATGGAGGACGGCCGCATTGTGAGGGATGAAACGCGTTAGGCCACTGTGTCTCAATCGTGGGTGTCATGCCTTTGACTGAGATCGACAGCGTGCGCCGCCGCGCCCGCCAGCATGTCGCGATCATCGACGATATCAGCCGCCTGGCCCGAGGACTGGAAGCCATGGTGCTCAGGCTGGCCTTTACCCGGCACCTGCCCTGTGAGCGGTTGCAGGGCTTTCGAACCGCCCATTTAGCATTGCCGTTCAAGAGGTTAGCGGCCGTCAGTCGGCAGGGAAATGAGATGGTGGGCCCGGCAGGACTCGAACCTGCAACCAGACGGTTATGAGCCGTCGGCTCTGACCATTGAGCTACAGGCCCGTAGCGTGGGACAAAACGGTCGCATCAACCTGAAATTGCCGCGATCACAGGCGATCACACGCTGTCTGTAGAATAGTGCCGGGATCTCAAGATGAAAAGGCTCGATGCAATACCGCTGATGGTCAGCCTGCTGATGGTGGCGATGATGGGACAGTCTTTAGCGCAGGACGTCATGCAGAACGTGATGAAAGGCCCCGCGATCCAGGCGTTCGGCACCGGAAAAGTCATGGCGCGGCCCGATATGGCGCGCATCACGCTCGGCGTTACGACCGAGGACGCGGATGTGCAGGAGGCCGTGACGCAGAACAATGCCGCAGCCGAGCGCATCATTTCACAGCTCGCCAAATCCGGGATCGACACGCGCGACATCCAGACCAGCGCCTTCTCGGTCTATCCGCAATACAAGCAGGTAAAGGACGGCGAGCCGGCCCCGCAGATTTTCAGGGTTTCGAACACCGTCGAGGTCACGGTGCGCAACCTCGATACGCTCGGCACGGTGTTGGGCCAAGTGGTCTCCGCCGGCTCGAACCAGATCAATGGTCTGTCGTTCTCCTTCAGCGAGCCGGAACCTCTGGAAAAGCAGGCGCGCGAGCGGGCCATCGCGGACGCCAGGACCAGGGCCGAGACCTATGCGGCTGCGGCGGGCGTGAAACTCGGCAAGATCCTCTTGATCGTGGATCAGCCCGAGGGCGGCGCGCCGATCCTGAGGGCGCAGGTGTTCCGCGCGCGCGAGGCGGCAAACGTGCCGATCGAAGCCGGCGAGAGCACGGTGCAGGCGCAGGTCGCCGTGCTGTGGGAGATTGTTGAGTAGTCGGCCTGCCAGCGTCGTTTCCCGCTGAAACACCCTCATTTTTCCTTCAGCTGTGCTGTATTTTACACAGCTAGGCTATTTTTGATCGCGAGCATTTGCTCGGTTGCATACTTCCTGTACCGTGCAATCCGTAGTGTGCGCGTGGGGATGCGGGCATTACGGGCACGAGCGGGGCGTGTGGGCGTAATGTTTGGTGGCGTGGGCAGTTCACAAGAGGCGGAGGCGCGGCTTGCGGCTGCCTCTAGGGTCCGCCGGGTTTGTGCGAGCGCCGTCCCGCTGGTGATGGTCGCGCTCGCCCCTTCAAGCGCATCAGCGCTTGCACTTTCTCCCGCAAACCCGCCTTATCCACCGTCATCGGCCATCCTGCGGGTTGCCGACGCCAAGCCGGACGATCTTGACCAGGAGCCCGTCTGCAAAGCCTGGAAGCAGCAGTTCCGGCAAAACCTCAAGGATCGCATCACCGAAAAGCTCAAAGCGCAGTATTCCGGCCGGGAGTTGCGTCTGAAAGTCAACGAGCGCCTGGAAAAGCGGCTGATCGCGCTTCAGCCGAGAATTCAGGAGAAGTGCAAGAAGCTGAGGCTGGCCGCGCGCATCCGGGAGCGCCGCCGCGCAAAGGCGCTTTACGGCGGGCGCTCGCAAAGCATGGTTCAGGTGATGAACGAAGGCGCCGTCGGCCAGGTCTCGTCCATGCTCGAAAAGCAGCTCGAAATGTCATACGCCGCGCAGATCAACGGCGTGCTGACGAGCGTGCAGCATTACACGCTGCGCGACGGCCTCTCGATGTTCGCCTCGTCGAGCGTCTCGACCAGCGAGCATGACGGATTTTCAATCGGAACAGGCGGCAGCACGGTTGACGGCTTGCCGTTCAGCACGCAGAGCTACGGCCTGACCGCAGGCGTGCGCTGGGATGCCTCGCGCCTGCTCGTGATCCCTGAAAACCTGCTGACCTTCGGCGTGTTCGGCAATTACACGCACACTGACGTCACCATAGAGGCTGACGACCTCGTGAAGGACTTGGGCAGCGACGAGCTGGGCGAAGGCGATATCGAGTCGTTCGGCGCGGGTGCCTATTCGCTGCTCAACCTGAGCTCTCTTTATGTGATCACGGTCGGCAGTTTCGCCTGGGGCTCGCCGAATTTCCTGAGCGGGGTGAGCGGCGCGGAAAGCGCATTCGACACGACCGGGTTTCTGGCGTCGGTCATGGTCGGCACGGTGCGCGATCTCGGCGATGCCGTGAAAATCGACGTGCGCGGCGGCCTCAGCTACGCCCGCAGCAAGGCGGACGATTATCAGGACAGTCTCGACCTCGCCTTCACCGACTCGAAAATCGAGGATGTGACCGGTCAGGCGTCCGTCAAGCTCTTCACGACCCGGCAGACCGAGACCCTGACGCTGCGGCCGTTCGTGCAGGCGGGCGCAGCGCATCGTTTCAAGAACACGAACGAGGTCAGCGTCGAGGGTGAGCGCTATACTTTCGACGACGATGATACGAGCTATTTCGGACGCATCGGGCTCGATTTCGACTATTCAGACAAGGTGCAATCGTTCGTGGCGGTCCAGGGCGATGTGAGTTCAGACCGCGAGGCGATCAGCGGACAGCTCGGCATCACCTTCAAGCTCGATTGATGAGGATGTGCCCCTGCCTGTTTTAGAGGCCGCCGGATAGAATTTCGGTCGCGCTAGGCCGCGTCGGCACCGTCATCGGTTCCGGTTGCGCGAATGTTTCCAGCGACAGAGGCGGTTTCGACTGAGATTGCATCGTGGTCCGCTTCGAGGCGGCGGGTTTCGCGACGCTTCGCATCTCGGGCTTTATCGCGTGAGCTTTCGGCTTTGCCGCTTTCGGCACGAATGCGGGTCTCGGCTGCGGCAGCGGGATCGCGGCGAGCGTCACGGAGCGCTCGCGTGCATCCCTGTATTTCGCAGCGGCCAAGCCGAAGCGGCGAAGCGCATCCGGATTGACGGCGGCAACGGGAATGGAAGCGGTTTCAGGTGTGGGCATACTGTCCGGAGACGGCTTGGGAATGGCCGCCGTGACGATCTGGCGCTCGGCGTGCAGCCGGGCGAGCCGCTGCCCCGCCACCCGCCGCCCGGCTGAGTTTGCGCTGTCCGTGTCGGGCGCCGCCGCCTGCGAATTCTCGGCGTTCTGGGCCGGCTTCGGAAGCGCGGCGGTCTCCTCGACGGTCACAGAGCGGGACGGGCGATAGAAGACGTTTACAGCACGGCGAGGGCCGGGCTCGCTGCCGGGCTGAGCAGGAGACGCCGCCTCGGCAGCCTGATCGGGCGGAGAGAGCATGGGCGTCGTTTGCGTCTCACCGGGTTCCGAGCGCGGCGGAGCATATTCCGCGACCCGGCTCCCGTTGAGCAGATCCGGGGCATAGCCGGCGCGGCCGAGGAGGACGATCGTCGCCAGCGCCCCCGCTCCGGCGGCCGCGAAAAAAACGGCGACGCGGCGATTGCGCCCTGCCCCCTTCGCAGGCGCTCCGTCGTCCTCGATCAGGCCATGCCGGATATCGTGCAGGCGCCGCTTGTCGGGATCGCGCAAGGTACGGAACGCGGAGGTTATCTGCTTGAAGCGTTCTTCTTTTACGGCATCGCCGGAGTGACGATCCGGATGAACGTCCTTGGCAAGCTTCAGATAGGCATGGCGAATGCGGTCGGCACTATCGTCCGGGTCCACACCGAGAATATCGTACGCCGTCTGTGCGCCGTGATGTGTCATGGGATGCAAGGCTACCCTCTACACAGGCCCGGATCATCGCCACTATTATAGCTCTATCGTAGCCGCTTTCCGCCAAGATGCGAGCGGAACAAAAGGCTACGGTTACGGTTCCTCAATAACCGCGATATTTATGCACAGATTTGCTTATCACGACGTTTGCGCGGGCAGTAGCCGTCGCAGAACCGCGTCGGTCCGGCCGGCAAGCGGCACCGCGCCGTAATTGGCGGACCACGGCGAGGCGAGCCGCGCGGTGCAATAGGCGTCCGCGACCTCTGGCGGCGCATGCCGGACAAGAAGGGACGCCTGAAGCGCGAGCGCGATCGTCTCGCCGAGACGCCGCGCCTCGGCCTCGGCCAGAGGGCGTGCGAGGCGGTCGCGAAGCGCGCCGCAGGCCGCATCGAGCCGGGTATCGCCGCCCTTTGCCCGCTCCAGTTCGGCGAGCAGCGCATCGCGGGCGAGCGGCTCTTTTTGGAGCGCGCGCAGGATATCGAGCGCGATGACGTTGCCCGAGCCTTCCCAGATCGCGTTGAGCGGGGCCTCGCGATAGAGCCGCGCCATGGGGCCGTCCTCGACATAGCCGCCCCCGCCCAGGCATTCGAGGCATTCATAGACGACGTGCGGCGTGCGCTTCGTCAGCCAGAACTTGCCCGCGGCGACCGCGATGCGCGCGAACGCACGGTCTTCCGGCGTTTTGCCGTCAAAGGCGCGCGCGATGCACATGGTGAGCGCCGCGCCCGCTTCGTAATCGAGCGCGAGATCGGCCAGAACGGCCCGCATCAGCGGCTGGTCGATCAGCGTTTTCTGGAACGCGCGGCGATGGCTGACGTGATGCGCCGCTTCGGCGATCGCGCGCCGCATGATGCCGAGCGCCCCCGCCATGGTGTCGAGCCGCGTGTGGTGCACCATGTCGATGATGGTTGCGATGCCGCGCCCTTCCTCGCCGACGAGTTCCGCATAGGTGTCGTGATACTCGATTTCGGACGAGGCGTTCGACTTGTTGCCGAGCTTGTCCTTCAGGCGCATGACGTGCAGCGTATTACGCGCGCCGTCGGGCGTGATGCGCGGCACGAAGAAG
>CAZNAH010000011.1:7030-7276 GCA_964570735.1 uncultured Hyphomicrobiaceae bacterium | reverse complement strand
GCCAGCGTCAGAAAGGCGTCGCTCATCGGCGCGGAGCAGAACCACTTATGCCCGACAAGCCGGAACGCACTGCCTTCGATCGGATAGGCCCGCGTCGTGTTGGCGCGCACGTCCGAGCCGCCCTGCTTCTCCGTCATGGCCATGCCGAGCGTCACGCCCGACTTTTCCGCGATGGGGCGCAGCGCGGGATCGTAGCGGCCGCCCAGGATCTTCGGCTCCCAGACGGAGGCGAGCGCGGGCGCGTGC
>CAZNAH010000011.1:6472-7019 GCA_964570735.1 uncultured Hyphomicrobiaceae bacterium | reverse complement strand
GGCACGCTGGCATAGGTCATGCTGACGGGGCACATGACGCCCGCTTCCGCCTGGGTGAAGACGGACAAAAGCGCCGCGTGCAGCACATGCGCGCCCGGCCGGTTCGCCGTCCATGCGACGCTGTGGATGCGATGCTGCATCGCCAGCGCCATCAGGCTGTGATAGGCGGGGTGAAAGCGCACCTCGTCGATGCGCCGGCCGTAACGGTCGAAGATCGCGAGCTCGGGTGGATGGCGGTTCGCCTCCGCGCCCCAGGTCAGAACTTCCTCGCTGCCCGCCGTGCGGCGAGCGGCTCGCGCACCCAGTCCCCGCCCTCACGCTCGGCCGCTTCACGCAGCGCCGCGTCGGCCAGGTAAAGGTTCTGCCCGGCGAATTCCGGCGGCTGGTTCGTGACCTCGTGAGTTTCGAGATCGGTGCGCGGAGCATAGATCGGCATGGTCGTCTCCCGCTCCGGCGGCGGCAGGGCGCCTCAGGCGGCCTCCGCCGAAAAGAGCGTCTTGTAGGTTTCCCGCAGGACGTTCTTCTGAATTTTACCCATCGCGTTCCG
>CAZNAH010000011.1:0-6439 GCA_964570735.1 uncultured Hyphomicrobiaceae bacterium | reverse complement strand
CGAGCCTGCTGCGCAGCCGGTCCGCGATGTCCTTCTCCGTGAGGTCCGCGCCCGGCTTCGCCACGACAACCGCCGTGACGCCCTCGCCGAAATCGGGGTGCGGCACGCCGATCACTGCGCTCTCGGCCACGCCGGGAATTTCGTCGATCTCGCTTTCGATTTCCTTCGGATAGACGTTGAAGCCGCCGCTGATGACGAGATCCTTGCTGCGCCCGACGATGTGGAGATAGCCGCGCTCGTCGATCCGGCCGAGGTCGCCCGTGATGAAAAAGCCGTCCGCGCGGAACTCGGCCGCCGTTTTCTCCGGCATGCGCCAGTAGCCGACGAAGACGTTCGGACCCCGCACCTCGATCATGCCGATCTCGCCTTGCGGGACCGGCTCTCCGGTCTCGGAATCGGCAATGCGGATTTCGACGCCGTCGAGGGGCATGCCCACCGCGCCCGGCACGCGCTCGCCGTCATAGGGGTTCGAGGTGTTCATCCCCGTTTCGGTCATGCCGTAGCGTTCGAGGATGCGATGTCCGGTCGTCTTCTCGAAGGTTTGGAAGGTCTCGGGCAGAAGCGGCGCGGAGCCGGAGATGAACACGCGCATATGCGCGGTCGCCTTGCGGGTGAGCCGCTTGTCCGCAGCCATGCGGACGTAAAATGTCGGTACGCCCATCATGGACGTAGCGCGCGGAAGCAGACGGAACACCGCATCCGCGTCGAATTTCGGAAGATAGAGCATGGATGCGCCGGCCCACAGCGTGACGTTCGTCGCGACGAACAGGCCATGCGTATGAAACAGCGGCAGCGCGTGGAGCAGCACGTCCCCGCCGGTGAAGCGCCAGCATTCCGCGAGCGCCTTCGCATTTGAGGCAAGATTCGTGTGGGTGAGCATCGCGCCCTTGGAGCGGCCCGTCGTGCCCGACGTGTAGAGAATGGCGGCGAGGTCTGCGCCGTCACGCGGCAGGGTCGCGAAGGTTTCCGCCTGCCCCGCCGCAAGCTCGGTGAGCGTTCCCGACCCGTCGAGGCCGAGCGTGTGGCACGCCTTCACGCCCGCCTTCGCGCAGAGCGGGGCTATCGTCGCCTGAGTCTCGGGCCGGCAGACGACCAGCGCGGGCTCCGCGTCTCCGATGAAGTATTCGATTTCGGCGGCGGTGTAGGCCGTGTTGAGAGGCAAATATGTCGCGCCCGCCCGCAGGCAGGCGAGATAGAGGAGCAGCGCCTCGGGCGACTTCTCGACCTGCACGGCAACGCGGTCGCCGGGCTCCACCCCGCAGGCCACGATGGCGTTCGCCAGCCGCGCGCTTTCCCGGTCCAGGTCACCATAGGTCAGCACGCGCCCGTCCGGTGTTTCGAGAAACGTCTTGCCCGCGTCCGGCCACCGCTGCTGCAAAATCGAGAAGAGATTGCTGTCCACCGTCATCCCCTGGCGTTCATAGCGTCGGGCCGTGATGCCGTCGAAGAGTGCAAGTCCTCACGATAGCAAGCGGCAGCACGAGCACAAGAAAAATGCACGCGCCGGGCTATTTCGGCAGCGCAGGCCCCGGCGGCACGGGCGTCGCGCGGCTGAGCCGCCTCTGCTCGCGCCACACGATGAAGAGGCTCGCCGATATGATGATGCCCGCGCCGATGAAGATCGGCAGTTCCGGCCAGTCGCCCCAGATGAACCAGCCGAAGGTCGTCGCCCAGATGATGCCGGTATAGTTGAAGATGGTGACGAGCGCCGCGGGCGCGGATTTATACGCGATCGACAAGAGGTACTGCGCGGCCGCGCCGGACAGGCCGAGCCCCAGAAACAGCAGGATTTCGTCGCGCCCCGGCATCACCGCCATGAAGGGCATGGCGGGCAGCGTGAGCCCCGCGCCGATCAGCAGAAAATAGAACGTCACCGTCTCGGGTCGTTCGGTACGGCCGAGCAGGCGCAGAAGCGTGCCGAGCGCGGCGTGCATCAGCGCGGCCGTCATCGCGAGCGCCACGCCGAGCAGATTGAGATCGCCCGAGGGCCGCACCATGATGATGACGCCGACGAAGCCGACAAGCACCGCGCCCCAGCGGTAAGGCCCGACCCGCTCGCTCAGGAAGAGATAGCCGAGCACGGGCACGAACAGCGACGCGGTGAAGAGAAAAGCCTGCCCGTCGGCCAGCGGCAGAAGGGAAAAGGTGCCGAACGTGGCGAGCAGGCTCACCGTGCCGATCATCGAGCGCGCCACCAGCGCGCGAGGTTTGCTGTTGATGACGAGGATGTCGCGCCGCCCGAAAAATACGATCATTGCGAGGAACGGAAGGAGGGCAATGACATTCCGGTAGAAAGCGATTTCGACCACGTGATGCGTGTCGCTGAGCAGCTTCGCGAAAACGTTCATGAGAGAAAGCATCAGAACGGACGCAGCAGCGGTGGCCATGCCGAGACCGATCCGGTCGGCGGGAGCGGGCAAAGGTGCGGGTGGCGTGCTCATGACGCGAAAAGCGGGTTACGCGGCGGACATAAAGCGGGCTGCCACCCTGAACCAGAATGCACGAGAAGCCAAGGTCATTCCTGCCATGCAAACTTGGCAGGGCACGCGGCCTTAAATCGTCATTCCGGGCTGCGCATATCTTGCTCATGTGCTGCCGAACGAAAGGGCAGCGTTTATTTTGAGGGATGATTTGAGATGTGGAGATCCGCGCTTTCCAAAGTCGGGGCGGCGATGTTGCCGACCGCCGTCGTCTGCGCCGTACCGGCGTCGGTGGCGCTCGCCGCAGAGCCGCTCGACCAGTATGCGTGGCGCTTCCGCCCGCTGGTGATCGTCGCTCCGAGCGAAGGCTCGGCTGAGCTGGCCCGGCAGAACGCCTATCTCGACGGCGAGGCCGGCGAACTCGCGGAACGCGATATCGTCGTGATCGAGATCGTGGGTGACCGGGTGCGCGCGTTCGGCCCGGCGGCAGCCGCCAGCGCCTCGGCATACCGCCGGATGCTCGGCATCGGCCGTGACGAGTTCGCCGTCGTGCTCGCGGGCAAGGACACGGGCGTGAAGTTCAAGTCCGGCGAGCCCGTCGCGATGAACCGCATCTATGCGGTCATCGACGCGATGCCCATGCGCCAGCGCGAAATGCGGCAATAGCCTCGCGTTATCGGCCCGGGCTTACGCAGCCCGGGCGAGCGCCTGCCCCAGCGTGTCGACGATCTGCCCGATGTGATCTTCCTCGATGATGAGCGGCGGCGACAGCGCGATGATATCGGCCGTCTGCCGCACCAGCACGCCCGACTGGAAGCAATCGACGAACACATCATAGGTGCGCTTGCCGATGCCGTCGCTGCGCGGCTCAAGCTCGATCCCCGCGACGAGGCCGAGATTGCGCACGTCGATCACATGCGGCTTGCCGCGCAGCGAGTGCACAGCCTCCTCGAACAGCGCGCTCATGCGGCTCGCGCGCTCGAACAGCCCTTCCCGATCGTAAATATCCAAAACGGCGAGCCCCGCCGCGCACGCGACCGGATGCCCGGAATAGGTATAGCCGTGGAATAGTTCCACCACGTGCTCGGGGCCTTGCATGATGGCATCGTGGATCTTCCGGCCGATGAACACCGCCCCCATGGGCACCGCGCCGTTGGTGATGCCCTTCGCCACCGTCATCATGTCGGGCTTGATATCGAAATATTGCGCGCCGAAGGCCGTCCCGAGCCGCCCGAAGCCCGAAATCACCTCATCGAAGATCAGGATCAGTCCGTGCTTGTCGCACAGCGCGCGGATGCGTTCGAGATAGCCCTTCGGCGGGATGAGCACGCCGGTCGAGCCCGCCATCGGCTCGATGATGACCGCCGCGATGGTGTCCGCGCCATGCAGCGCGACGAGCCGCTCCAGATGGTCGGCAAGGTCCGCGCCATGCTCCGGCTGGCCGCGCGAAAAGGCGTTGCGCGCGATATCGTGCGTGTGCGGCAGGTGATCGACGCCGGGCAGCAGCGGCCCGAAGGTGCGGCGGTTGTTGACTATGCCGCCCACCGACATGCCGCCGAAGCCCACGCCGTGATAGCCGCGCTCGCGCCCGATGAGCCGCGTGCGATGCCCCTCGCCCCGTGCCCGGTGATAGGCGAGCGCGATCTTCAGCGCGGTGTCGACCGACTCCGAACCTGAATTCGTGTAGAAGATGCGGTCGAGACCCGCAGGCGCCATCCGGGCAAGACGCGCCGCGAACTCGAACGCGCCAGGGTGCCCCATCTGGAAGGCCGGCGAATAATCGAGCGTATGGATCTGCCGCTCGACCGCCTGGGTGATCTCGCGCCGGCCGTGGCCCGCATTCACGCACCACAGGCCGGCCGTGCCGTCCAGAATGCGCCGGCCGTCAGCTGTGGTATAGTGCATGCCCTCCGCCGCGACCAGCAGGCGTGGATTGGCCTTGAACTGCCGGTTCGCCGTAAAAGGCATCCAGTAGGCCGAAAGATCGAGTTCATTGGGGAGGGGAGCGGACGATGTCATGGTTTTTTCCTGGTGGCGTGCGCTAGAACACTATATGCAGAGATAAGCTGCCTCAAGACGAATAAGACGCCGGGAGGAGCGGATGCTTGCCGGACGCAAAGCGCGCGTCGCCATCATCACGGGAGCAGCGCACGGCATCGGGAAGGCCATCGCGGCCGAGCTTGCGCGCGAAGGCTGGCACTGTATGTGCGCCGATACGGACGCCGCCGCCGTGCGCGATGTGGCGAACGAGATCGGAGGCACGCCGCATCGCTGCGATGTCGCCTTCGAGAACGAGGTCGCGAACCTCGTGCAGGCCACCATCACGGCTTACGGCCGGATCGACGCGATCATCTCCAACGCGGGCGTGATGCGCAAGAAAGCCCTCGGCGAACTGACGCTGAGCGACTGGAACCGCGTGCTGGCCGTCAACCTCACGGCCGCGTTCCTGCTCGCCCGCGCCGCGGAATTGCCCTTGCGCGCAGCGCAAGGGGCCATGGTGCTGATCGCCTCGACCCGCGCCCATATGTCGGAGCCCGACACGCTGGCCTACAGCGCGAGCAAGGGCGGGCTTGTCGCGCTCACCCATTCGCTCGCCGCATCGCTCGCGCCCGACGTTCGCGTGAACTGCATTTCACCCGGCTGGATCAATGTGGACGACGCGGCGCAACTCGACGAGGACGATCACGCGCAGCATTGGGCCGGGCGGGTCGGCAAGCCCGAGGATGTGGCGGCGGCGGCCGCGTTTCTCCTGTCCGAGAAAGCGGGCTTCATCACCGGCGCCGAGCTGATTGTCGATGGCGGCATGACCCGGAAAATGATCTACGCCTGAGCCATTTCCCGAAAAACGCGAAAATTGAGCATCAAACCAGAGGCAAGCCGGGCTTCGTCTTTACGATTGTTAGAAGTTTATGAAATAGCGGTACAGATTAGCGCTAAATTGGCCGTGTTCGTCCTCGGCCTGTCCATAACCCCGTCTGCGTATGTCTGGCTTACCGCATCTCACTGCCCGAAACACCACGGCGAGCCTCGGCTGCGGGCGCGTGCGCCCGACAGGCTTTGCGCGCATGGTTGTGCTGGCCGCAATGCTGCTGAGCCTTTGGCCGGGCGCGGCCGTCTCGCGCGAGATCTGCGATTTCTGGGCGCGGGAGCGGCTCGTCATCGCGCCTGAACTGGACGGCGCGCGCCTCATCCTCGAAGCGCGCGGCAAGGTGGAGACCATGCCGCCCTACGGCATGCGCGAAGAGCGGCCCGTCATCCATCGCACCTTCGGGCTGGCCGCGAACAAATCGCGCGGCGGCGCGGACGAGCTTGACGTCTTCGCGGGGTGCGAGCCGCATGATTGCCTGCTCGCGCCGTCCTACAGCAGGCGTCCCCTGAAAATCCCGGTCTTCTTCATCGGGAAGCCCGGCCAGAGCTACGCCGATTTCAAGGGCGATATCGAGCGTTTCGGCTTCGGCTCGTCGTGGCGGGTGCGCCGTTTCATGGACTTCTCGCGCGTGCAGTTCACGCATAAGAGCGGCCCCGGCTATCTCGATGACTTCCAGCCGTTCTTTCAATGCGGGCTGCCCGGCCTTCTCGTTTGCGCGCGCGAGTGCCCGCCGCGCGGCGAAGCGCTCCGGCGCAGCCTTCTGAACTGGGTGTTGAGCGGCGAGACCTGGACCCCGCCGGAGGAGCGTCGCGAGCGGGCGGCCCAGGCGCCAGAGCGCGACCGTTCCTCTACGCTGTCCAACCGGGGCGAGGAGAAAAAACCCGACGATAAGAAGCCCGAGCAGACCACACCCGAAGAGAAAAAGCCGGAACAGCCAGCCGCGACGAAAGAGGCTGCGCCCGCGCCTGCGCCGCAACCCGCGCCTGCTCCCGCTCCGCCCGCTCCTGCCGCGCCGAAACCTGCCGAACCGAAGACCGAGCCGGCCGGGCCGAAGACGGTGCCCCTGCACATTCCGCAGCCTGCGCCGCCTGCCCCGGAGCCGCCCGCGCCCAAGCCCGTCGAACCGCAGCCGGCTAAGCCTGCGGAACCC
>CAZNAH010000010.1:32390-32617 GCA_964570735.1 uncultured Hyphomicrobiaceae bacterium | reverse complement strand
TCCATCAGTGCGCGCGCCGCGGCGAGTGCATAGTTGCCGCCCGAGCCGATCCCCATCACATGCCCGTCCGGCTCAAGTACGTCCCCGGTGCCGGTGAGGACGAGGGTATGCGCGCGGTCCGCGACCAGCATCATGGCTTCAAGCCGCCGCAGATAGCGATCCGTGCGCCAGTCCTTCGCCAGATCAACGCAGGCGCGCACAAGCTGCTCGGGATACATTTCGAGCTT
>CAZNAH010000010.1:32148-32376 GCA_964570735.1 uncultured Hyphomicrobiaceae bacterium | reverse complement strand
CGTGAAGGCATCCGCCGTCGCGCCCGCGAACCCCGAGATCACGTGCCCCTTGCCGAGTGTGCGGACTTTCTTGGCGTTCGCCTTGATGACCGTCTGGCCGAGGGAGACCTGCCCATCGCCCGCGATCACCACGCGCCCGCCCTTGCGGACCGTGAGGATCGTCGTGCCGTGCCAGAGGGAAGAGGATTGCGAATTGGGCGACATTGACTTACCTGCTTACAAGCGCTG
>CAZNAH010000010.1:27450-32096 GCA_964570735.1 uncultured Hyphomicrobiaceae bacterium | reverse complement strand
ACGCCATGCGCCGCGCCCATATCGACCGCAAGACCAACGAAACCGCCATCACGGTCGATGTCGATCTCGATGGAGCGGGACAGTTTGCAATCAAGACCGGGGTCGGCTTTTTCGATCACATGCTGGAGCAGCTTTCGCGGCATTCGCTCATCGACATCACGCTGACGGCGGAGGGCGATCTGCATATCGACCAGCACCATACGGTCGAGGATTGCGGCATCGCGCTCGGCCAGGCGCTGGCGAAGGCGCTCGGCGACAAGCGCGGCATCCGGCGCTATGCCTCGGTCTTGCTGCCGATGGACGAGACGCTGACCCGCGTGGCGCTCGATGTTTCCGGCCGCCCTTATCTCGTCTGGCGCGTGGCTTTTCCCGCCGCGAAAGTCGGCGAGATGGATACCGAGCTTTTCCGCGAATGGTTTCAAGCCTTCGCGCAGCATGCCGGCCTGACCCTGCACGTCGAAAACCTTTACGGCGAGAACGCGCACCACATCGCGGAAAGCTGCTATAAGGGCTTGGCGCGCGCGCTGCGCGAGGCCATCGCCGTCGAGGCCCGAACGAAAGACGCCATTCCGTCCACCAAGGGACAGCTTGGCGACAACTGACCCAATGCCCGGGATTTTCCGATGATCGTCTATACCGTCCATGAACCCGTGCCGCCGTCCTCTTCGATCGAAAAGCGCACGGAGCAGGTGACTTTCGTGCGCGAGGGCTTCACCTGGCTCGGATTCCTCCTGCCCCTGCCGTGGCTTCTCTTCAACCGGCTCTGGCTCGAATTCCTGGCGGCGCTGGGTCTGCTGGCGGGGCTCGGCGCGCTCGGGATGGCGGCAGGCATGAGCGAGGCATCGGCGGGCATCCTCAGCCTCATGCTGAATTTCATCGTCGGGTTCGAGGGTAACGACCTGAAACGCTGGAAACTGGAACGCCGCGGCTATGCGTTTCTCGCCTCTGTGGTCGGCCGCGATTTCGATGAAGTCGAGCGCCGGTTTTTCGACGCCTGGTATCCGACGATATCCGGCGGTCCGGACCTCGTTCCGCGCCGCTCCGGGAGCCCGGCCGCCGCCCCGCCCCAGAGCCAGCCCTGGAGCACGGCGCCCGTCATCGGGACGCTTCCCAGCGCGGGCGCGTAGGCTCGATGCTCGTCGTCATCATCGATTACCAATCGGGCAACCTGCACTCGGCCGAGAAAGCGTTCGAGCGCGCCGCGCGCGAGGAGGGGCTGTCCGCGCGCATCGCCGTGACGGCGGATGCGGAAATCGTGGCGCAGGCCGACCGGATCGTACTGCCTGGGGTCGGCGCGTTCGGCGATTGCCGGCGCGGACTGCACGATACGCCGGGGATGGTGGACGCGCTGCGTGAGGCCGTGTTGGAGCGCGGGCGGCCGTTTCTCGGCATTTGCGTGGGCATGCAGCTCCTGGCTGATCGCGGGCTGGAGCATGGCGAGCACGCCGGGCTCGGCTGGATATCCGGCGAGGTCGATCTCATCCGGCCGTCCGATCCGGGCTTGAAGGTGCCCCATATGGGGTGGAATACGCTGAACCTCCGGCAGGAGCATGCGCTGCTCGGCGGCATCCCGGCCGGCGCGGATGGCTGGCACGCCTATTTCGTGCACTCCTACCACTTCCGAACGTCCGCGAAACAGGCGCTGATCGCGGAGACGGATTACGGCGGGCCGATCACGGCCGCAGTGGGCCGCGACAACCTTTTCGGCACGCAGTTTCACCCGGAGAAAAGCCAGAAGCTCGGACTCAGGCTGATCGCAAACTTCTTGAGGTGGCGGCCCTGAGATGGCGCGAGTTCGTGCCGTCGCGGCTGAAGATGCGCGCGAGCAGACGGCTTTTGTCCCGGGCGACGTCGATGCTCGTCACCTTCACCCCGCACGCGGGCAGCGCGTTGAACTCGGCCCTGTCCTCGCCCGCCTCGCAGATGAAGATCCGGTCGTTGAAGTCGAGATGCGGGAGGAGCGCGGTGCGGATCTCGGAAGCCGCCTTCTCCGTCCGCACGATCCATGTGCCGGCGTGGGGCTGCTCCCATTCGGACGCGATGAAACGGATCTGGTCCGTGAGCGCGGCCTGACCTTTTTTCCCGCGATAGAACTCGCACGAAATGACGTAGCTTCGCATGGAATGCACTCGTCAAACTAGAGTTTGAACAGGGCTCCGTACGCTGCTACGGAAGGTGGGGAGCCATTCGAATACGCCAAACAAAAGAACCGGCGTCCACCCCTTTGTTCCGGACTGTTGAACCTGGGGATAACATTTTATGATCCTCTATCCCGCGATCGACCTGAAGGATGGCCAGTGCGTACGCCTGCGCCAGGGGGATATGGACGAGGCGACCGTGTTCAACGCGGACCCGGCCTTACAGGCCGCCCTCTTCGAGCGGCAGGGGTTTCGCTTCCTCCATGTCGTTGATCTGAATGGCGCTTTCGCCGGGCGATCGGTGAATTCGGATGCGGTCTCGGCGATCCTTGCGGCCGTGTCGATCCCGGTGCAGCTCGGCGGCGGCCTTCGCGATCTGGCCGGGATAGAGCTGTGGCTAAGCCGTGGAATACGGCGTGTTATTCTGGGCACAGCCGCCGTGAGAAATCCGAAACTGGTGCTTGAGGCGTGCGCGCGTTTCCCGGAGCGAATCGCTGTCGGCATTGACGCGCGCGACGGCCGGGTGGCGGTCGAAGGCTGGGCCGAGACAACCGATATCGCCGCGATCGAGCTTGCCCGCCGCTTCGAGGATTCCGGCGTGGCGGCGATCATCTACACGGATATTTCCCGCGACGGCCTCCTCTCGGGGCTGAACCTGGAGGCGACCGCCGAACTGGCGCGGGCCGTGTCTGTCCCGGTCATCGCGTCGGGCGGACTCGCGGGCATCGAGGATGTGCGGCGTCTGCTCTCGCCGGAGTTCTCCGGGATCGCCGGGGCCATCGCGGGGCGCGCGCTCTACGACGGGCGGCTCGATCCGGCCGCCGCGCTCGCGCTCATCGAAAATGTCACGCGGCGTTCGATATGAGATAGCCGACATATGTGATGTAGCCGCCCAGCAGGAGCGCGCCCTCGAAGCGCGTCACCCGCCAGCCGCTGACGGCGAAGAAGAGAAGCATCAGCGTCGCGCCGACCATGACCCAAATGTCGAGCACGGCGATTTCAGGCGGCACGGCGATAGGCTGCACGAGCGCGGTCACGCCGAGAATGCCGAAGATGTTGTAGGCGTTGCTGCCGATGATATTGCCGAAGGCGATGTCCGAATGCCGCCGGATGGCCGCGACGATGGATGTGACGAGTTCCGGAAGCGAGGTGCCGACGGCGACGATCGTCAGCCCGATCACGGTTTCGGATATGCCGGCGGCCTGGGCCAGCTCGATCGCACCCGTTACGAGAAAGCGCGCGCCCAGAATGGTCAGGGCAAGCCCCGCCACAACCATCAGCGCTGCGGCCACACCTCGCGGCCCCTGCACCGAGGCGGCGCTTTCCTTGTGCAATTTGGCGAGTTCGTCCTCGACCTTGGATTCCGTGCGGTAGCAATAGATCACGTAAGTGGCGAGGGCGGCCACGAATGCCGCGCCGATCACGCGGTCCACGGCACCGCTCAGAGTGACGGCGACGCAGGCGGCAGTCGCAATAAGCAGGAAGGTTCCGTCCCGCCTCAGGGCGGAGCGCGAGGTCGTCACGGGAACGATCAGCGCGGCCAGGCCGAGGATGAGAAAGATATTCGCGATGTTGCTGCCGACGACATTTCCCACCGCGATGCCCGGCGAGCCCACGAGCGCCGCCTGGATGCTCGTCACGAGTTCCGGTGTGGAGGTTCCGAAGCCGACCAGGGTCAGGCCGATCAGCAGAGGCGATACGCCGAACCGCCGCGCCGTCGATACCGCACCTCTGACGAGCAATTCGCCGCCGGCCACGAGCAAGACAAGGCCCAAGCCGATATCAAGATAGATCATGACCACCCCAGCCGTTGCGGACCGTCGCTTAACGGCCGGTTGCCTCATCTCAACGCAGGCTATATCGTTGAAGGTGTGGGAAAAGCAATGGTCAAGCATGCGGCGTTGTGCAAATTTTGCCGCGTGATACATATCTGCGGCAGATCGCCCGCAGCCCTCCGGACCCGGCCTCGCTCATGCTCAAAATCCGCATCATACCGTGTCTCGATGTCAAGGATGGGCGCGTCGTCAAGGGCGTGAACTTCGTCGATCTGCGCGATGCGGGCGACCCGGTCGAGGCCGCCGCAGCCTATGACGCGGCAGGCGCGGACGAACTCTGCTTCCTCGATATCACCGCGAGCCATGAGAAGCGGGGCATCATCCTCGATGTGGTGAGCCGCACCGCCGAGCGCTGCTTCATGCCTCTGACGGTGGGAGGCGGGGTGCGCACGCTTGAGGATGTCCGCGCGCTGCTGCGGGCGGGCGCCGACAAGGTTTCGATCAACACGGCCGCCGTGACGAACCGGCGCTTCGTGGCGGATACCGCGGAAAAATTCGGCAACCAGTGCATTGTCGTCGCCATCGACGCGAAGCAGGTGGCCGAAAGCCCGCCGCGCTGGGAGATTTTCACCCATGGCGGGCGCAACCCGACCGGCATCGACGCCGTCGCGTACGCCCGCGAGGTTGTCGAACTCGGCGCGGGCGAAATCCTGCTCACCTCCATGGACCGCGA
>CAZNAH010000010.1:26374-27377 GCA_964570735.1 uncultured Hyphomicrobiaceae bacterium | reverse complement strand
GCTTGATCATCTCGTCGAGGGCGTGCGCGATGGCGGGGCGAGCGCGGTGCTGGCCGCCTCCATCTTTCATTTCGGCGATCACACCATCGGCGAAGCCAAGCGTCACATGGCAGCGGCGGGGCTGCCGATGCGGCTCAACTGACGGCGGCGGGGACTGCGCTGCATTTACACTTGATCGACAAGCCCCCATTCCTCGATTATGACGAGACGAAGACGACACGGCCGGGGGCTTCGGTCATGACGGATGACACATTGACGCGTCTGGCCGCGACGATCGCCGCGCGCCGCTCCGCCACGGCCGAGGCGTCCTATACGAAATCGCTGCTGGAAAAAGGCGCTGCCGCCTGCGCGCGCAAGCTGGGCGAAGAGGCGGTCGAAACCGTGATCGCCGCCCTTGGCGAGAGCGACGAGAAGCTGCGCGGCGAGGCCGCGGACCTCATTTATCACCTGCTGGTCCTGCTCGAAGCACGCAACGTCCCCCTCGCCGATGTGTTCTCCGAACTCGAAGGGCGGATGGCGCAATCAGGACATGCCGAAAAAGCTTCCCGCGTGAAGAACGGTCACGCTCCATGAACCTCTTGCAGCCTCTTCCGGTGCCTGCGCGTCCCACACTCGAATTTTCTCCCTACCGCAAGTTCAGCCGCGCGGAATGGGCGAAACTGCGGGACGACCATCAGCTCACCCTCAGCGACGAAATCCTGGAGCGCGTCTCCGGCATCATCGAGCGCATCAGCCAGGACGATGTGACCGACATTTACCTGCCGATGTCGCGGCTGTTGAACTTCTATGTGCGCGCGGCGCAGGTTCTGCATGCCGCCACGTCGAAGTTCCTGCATCAGGCCGAGGGCAAGACGCCGTTCATCATGGGCATCGCGGGGAGCGTCGCGGTCGGCAAGAGCACATCCGCCCGCGTGTTGCGGGAGCTTTTGGCGCGCTGGCCGAACCACCCGCGCGTGGACCTCGTGCCGACGGACGGGTTCCTGTGGCCGAATGCGGTGCTCCA
>CAZNAH010000010.1:9411-26354 GCA_964570735.1 uncultured Hyphomicrobiaceae bacterium | reverse complement strand
TGAACCGCAAGGGCTTCCCGGAAAGCTTCGATCAGGCGCGGCTCTTGCAATTCATGGCGGACGTAAAGGCGGGCCGGCCCCGCGTCGAAGCGCCCGTCTACTCGCATTTCTCCTACGACATCGTGCCGGGCGAGACGATCGTGGTGGACCGCCCCGACATCCTCATCGTCGAGGGCCTGAACGTGCTCCAGCCCGCGAAACTGCCGAAGAACGGCGAGGCCATCCCGTTCGTTTCGGATTTCTTCGACTTCTCGATCTATATCGACGCCGAGCCCGCGCTCATCGAAAGCTGGTATGTCACGCGCTTCCTGCGGCTGTGGCGCACGGCGTTCCGCGACCCGGACGCCTATTTCTACCGCTACTCGAAGCTGACACAGGAGCAGGCCATCGCCCAGGCGCTGAAGCTGTGGCGCAGCATCAACCTGCCCAACCTCAAGCGCAACATTCTGCCGACGCGCCAGCGCGCCAACCTCATCCTGAGCAAGGGGCACGACCACAAGGTCGAGACGGTTTTCCTGCGCAAGCTGTGAGCGCGGCGCTTACAGAAGGCCGCGCTCCGCCGCCAGGTCCTTCAGCGAGCGCATCGGCCTCGGACCCATCTGGCTGATGACCTCGGCTGCGGCGAGGCTGCCGAGCCGTCCGCAGGTTTCGAGAGGCAGCCCGGTGCCGAGACCGTACAGAAAGCCTGCCGCGTAGAGATCGCCTGCACCCGTCGCGTCAACCAGGGTCTCGACCGGTTCCGGATCGACCTTGATCGCACCGTCGCCATTCAGGATGACCGAGCCTTTCTCGCTGCGCGTGACGACCGAGAGCGCGCAATCCGCCCGCAGGCGCGCGGACGCCTCGTCGAAAGACGACGTCTCGTAGAGGGCGAGCAGTTCCTTCTCGTTGGCGAACACGAGGTCCACGCCCGCGCGGATGAAGGCCAGGAAGTCGGCGCGATGCCGGTCCACGCAGAACGGGTCGGAGAGGGTGAGCGAAACCTTCGTGCCGGATTTGCGCGCATGCTCCGCCGCCGCGAAAAAGGCCGCGCGGGCGGGCGCCGGATCGAAGAGATAGCCTTCGAGGTAGAGGATTTCTGCGGCTGCGAGCATCGGCAGGTTGAGGTCGGCTTCCGCGAACTCCGCCGCCGCGCCGAGATTGGTGTTCATGGTGCGCTCGCCATCCGGCGTGACGAGGATGAAGCAGCGCCCAGTGGGCGTTTCGGTCGGCGTGCGGGAATTTTCGTAAGCCACGCCGATGGAGCGGATATCGTGCGTGAAGACGGTTGCGAACTGATCGTGGCCGACCTTGCCCATGAAGCCCGCCCGGCCGCCGAACGAGGCAATGCCCGCGCAGGTGTTCGCAGCGGACCCGCCGGAGGCTTCCACGGCCGGACCCATGCGATCATACAGCGCGGCGGCTTCCTCGCTCGTGGTGAGCCTCATCATGCCTTTGGCCAGGCGAAAGTCCGACAGGAAGCCCTCGTCGCAAGGGGCGATGATATCGACGAGCGCATGGCCGATGCCCGCCACGTGAAGCTCTTTTCCCGTCATTCGGTCTCCGTTCCGGTTTCGAGGGTTTCGTGATCATTCGCGCCGGCTTTCGCAGGCGCTGGCGTTTTCGGCTCGAACCTGCACAGATCCGCGATCAGACAGCGCCAGCACTCTGGCTTGCGCGCCTTGCAGACATAGCGGCCGTGCAGGATCAGCCAGTGATGGACATGCAGGAGATGCTCCGCCGGCACGATGCGCTCCAGCCCGTGCTCCACGTCGAGGGGCGTCTTGCCGGGCGCAAGCCCCGTCCGGTTCGAGACGCGGAAAATGTGGGTATCGACCGCGATGGTCGGCTCGCCGAATGCGACGTTCAGCACGACATTAGCGGTTTTGCGGCCCACGCCGGGCAGGGCTTCAAGCGCGGCGCGCGTCCGCGGCACCGTGCCGCCATGCTCCTCGATGAGGGCGCGCGACAGGGCGATCACGTTTTTCGCCTTGTTGCGGAAAAGACCGATGGTCTTGATCGCCTCACGGACGCGATCCTCACCGAGCGCGAGCATTGCCTCCGGCGTGTCGGCGGCGGCGAAGAGCGCGCGCGTTGCCTTGTTGACGCCGACGTCGGTCGCCTGGGCGGACAGCACCACGGCTACGAGCAGCGTGAACGGGTTCGTGTGTTCAAGCTCGGTCTGGGGCGCCGGCATGGCCGCGACAAAACGCCTGAAGATCTCGGCGGCTTCCGATGCCGTAATCCTGTCAGCCTGCCCGGTGAGGGGAACACCTTTCCCGCGCCCCTGTTTTGCGGGCATCCGGGACGCGCGGGGCCGGGCTGGCGGAGGTCTTCGCATCGGCGAGAGAATGGGATAAAATCTTCAGAATGAGCAAGCTTGAAAGTCTCGCTGACGCCAGCGCGGTGTATTCCGATGCAGCGGACGACACCCCTTACATCTTCTCGGCGGTTTTGCTGCCCCATCGCTCGCTTTCGCGCAAGGGCTTTATCCTGTTGATGGCCCTTCTCGGCATCGTCTGTTTCGTCTGCGGGGTACTGTTCGCCGCGATGGGCGCTTGGCCGGTCTTCGGCTTCTTCGGCTTGGATATTCTACTCATCTATATCGCGTTCCGGTTGAATTACCGCGCCGGGCGCATGTTCGAGCAGGTCAACCTCGGCCCGAACGAGCTGAAAGTGACGCGCGTCCATCCATCCGGGAAAGCCGAAAGCTGGAGTTTCAATCCTTATTGGGTGCGGCTTCAGCTCGAAGAGCATGAAAACAGCGCAGATGAGCTTTCGCTCACCAGCCACGGCCGTAAACTCATCTTCGGCGCATTCCTCTCGGATGGCGAGAAGCGCGACTTCGCGGGCGCGCTGAATGAGGCCCTCACGATGCGCCGCTCTCCCGCCGTTTGACGGGCGGTTCAGATCGGCAGGGCCACCGCGAGCGTGAAGCCATTCACCATCAACAGCGTGCCGCTGGCTCCGAGCAGCATGCTCAGGCTGAGAAGCGCCGCGCCGCCCGCGATGATCGAAGCGGAGGCGAGAACGATCGCGATCTGCAACAGCGCTTGAGCATAGTCGAAATAAGGGTCCTGCGAGAGGGCCGTGTCGAGCTGCTTGCGCCACTCCCCGGCCTTGGCCAGCAATTCGCGCTTGCCCTCGCCCTTGTCCGGCTCACTCTCATAGCGCGCGACGGTGCTCTTATACGCGCTGATCTTTGCGTCGATCTTCCGGCGCATCTCATCCGGCATGCCCGGATTGGCGGCAAGCATAAGGTCGAGTTCGTCAGCCGCGAGCTGCGTCGCCGTCTGGCGGATGGCCTTCGCCTGATAGAACGCATAGGTGTCGGCCATCTGGATGTTGGCACGCGTGGCGGTTTTCGCGGCGTTGTCCGCGCCGATCGCGCAGATCGCCAGCAGCACCGCGAGCAGCGCGATGTAGATCGCGATCCATTTGTGCTGGATGCGCTCGCCGGCTTCGGCGATGCTGTCTCCGAGATCCGTTACCATCGCCATCCCTCCCCTGCGCCTGAGGCGCCAGACCCAACGGACCCCCGGTTGAGGCGACATGGCGCAACTCTCCTGATCAGGCTGCCAGCAGCTTCTTCTCCGCGACAGACCCATCGACGTTGAAGCGATAGACGTAAGGATCGCCCGTGGCAAGATTGAGAGCGATGACCTCTTCCGGAGTGAGCCGGTCGAGATGCATGATGAGCGAGCGCAGCGAATTGCCGTGCGCCGCGACCAGCACGCGCTTGCCCGCCTTCACCTCGGGCAGGATGCGGTTTTCGTAATAGGGCAGCACGCGCGCCGCCGTATCCTTCAGGCTTTCGCCGCCGGGGGGCGCGATGTCGTAGGACCGCCGCCAGACCAGAACCTGCTCTTCGCCCCACCGGGCGCGCGCGTCGTCCTTGTTGAGCCCCGACAGATCGCCGTAATCGCGCTCGTTGAGGGCTGCGTCGCGCACCGTTTCGAGATCGGGCTGACCCAATTCCTCCAGCATCAGCCGCAGCGTGTCCTGCGCGCGCTTCAGCCCGCTCGTGAATGCGATATCGAAGTTGAAGCCCTGATCGCGCAGCATGCGCCCCGCGCGGCGAGCCTCCGCGATGCCCTCTGCCGTGAGGTCCGGATTACGCCAGCCCGTGAACAGGTTCAGCTTGTTCCATTCGGATTGGCCATGTCGCACGAGAACGAGCAAGCGGTCCATATCGTCTCCTTGGGTGTTGGCGGGGGAGGCACGCGCTCAGCCGAGGCCGAGCACATCGCGCATGGAATAAAGTCCCGGCGGGCGGCCTTGTGCCCAGAGCGCGGCTTTCACAGCGCCGCGCGCGAAGATCTGGCGGTCTTCGGCGCGGTGCGTCATTTCGATGCGCTCGCCCTCGCCCGCGAACATCACGGTGTGGTCGCCCACCGTGCTGCCGCCGCGCAGGGTGGCGAAGCCGATGGCGCCGCGCGGCCGGGCGCCGGTGTGCCCGTCCCGCACCCGGATCGCGTGGTGGCCAAGGTCGATGCCCCGGCCTTTTGCTGCGGCCCGGCCCAGCAGAAGCGCGGTTCCCGACGGCGCATCCACCTTGTGCCGATGGTGCATCTCGCAAATCTCGATGTCGAAATCATCGGCAAGCGCGGCGGCCGCTTTTTCGACGAGCGCCGCGAGCAGGTTTACGCCGAGGCTCATATTCCCCGATTTCACGATGGTCGCGTGGCGGGCAGCCGCTTCGATCCTAGCCTCGTCCTCCGCAGAAAAGCCTGTCGTACCGATCACATGCACGATGCGAGCCTGCGCGGCGAGCGCGGCGAACTCTACGGATGCGGCGGGCGCGGTGAAATCGAGCACGCCGTCGATGCGGGTGAAAAGTTCGAGCGGTTCGCTCGTCACGGCAACACCCAGCGGCGCGAGGCCGGCCAGTTCCCCGGCATCGCGGCCTACGGCGGGCGATCCCGTGCGCTCCGCCGCGCCTGCGACGCTCGCGCCTTCGGTTTCAGCCACGGCCCGGATGAGCGCCTGGCCCATCCGCCCGCCCGCGCCCATGATGGCAAGCTTCATCGCGCACGCTCCTCGTGAACGGGCGAGTCGTTACACGGCGGCGGCCTGCTTTTCCATCCTTTTCCGCTCGTTCGGATCGAGATAGCGCTTGCGCAGCCGGATGGACTGCGGCGTCACCTCCACAAGCTCGTCGTCCTGGATATAGGCCAGCGCCTTTTCCAGCGTCATCCGCATCGGCGGGGTGAGGCGCACGGCCTCGTCCTTGCCCGCCGCGCGGATGTTGGTGAGCTGCTTGCCCTTCAGCACGTTCACTTCGAGATCGTTTTCGCGCGTGTGCTGGCCGACGATCATGCCCTGATAGACGCGCGTTTGCGGGTCGATCATCATCGGTCCGCGCGCTTCGAGGTTCCACAAGGCGTAGGCGACGGCCTCCCCCTCCGCATTGGAGATGAGAACGCCCTCGCGGCGGCCCTGGATGTCGCCCTTGTAGGGCGCATAGCCATGGAACAGGCGGTTCATGATGGCCGTGCCGCGCGTGTCGGTGAGGAGTTCGCCCTGATAGCCGATCAGCCCGCGCGTCGGGACGTAGAAAATGAGCCGCTGGCGTCCGCCACCCGAGGGCCGCATTTCGATGAGGTCGCCGCGCCGCTCGGACAGCTTCTGCACGACGACGCCCGTGTGGTCCTCGTCCACATCGATGATGACTTCCTCGATGGGCTCCTGCCGCTGGCCCGTGACAGGGTCGGTGTGGAACACCACGCGCGGACGCGACACGGTAAGCTCGAAGCCTTCGCGGCGCATGGTCTCGATGAGGATGGCAAGCTGCAATTCGCCGCGCCCCGACACCTCGAACGCATCCTTGTCGCCCGTCTCCGCGATCTTCAGCGCGACATTGCCCTCCGCCTCGCGCAACAGGCGCTCGCGGATGACGCGGCTTTGCACCTTGTCGCCTTCCTGGCCGGCGAGCGGGCCGTCATTGATGCGGAACGTCATGGTGAGCGTCGGCGGGTCGATCGGCTGGGCGGGCAGCGGCTCCGTCACCTGCGGGTCGCAGAGCGTGTCGGCGACGGTCGCCTTCGTCAGGCCCGCGATGGCCACGATGTCGCCCGCCTCGCCTTCGTCCACCGGCTGGCGCTCAAGCCCGCGAAAGGCGAGCACCTTCGAGACGCGCCCCTGCTCGATGAGCTTGCCGTCGCGTGACAGCGCCTTGACCTGGCTGCCGGGCTTCACGCTGCCTGAGGTGATGCGGCCCGTGAGGATGCGGCCGAGGAACGGGTCGGCCTCGATCGTCGTAGCCAACAGGCGGAAGGGGCCTTCGGCGGTTTTCGGCGGCTCGATATGCTGGCAGACGAGGTCGAACAGCGGGGCCATGTCGTCGCGCGGACCGGCGGGGTCGAGCGCCATCCAGCCCTGCTTCGCGGAGCCGTAGAGAATGGGGAAATCGAGCTGCTCCTCGTTCGCATCGAGATTGGCGAACAGGTCGAACACCTCGTTCACCACCTCGACATGCCGTTCCTCGGGCTTGTCGATCTTGTTGATCGCCACGATGGGGCGCAAGCCGATTTTCAGCGCCTTCGAGACGACGAATTTCGTCTGCGGCATCGGGCCTTCCGCCGCGTCCACGAGCACGATCGCGCCGTCCACCATGTTGAGGATGCGCTCGACCTCGCCGCCGAAATCGGCGTGGCCCGGCGTATCCACGATGTTGATGCGCGTGTTCTTCCAGACAAGCGAGGTGACCTTCGCGAGGATGGTGATGCCGCGCTCGCGTTCGAGATCGTTACTGTCCATCGCCCGCTCGGCCACGCGCTGGTTCTCGCGGAAGGCGCCGGACTGGCGGAGCAGCACGTCGATCAGCGTGGTCTTGCCGTGATCGACATGGGCAATGATGGCAATGTTGCGCAAGTCCATGGCTGCGCATCCTCTACAGGTTCATGTTGCAATGCAAAATCGGTCGGACATTGAGGCAAGCGCCTCACCGCGTCAACCGATTAGCGCTGGATGTCCGCGGCACGGTGATATTCGGGGTCTTTCGCGCCAGCCCCCTGGCTTTTGACGATCTCGCGCTGCCGCTCGTGGAGGCGGCGGGCGTGAGGAGCCGCGCCGTCCTTCTTCGTGCGCCGCATCTGGAACACCACGATGGGCTTCGAGGGTTCCTCGATGTCGAATTCGTCGAGGAAATGCTCGCGCACCGCGTTGAAAGCCGCCCAGATCTCGCCGCGCGCGGCGAAGCGCTGCTCCTCGGTCGGCTGACCCTTTCGCGGATCGAGCGACTCCATCACGACCCGCATGTGATGCAGCGGCGAATAGGGATAATAGCCGATCAGGTCGTCGGTCTCGCCCACATTGGCGTAGACGATACGCATATTGTCGATGCATTCGGACAATTGCCGCGCAGTTTTGAGATAATCTTCGAGGCTAGGCGTTTCCAGGTGGCAATAATAGATGAGCGCCGATTTCGCCTGAACGATCTCCCGCCATTGCTCGCGGAGCGATTGCAGGAAGGTGCTGCGCTTCTGGTAGATGCCCGCGAGATAGGCTGCGACGACCGTTGCGATGAGAAGCGACGTGTCGCTGATGAACTGATGGACCTGGTTGAGCAGCGCGATACCCGAGACTTTCGCGACGAAGGCCAGCGCGATGAGCGTCAGCAAGCCCGCGATGACGGTGGCGAGCACCCGGTTCTGGCGTCTGCGGGTCATGTCGGCGAGGGCTTCCGTCAAGGTCAAGACCGGCGAAGCTATAAAGGCTGGCCGCCGCGCTGTCCAATGGCTTGGCGGGGCGCGGGGAACCAGGCTTCAGTGCGAGCCGGTCTCCGCAAGCGCGGTTTTATTGCGTGCAGGCTTCTTGCGGCAGAACGCGCTCACCTGGCGTCCGGTCTTCGTGGTGAAGCCCTTCACCCAGCCGCACGCGGCATTCGCGCTGCATTCCGCCTGGACGAGGCCCTTGCAGACCGATTGCGCCTTCGCGCTGTGAGCGAGACTGAAGAGGATGAGACTTGCGGCGCAAAAAGCCGCCATGCCGCCTGGGAGGGCACGAATACGCATAACTATCTCCGAAACGTAAAAGCAGTGTTCACGAAACGGAAACATCCTAGCCCTGCGCGGATAAAACTCAAGCGCATTCAGCGCCGCTTACGCGAATTTCGCGGCCCATCGCAGCGCCTGTTCCAGCCGGTCGTCGCCCCAGAAGAGTTCGCCGTCCGGCGTGACGAAGGATGGTGCGCCGAAGATGCCCTTGGCTTCGGCCTCATCCGTCTGTCGCCGTAGCCGCATCTTGATGTCGTCCGTCGCGGCCTTCATCATCGCAGGTGCGGCCTCGACGCCGAGGCCAGCCAGAATGCGCGCGAGCGTTTCAGCCTCGCCGATCGGCTGGCCTTGCGCGAATTCGGCTGTGAAGACAGCTCTCGCGAAAGCGGTGCCCCAACCCTCGTCATGCCCGGCGAGCGTGAGCCGCGCGGCCAGCAGGCCGTTTTGAGGAAATGGATCCGGCATTCGGAAGGCCAGCCCGCGCTCACCTGCGAGCCGCGCCACATCGCGGACCATGTACCGACCTTTCGCCGGGTAGAGATTGAACGGCGACGTGCTCCAGCCCTGGCGCCGAAAGATCGGGCCGAGCAGGAACGGCTTCCACGCGATATCGACGCCAGCCTCGCGGGCGGCATCCTCGATGCGCATCGCGGACAGGTAGGAATAGGTCGAGGCGAACTCGAACCAGAATTCGAGGGCCGGGCGCGTCATGGCTCAGATCAGCGCCGTCAGCGCGCGGTGAACGAAATAGCCCGCGCCCAGCAGCACCAGCCCCGCGAAGTAGCAATCCCAGAAGCCGAGATTGAGCCGGTCCGACACGAAAAACGGCAGAAAGAAGAGGTAGGAGACGGGCACGGCCAACAGGATGCTGCGGGCGAAGGTGATGGTCGCCTGCGGATCCTTGTGCTCGTAATAGGAGAAGACGAGCGCGACCAGCGTGGCGATCGGCATGGCGATGATGAAGCCCGCCAGCTCCGGCCGCCGTCCCGACAGCCACGACGCGAAGGCGATGACGACGGCCGAGATCGCGATTTTGAGGGTGAAGATCATGGCTCCCGCTCCTTGGGCACCGCCGCGCGCCCTTTTCCAAGGCTGCTCCAAAATATCCGTCCGGGCGCAATTTTTAATTATTCTAGTTAGACTTAGATGAACAAATTGCGCCTTGACGGGAGGCTGTTCTGTCCATTATTCCGACTTTGTTAATCGGGATTAAGCGCCGCTGCGTAACACCGTACGCTTCAGCGGCCTAGACCGTACAATGAAAGGAAAGCCATGAATATTTCCATGGGCCGCTGGAAATTTGACGCCATGCCTCGGCGCGCCCGCGCCAGCCTCTTGGCGGTTGCTGTTGCCGTCGGGCTGACCGGGGGCATGCTGCCGGCCTCCGCGCAGCAGGTCGTGAACCTTTATTCGTCCCGCCATTACGATACGGACGATAAGCTTTACGGAGAATTCGAGCAGAAAACCGGGATTAAGGTCAATCGGATCGAAGGCGACGCCAGCGCACTCATCAAGCGGATCCAGGCCGAGGGTGCAAACAGCCCCGCCGACGTGCTGATCACGGTCGATGCGGGACGGCTATGGGCGGCCGAGAAAGACGGAATTTTTCAACCCGCAAAGTCGGGGGTTCTGGAGAAGGCTGTCCCGGCTAATCTGCGGCACCCGGAAGGCCATTGGTTTGGCTTCTCAAAACGCGCCCGCGTCATCTTTTACGACAAGTCCCGCGTGAAAGAGCCGCCGAAAACTTACATGGATCTCGCCGATCCAAAGTATAAAGGTCTCGTCTGCACGCGCAGCAGCTCCAACATTTACATGCTCTCGCTGATGGCGGCGATGATCGCGAATAACGGCCCCGAAAAGGCCAAGGAGTGGGCGAAAGGCATGTGGGAAAACCGTGCGCGCGAGCCGGAAGGCGGGGATACGGATCAGCTCAAGGCGATTGCGTCCGGGGCCTGCGGCATTGTCTTGTCGAATACGTACTACTACGCCAATGCCGTGGCCAAAAAAGCGGACTGGCTGGCCGGCAATGAGGACAAGATCGGCGTGGTCTTCCCCAATCAGGAAACAACCGGGACCCATGTGAACGTTTCCGGGGGCGGCGTTGTCAAAACGGCCCCCAACAAGGACAATGCTGTCAAGTTGCTGGAATATCTGGTGAGTCCTTCGGCGCAGAAATACTTCGCCGACGGCAACAACGAATATCCTGTCGTCGCCGGCGTCGAGCCGTCCTCCACGGTTCAGAAGCTCGGTACCTTCACGGAAGACAAGCTCGATGTCGTGAAGCTTGGCGTCAACCAGCCTCAGGCTCAGAAGATCTATGACGAGGTTGGCTATAAATAAGGTTTGCTCTGCGAGTCCCTTGTCATGATAGAGAGGGAGCGCGCGGCTGCCCGGCCCGCTGCTCCTTCCCCCCTTTTGTGAACGTCGTCCTGCCTCGTGCGGAACGGTAGAGGCGCCACTTGCTCCAGAAAATGACAACGCCCCAGGGTCGTATGGCGTCTGTCCGCGCGCTCCGTCTCTCATGGCTCAGCATGAGCGCGCTGCTCATCGGCGCGCTCATCATGGCGCCCGTCATCAGCGTCGCCCTGACAGCGCTCGCGCCGGACAAGGGCAGCATTGCTCATCTGGCGAGCACGATTCTGCCGGATTACATCCTCAACACCGCCTTTCTTGTGATCGGCGTCGGTCTCGGCACGATGATCATCGGAACCGGCACGGCCTGGCTGGTGGCGATGTGCAATTTTCCCGGCCGGACCCTGTTCGAGTGGGCGCTGATCGTTCCTCTCGCGATGCCGGCTTACATCATTGCCTATGCCTACACCGATTTCCTGTCACATCCGGGACCCGTCCAGTCGGCGCTGCGCGACATCACGGGCTGGGGGCCGCGCGATTACTGGTTTCCCAATGTCCGCTCGGTCGGCGGCGCCGTGACGATGTTCGTCTTCGTGTTTTATCCCTACGTCTATCTGATGGCCCGGACCGCCTTTCTTCAGCAGTCAACCGCCCATCTCGCCGCCAGCCGCGTTCTTGGCGCCTCTGCCTGGTCCACATTCTGGTCGGTGGCGCTACCGCTGGCGCGTCCGGCCATCGCCGGAGGCGTGGCTCTGGCTCTGATGGAGACGCTGGCCGATTTCGGCGCCGTCTCGCATTTCGGAGTGCACACCTTCACGACGGGCATCTACCGTGCTCTGATCTCCATGTACGACACGGTAGCTGCGGCGCAACTCTCCATGATGTTGCTCGGCGTCGTTGTGCTGATCCTTGCTTTGGAACGGCTTGAGCGTCACCGCGCCCGCTATGCGAGCAGCGTCGCTATGAAGGAGCTGCCGCGTTACAACCTGCGCGGAGCCGCGGCGTGGAGCGCCGTTCTGGCTTGCGCCCTGCCCGTTTTGCTGGGCTTCCTGCTTCCGACGGCGATCCTGCTGCACCTTTCCTTGGTTGACGGGCATGAAATCGTCAGTGATCGCTATATGCACCTGATTGCGAACTCGCTCACCCTTGCCGCGCTCGCCGCGCTTGCCGTTGCCGCTCTCGGTTTCGTTCTCGCCTACGCCGCGCGGAGCCGGCCAGGACCGGTCACCAGGGTTGCAAGCCAGTTCAGCCGTCTCGGTTACGCTATCCCCGGTACGGTGATCGCGATCGGCATCGTCGTGCCCCTGGCCACAGCGGACAATGCGATCGATGCTTTTGCGCGCGAGACGCTGGGTCTTTCGCCCGGTCTCATCCTCACAGGCTCCATCGCCGCGCTTATCCTGGCTTATGTGGTTCGCTTCCTTGCGGTTGGGCTGAATAGCATCGAGGCAGGTTTCGAAAAAGTTCCCGTCCGCTACGACGAGGTGGCGCGCACGCTCGGCCGCAGGGAGCCGAGCGTTATTCTCAGCGTTCATCTTCCCTTGCTAAAGGGCCCGCTTCTGGCAGCCATGCTGCTGGTCTTCGTCGATGTGATGAAAGAACTGCCCGCAACCCTGATCCTGCGGCCTTTCAATTACGATACGCTCGCTATACAGGCTTACCGGCTGGCCTCCGATGAGCGGCTCGCACAGGCGTCCACGCCATCGCTGATCCTCGTCATGGTGGGGCTCGTGCCGGTTATCCTGATCAGCCGGCGCATACGAAGCTCAGTCCGCGCCCCCGCCTGAAAATTGTCCCGCCGGGTCTTGCCGCTGATAGAGCACTTGCCGGGCTTCTTTGCTTCCGTTATGCCCGCACAACCTTTTAGCGCGGTGAGAGCCATGCCGGACAGACCAGAAATCAAGAAAGTGGTGCTTGCCTATTCGGGCGGGCTCGACACCTCCATCATCCTGAAATGGCTGCAAGTCACCTACGGCAGCGAAGTGGTGACCGGCCCCGCCGATCTCGGCCAGGGCGAGGAACTGGAGCCCGCGCGCAAGAAGGCGGAAATGCTCGGCATCCGCGAGATCTACATCGAGGATCTGCGCGAGGATTTCGTCCGTGATTACGTCTTTCCCATGTTCCGGGCGAACGCCGTCTATGAGGGGCTTTATCTGCTCGGCACATCCATCGCGCGCCCGCTGATCGCGAAGCGCCAGATCGAGATCGCGCGGGAGACGGGCGCGGACGCGGTCTGCCACGGCGCGACCGGCAAGGGCAACGATCAGGTTCGTTTCGAACTCACCTATTATGCGCTCGATCCGAACATCAAGGTCATCGCCCCGTGGCGCGAATGGGAGTTCAAGTCGCGGGCCGCGCTGCTCGATTTCGCCGAGAAGAACCAGATCCTGGTCACGAAGGACAAGCGCGGCGAAGCGCCCTTCTCGGTGGACGCGAACCTGCTGCACACTTCTTCCGAGGGCAAGCTTCTGGAAGACCCGGCGGTCGAGGCGCCCGATTACGTCTACCAGCGGACCGTCGCGCCGGAGGATGCCCCGGATCAGCCGGAGGTGATCGAAATCGGCTTCGAGCGCGGCGACGCGGCAAGCATCAACGGCGAGCCTCTGTCACCCGCCGCGCTGCTGGGTCGCCTGAACGATTATGGCCGCCGCCACGGTATCGGCCGGCTCGACCTCGTGGAGAACCGCTTCGTCGGCATGAAGTCACGCGGCATTTACGAGACGCCGGGCGGTGCGATCCTGCTCGCGGCGCATCGCGGCATCGAAAGCATCACGCTCGATCGCGGCGCGGCGCATCTCAAGGACGAACTGATGCCGCGCTACGCCGAGCTGATCTACAACGGTTTCTGGTTTTCGCCCGAGCGCGAAATGCTGCAAGCGGCCATCGACAAGAGTCAGGAGTTTGCGACAGGCCGCGTGCGCTGCAAGCTCTATAAGGGCAGTGTGTCAGTCATCGGCCGCGAAAGCCCTCACTCGCTTTATAATCAGGAGCTGGTGACGTTCGAGGAAGGTGCGGTTGCCTATGACCAGCGCGACGCGGAAGGCTTCATCAAGCTGAACGCGCTGCGGCTGCGCCTTGTCGGCGCACGCCGCTCCTGACGCGATCATGCGGGCGGCTGTCACTTCCCGCGCTTGCGGGTGAACGCGCGGGCGAGATAGCTGAGCCCGAGCAGGACCATCGGCGCGCCCACGGCCAATCCGAGGAAGACAAGCAAGAAATTCAGCATTCAAGCCTCCTTGACACGACAAGGCTTACGCTCGATGCCAAAGCTGCGACCGGCGGGCTGGGCGCGGCATTTTGGCCGCTCGCAATGTCCGGCTCGCCGCCGCCCGCCATCAAAAATGTGATTGGCATTCCGCGCGCGCGGGCCTATCTTATGATCAAGACGAGCATAAGTGGATGGCGCGCGTCGCATCGCCTTGGGCGAGCGGGAATGGCTGGCTTTGCGATCCAGAAATGCTCAAAGTGAGTATTATAAGCCGCCGCGGGATGAAACCCCGGCACGCGGGCATCCGCCCGCAAGGCAGGCATATGCTGGAGGGGCCGATGCCGTTCATGGATAGTGGAATTCAGCCGATCCGGCGCAAGACGGTGTTCGAAGCGCCGCGCGCGCTCGATCTCGATGTGGACATCGCGCCGCCGCGCCACAGCTTCGACGCGGCCTATGTGCGCGAGGCCATCCGCGAGACGAAGCCGCTCTATGCCAGGGTCGAGCGCGTGATCCCGCCGCTCGAATGGGCCGCGCACGCGCCTTACATCAAAGCGATCAACGACCTGAAGCGCGAGAAGAACGCGGTCATCCTGGCGCACAACTACATGACGCCGGAGATTTTCCATGGCGTGGCCGACATCATCGGCGACAGCCTGCAACTTGCGAAGGAGGCTTCGCGCACGGACGCCGACATCATCGTGCAGGGCGGCGTGCACTTCATGGCGGAAACGTCGAAGCTGCTCAATCCCGACAAGACCGTGCTGATCCCCGACCTGAAGGCGGGCTGCTCGCTCGCCTCTTCGATCACGGCGGACGACGTGCGCGCGCTACGGGCCGCCTATCCGGGCGTGCCGGTCGTGACCTATGTCAACACCAGCGCGGCGGTGAAAGCCGAGTGCGACATCTGCTGCACGTCATCCAACGCGGTGAAGGTCGTGGAAAGCCTCGGCGCACCACGCGTCCTGCTTATCCCGGACGAGTATCTCGCGCGCTACGTCGCCACGCAGACGGATGTCGAGATCATCGCGTGGAAGGGCCGCTGCGAAGTGCATGAGCGCTTCACGGGCGAGGAATTGCGCCGTTATCGCGAGACCGATCCGGGTCTCAGGATCATCGCGCACCCCGAATGCCCGCCGGACGTCATCGAGGCCGCCGACTTCACCGGCTCCACCAGCGGTATGATCAAGTGGGTGACGGATCACCAGCCCCAGCGCGTGGTGCTCGTGACGGAATGCTCGATGGCGGACAATATCACGGCGGAAGCGCCGAAGACCGAGTTCGTGCGCCCGTGCAACCTCTGCCCGCATATGAAGCGCATCTCGCTGCCGAAAATTCTCGACTCGCTCCTCCATATGAAGGAAGAGGTCACGGTCGATCCGGAGGTGGCGGCGCGCGCGCGTCTGGCGGTTGAGCGCATGGTCAATCTCGCGGCGTGACGCACAGCGAGCCAACGATGGAGCGGGGAGCGGGCCGGTCCGCTCTCTTTGTTCTTTGTGTGGAGTTTGGAGCGCGGACGTAAGCTTTTCACCTCAAGTTGATCGCGAAAGATGTGCAAAGCATCCGTTGCGCTATCGCTTGAAACCCTGTGACTGCCTATCCGTTGTTCCGATCATGAGGACGCCCCTGATGAGTCGATCTGCGCAGCCTCTCAAATTTCGCCGCCGGACCGGCCCGGATCACGTCATCGTCATCGGCGGCGGGCTGGCCGGTTTGTTCACCGCGCTGAAACTCGCGCCGCTGCCCGTGACGGTCCTGACCCCGCGGCCTCTCGGCGAAGGCGCATCGAGCGCGTGGGCGCAGGGCGGCATCGCGGCGGCCATCGGCGAAGGCGATACTCCGGACGCTCACGCGGCGGATACGATCGCGGCGGGCGACGGACTTGTAGATCCGCAGGTCGCCAATCTCATCGCGCGTGAAGCCGCGCAGCGCATCGATGATCTCCTGCACTATGGCGTGCCGTTCGACCGCGATCTCGAAGGCCGCCTGCGCTTATCGCGGGAAGCGGCGCACAGCGCGCGGCGCATCGTCCGCGTGAACGGCGATCAGGCGGGCAAGGCCGTGATGGCCGCGCTCATCGCGCAGGTCGCGCAGGCGCCGTCGATCTCGGTTCTGGAACATGTCGAGGCGCTCGATCTCATCGTGAGCGAGGGCCGTGTGGCGGGTGTCCGCCTCTGCCGCGCGGGCGAGTCGAAAGCCAGCGAGCTTTACGGCCGCGCCGTCGTGCTTGCGACGGGCGGCATCGGTCAGCTTTATCGCGTCACGACGAATCCGGCCGAAGCACGCGGCACCGGCCTCGCCATGGCCGCGCGGGCCGGGGCCGTGGTGGCAGACACGGAATTCGTGCAGTTTCACCCGACGGCGTTTGACCTCGGGCTCGATCCCGCGCCGCTCGCGTCGGAAGCGCTGAGGGGCGACGGGGCGATCCTCGTCAACAGCCGGGGCGAGCGCTTCATGGTGGACGCGCATCCGCAGGCCGAACTCGCACCGCGCGATGCGGTGGCCCGCGCCGTTCATCGCGAAATCAAAGCGGGGCGGGGCGCGTTCCTCGATTGCCGTGCGCTCGATTTAGGGTCGCATTTCCCCGGCGCTTACGCGGTCTGCCGCGAGGCGGGCATCGACCCCAAACGCCAGCCGATCCCCGTTGCGCCGGCCGCGCATTACCATATGGGCGGCGTTGTGACGGACATCCGGGGCCGCACCACGCTTGCCGGGCTCTGGGCTTGCGGAGAGGTGGCCTCGACGGGCGCCCATGGCGCGAACCGGCTCGCCTCGAACTCTCTGCTCGAAGCGGTGGTATTAGGCGCGCGTGTCGCGGAGGATATCGCGGCAGAGGCGTCGCAATGGTACGCCATGGGCGATCTCGGCGGCGGGCATGCCACCCCGCTTCACGCGGCCGCAGATCAGGAGCGCGATCAGGCCGCGGCTCTGCGCGAGACGATGTCGGCGCATGTCGGCGTCGAACGGTCGCGCGGCGGTTTGCTCACGGCGCTGAGGGCGATCGCGGCGGCGCGCGGCAAGCATCCCTCGCCGCGGCTGACGAACATGCTTGCGGCCGCGCTTTTGATCACGGCATCCGCCTATGTGCGGCGCGAAAGCCGAGGCGGACACTTCCGGCTGGATCACCCCACACGGGATGTCGCACCGGCGCGCCGGACATTCCTGACCTTGAGCGGCGCCGAGAAGATCATGCGCCATGCCCTTGGCGACGATCCTGATCACTACGGTTCGCTGGGCGGCCGCGATGCCTCGTGGCCGCGTCGTCGTGCGACGGGCTAAGACGGACGAGACGCTGCGATGAGCGCTAAGCCTGGCCTCGTGCCGCCGCCCGCCGCCCTCATCCGGACGGCGGTTGAAGCCGCGCTCGCCGAAGATCTGGGCCTGGCGGGCGACCTCACCACCACCCT
>CAZNAH010000010.1:4506-9401 GCA_964570735.1 uncultured Hyphomicrobiaceae bacterium | reverse complement strand
GTGCCGGCGGGTCATCGCGCGTCTGCCACATTCGCCGCCCGGCGCGACGGCGTCGTGGCCGGACTTCCGCTGGCGGAGGCGGCGTTCCGCTCGCTTGCCCGCGACATCACCTTCGAGACACTCGTGCCTGACGGGGAGGCGGTGGCCGCGGGCGCGCTCATCGCCAGGGTCAGCGGATCCGCGCGGGCGATCCTGAGCGCGGAGCGGGTCGCACTCAATTTCCTCGGCCACCTGAGCGGCATCGCGACCGAAACGGCACGCTTCGTCGCGGAGACGCGGGGCACGGGGGCGAAAATCGTCTGCACCCGCAAGACAACGCCCGGGCTGCGCGCATTCGAGAAATACGCGGTTCGCGCCGGGGGCGGGCATAACCACCGCTTCGGCTTGTTCGACGCCATCCTCATCAAGGACAACCACATCGCGGCCTGCGGGGGTGTCGCGGCGGCCATCGCCTGCGCGATGGCGGGCGCGGGCCATCTCGTCAAGATCGAGGTGGAAGTCGATACGCTGGAGCAGCTCGACGAGGCGCTTGCCTTCGAGATCGACGCCGTTCTCTTCGACAACATGCCGCCTGAGATGCTGGCAATGGCGGTCAGCCGTGCCAAATCGCGCCGCCCCACCCTGTTGTGCGAGGCGTCCGGCGGCGTGCGCATCGAAACGGTCCGAGCGATCGCTGAAACGGGCGTAGACCTTATTTCTGCCGGAAGCCTCACTCATTCTGTCAAGGTGTTGGATATCGGGCTCGATTTCTAAATCCACATTCAATTTTATCGCTTTTTTATGTGTTTATATTTCTGCGTTACTTCGGCATGGCGTGAGCTTGGCAATAAGCGCATTAATAAAATTTAGTGAATCGTGCCTTTTTGAGATGTTTTCATTCCGCGCCCACTCGGTTAAACGGGTTTCGATTCTAAAAGGTCGTTGAGGACAACGCCGTGTTTCACACCATCGCTCTCAGTCTTTTGCTGCTCGTCTTCGCCGTAGCGCCCGGTCATGCCCAGGAGCGCATGTGCAGCGCGCGGGAGTTCGCGGCCACCGTCGATGAGACGGCGACCGCCTTGCGCAACCTCAATTCCGATAGCGAGAAGCGGTTTCAGGAAAAGCTCCAGGCCCTCGCGCGCCAGCAGAACTGGAACGAGCAGGAGCGCAATCAGCGCGCCTCGAATGTGATGAACGACAGCCGCCTGGAAAGCTTCAACAGCGAAATCGAGACGCTCGTCACGCAGATCGACTCCTTGAGCAGTTCCTCGGGCGGCCCCGTTTCCTGCGAGCGCCTCAACGACCTGAAGAAGGCGCGTGACCGTCTGCTGACCGTGATGGGCCAGAAGTCCGGCTACATGCTCGCGGAACTCGATCAGAGCGGGCGGTCCGCGGCGCTGGCTAGGCCGGCGACGGCCACCGACGGCGCGGCTCCGGCACGCGCCGGGGAAAGCCGTACCGAGCCGGCCGCGTCCCAGCCGAAGCCATCGGTCGCGGACAAGCCTGCCGAACCGGCGAAGACAGCCAAAGCGGAGCCCGGCGATCCGTCCTCATTCGAAAGCCGGATGCGCGAAACCCTCCAGAAATCGCCCGGCGAGCAGCAGCCCTGGTCCGCGGGGCTATCGCGCAACGAAGGCCGCCCCGGCGAAACAGCTGCCGCCGCGCAGGATAGCGGCCGCGATTATCTGCCTACCCAGTCCTTGCAGCCGCCGTCCAGCCAGGGCGGGGGCAGCAATCCGCAGGAGCGCGACTATGCGGCGCTTCCGCCTCCGGCCGATCAGCCCGGTGCGGAGGTCTCGCCCTCGGCTATCGGCTACACGATCCAGGAAATCCGCGATGCGGGCAAAGGCGTGTTCGGGACGCTCTCGGCCGAGCTGGCGGGCGTGATCAACTATGCTTTCCAGAACTATGGCCGCCCGAACGGCTATATCATCGGCGATGAGGGCGGCGGGGCATTCCTCGCCGGCCTGCGCTATGGCAGCGGCCGCTTGCACCTCAAGCTCGGCGGGCAGGAGATCCAGCCGGCGCCGATCTACTGGCAGGGCCCGTCGCTTGGCTGGGACTTCGGGGCGACCGGCTCGCGCACGCTCTTCCTCGTCTATAACCTGACCGAGCCGGGCAAACTTCTGCGGCGCTTCACGGGCGTGGATGGGTCGGCCTATGTGGTGGGCGGGGTCGGCCTGACGGTGCTGTCCGCGAAGGATATCGTGATCGTGCCTATCCGCACCGGCCTCGGACTGCGGATCGGGGCGAATATCGGCTACGTGAAATTTTCCGATCGCGCGACGTGGAACCCGTTCTGATCCAGGCAGGAACGGAAGCTGGCCGCGCACAGTGACGAAGCAGGGCCTGCGCCTTCCATCCCGCTTCGTCCCGTTTTATGCTGTGGCTTATGTTGAATACGCCGGTTTCCGCATCGCCTGCCCAGCCCACCACATCCGATCTTCCGCGCAGCGGCCTGCCCTTCGCGCGCTTCGTCACGCTCATGGCGCTGATGACGGCGCTGACGGCCATGTCCATCGACATCATGCTGCCCGCGCTGCCCGAGATCGGGGCGGAACTCGGCCTCGATGCCGAAAACCAGCGGCAACTGGTGCTCACCTTCTACATGATGGGTTTTGCGCCCGCCCATCTCGTCTATGGCCCGCTGTCTGATCGCTATGGCCGCAGAGGGCCGCTGTTCTTCGGGCTGGTGCTCTATGCGGCGGCGAGCATGCTCGCTTTCCTCGCCCCGGATGCGTCGGTGTTTCTGGCCGCGCGCATGCTGCAAGGGCTGGGCGCCGCCGCGCCGCGCGTCATCGCGAATTCCATCATCCGCGATCTCTACATGGGCCGCGACATGGCGCGCGTGATGTCCTACGTGATGATGGTCTTCATCGCCGTACCCGTCCTCGCGCCGACCTTCGGAGAGGTCATCCTGCTGGCTGCGGACTGGCGCGCCATGTTCTCCGTGCTGCTCGTCATATCGCTCGCCGCGCTGGTCTGGTCGGCCGTCGATCTGCCCGAAACGAAGAACGCGGCGGATCGCATGCCGCTTTCCGTCGCGGGGCTGCGCGGGGCAGCGCACCGCTTCGCCACGACCCGGCAGACGATCGGTTACACGATCGGGCTCGGTTTCATCTTCGGCGTGCTGATGAGCTATATCAACAGCGCGCAGCAGGTTTTCGTCGATCTCTACGATCTCGGATGGCGATTCCCCTTCGTCTTCGGCGGAATCGCGGCCTTCATGATCCTCGCATCGCTGACCAACGCCGCGCTGGTGAGACGCATCGGAATGCGCCGCGTGTCACATCTGGCGCTGCTGGCTTTTCTCGGGATATGCGGGGTGATGGCGGCCGCTGGATATCCGGGCAAGCCGCCGCTTCTCGTCTTCTGCGCGTTCATCGCTTCGGCCTTCTTCTGCTTCGGCTTGATCGCGCCGAACTTCAATGCGCTCGCCATGGAGAAGATGGGCCCGATCGCCGGCACGGCCTCCGCGCTTCTCGGCTTCTATTCGGCGGCGGCGGGGGCGACGTTCGGCTCGCTCATCGGGCAATCCTTCGACGGGACGGTGCGGCCGCTCGCCATGGGGTTCACCGGGCTTGCTGTCGCGGCGCTCGTGACCGTCCTGATTACCGAGCGGTTCCGCCTCGCGCAGCCCAGCCCCGAGCGCGCGGAGGCGATCCGCACGCCGTGACGCGCGTTTGTCCTTGACTTCCGCTGCCCTCGCCACCAATCATCCGCGAAACGGAATTTGACGAAGCCGCTCTTGCCCCGCACATGAGCTTTCCGCTCGGGAGGCGGGGGAAGGAACATCCGCCAGCGAAGGTTCGCCCGCGGATGCGATCTGCGTTGGAAAAGCAGGACCGCCTGGTATCGCCAGCAAAGAGTGATCGATGTTTGAAAGCCTCTCCGACCGCCTGTCCGGCATTTTCGACAAGCTCACGCGCCGCGGGAGCCTGACCGACAGCGACGTGTCGGAGGCCATGCGCGAGGTGCGCCGCGCGCTGATCGAGGCGGATGTCGCGCTGGAAGTCGTGCGCTCGTTCACGGAGCGGGTGAAGGCCAAGGCGGTGGGGCAGGAGGTCGTGCGCTCGGTCACGCCCGGCCAGATGGTGGTCAAAATCGTCCATGACGAACTCGTCGAGACGCTGGGCCGCGAGGCGGAACCCGTCGATCTGAACGCCCCCGCGCCGGTTGCCATCATGATGGTCGGCCTGCAAGGCTCGGGCAAGACGACGACCACGGCGAAAATCGCCAAGCGCCTGACCGAGCGTGAGAAAAAGCGCGTGTTGATGGCCTCGCTCGACACGCGCCGCCCCGCCGCGCAGGAGCAGCTTAAAATTCTCGGCGAGCAGGCGAAGATCGACACCCTGCCGATCATCAAAGGCCAGACCCCGCAGCAGATCGCGAAGCGCGCCGTCGAGGCCGCGCGGCTCGGCGGCTATGACGTCGTCATGCTCGACACGGCGGGCCGCCTTCACATCGACGATGCGCTGATGCGCGAGACGGAAGACGTGCGCGACATCGCCCATCCGCACGAGACGCTGCTCGTCGCCGACGCGCTGACCGGCCAGGACGCCGTGAACCTCGCGCGAACCTTCAACGAACGAATCGGCGTGACCGGCATCGTGCTCACCCGCATCGACGGCGACGGGCGCGGCGGCGCGGCGCTCTCCATGCGCGCGGTCACCGGCAAGCCGATCAAGCTGCTCGGCACGGGCGAAAAGCTCAACGGGCTGGAGGATTTTCACCCGGACCGCATCGCAAGCCGCATCCTCGGCATGGGCGACGTCGTCAGCCTCGTGGAGCGCGCCGCCGAAACGATCGACCAGGAAAAAGCCCAGGCCATCGCGAAGAAGATGCAGAAGGGCACCTTCGATCTGGAGGATCTCGGCGAGCAGCTGCGCCAGATGCAGAAGATCGGCGGCATGTCG
>CAZNAH010000010.1:357-4476 GCA_964570735.1 uncultured Hyphomicrobiaceae bacterium | reverse complement strand
GAAGAAGCAGCTCCAGGGGGCAAATCTTGACGACAAGCTCCTGAAGCGTCAGGGCGCGATCATCTCGTCGATGACCCTGAAGGAGCGCCGCAACCCCAAGATGTTGCAGGCAAGCCGCAAGCGCCGCATCGCCGCCGGTTCAGGCACCACCGTGCAGGAGGTCAACCAGCTTCTCAAGATGCACCGGCAGATGGCCGACATGATGAAGGCCGCGGGCAAGGGTAAGGGAGGTCTCGCCAAGCTCTTCGGCGTGGGCGGCGGGCGCGGAATGCCGGAGCCGACGCCGGAAATGATTGAAGCGGCGAAGTCAGGCAAGCTGCCGCCGGGGATGAAGCTGCCGGGGGGCATGGGCGGTTTCGGGGGTGGCGGGCTTCCGGGTTTGCCGGGTGGTGGCGGATTGCCAGGGTTGCCCGGCGGCGGAGGGCGCGGGCTTCCGGGCCTGCCTGGGAAGAAGAAGTAGTAGAGGAAATGGTTGATCAGAGATGGTTAAGTATTCAGATCTTGATGAGGTCAATGCTCTTTCCCAAGAGATCGACGATATCACCAATGCTTTATCAAGAAACATTTATGCATTCAATATACAGGCTTTGAGTCAAAAAGAGGCTCGATCCGAAAATTTGGATGACATCCCGCTTTCGGAGGGCTGGCTCCGGGTTGAGCAATCTGAGCTTTTTGACAGAATAAAGCAAATTTATATCAATCATCTAAACGATAGGCTGAAAAGCGTAAAGCAAGATTTGTCTGAGCTAGGGGTGGAAGTTGATGCTTAACGTGCCGTCGATCAATTAATTTGATATTTCTTGGATGGCTATCAGCTAGATGTAGGCGCCTATTGATGAAAGCGATAGAGCAGAAATACTTCGACCAGATGGGCGAGTTCGCCACGACCGAGAGCGGGCGGCAGGTCTTCCGCCATATGGACATCATCAACATCAAGACGGGCAGCCTGCTCACCCACGTTTCGCTCATGACAGCGGCGCTGGGGCTGTTTGCGTCGCGGTTCATTGGCGAGCCTATGTTCAGCGCGTTTGAGATTCTGATCCTCGTCGAACTGGTGATTTATGTCTGCATCTCGATGGCGCTGCTGTTCTGCATCAATATCACGTCTCCGCGCACCTTCTATATCAACGGGATGTTGCAGGACGGCCAATATTTCGCTGAGCGGATCGTGGCCATCGCGGCGCGAAGGCGTCGTATCTACAATGTCGGCTTGAGAAGTACAGTCGGAATTTCAATCCTCTTTCTTTTGACCCTTTTTCTCAAAGTTGGCGGTCTCATCTGAAATCTGAGCAAGGAAAGACAACATGCCACTGAAAATCAGGCTCGCACGGGGCGGAGCCAAAAAGCGCCCCTATTATCGCATCGTCGTCGCGGAAGCCACGGCCCCGCGCGATGGCCGCTTCATCGAGAAGCTCGGCACTTATAACCCCATCCTGCCGAAGGACCATGCCGAGCGCGTCGTTCTTCTGGAAGACCGCGTGAAGCATTGGCTGAGCGTCGGCGCGCAGCCGACCGACCGCGTGCTGCGCTTCCTCGACGCGCGCGGCCTCGCCAAGCGGCCCGAACGCAACAACCCGAAGAAGGGCGAGCCGGGCACGAAGGCCAAGGAACGCGCCGAGGAGAAGGCCAAGAAAGCCGAAGCCGCGGCGGACGCTTCCGCTTAAGGGCCGTGGACGCGCTGAGCTTGTTCGTCCTCGCGGCCGTGTCGCTGATGCTGGTGTTCTACGCGCTCGAAGACCGCAGCCCGTGGTTCGTTCTGGCGTTTTCCGGTGCGTGCCTGCTCGCGGCGCTGTATGGCTGGCTGCAAGGCGCATGGCCGTTCGCGCTCGTCGAAGCGGCCTGGGCGGGAATCGCCTTCCGCCGCTGGCGGCAGAGGGTGCGCGTCAGCGTGGCTGCGGCATGAGCGGGGAGCGCGTCCTTCTCGGCCGCATCACGGCGGCGCATGGCCTGAAGGGCGAGGTGAAGATCGCGAGCTTCACCGCTACGCCGGAGGACATCGCCGCCTATGGCCCGCTCACCGATGCCGGCGGCGGGCGGCCTCTCACGCTTCTCGGCGTGCGGCCCTTCAAGGCCGGCACGGTGATCGCCCATGTGAAGGGCGTACACAGCCGGGAAGACGCGGAGGCCCTGCGCGGCACCGAGCTTTATGTCGCGCGCGAGGCGCTTCCCCCGCCGGAGGACGAGGAATTCTACTATTCTGACCTGATCGGCCTTACCGCGATCAATCCGGATGGCGGGGTGGCCGGCACGATTATTGCCGTGCATAATTTCGGTGCGGGCGATCTTCTGGAGATCCGGCCTGAGGCGGGCGGAGCGACCCAGTTCATCCCGTTTACGAAGGACCGGGTGCCGCGGGTCGATGTGCCGGGCAGAACCGTGACCGTCGTTCCGCCAGCGCCGGACGATGCCGATGGGGAAGACGGTGGCGAAGGAAACCGCGATGTCTGAGAATGCCATCATCCGGCTTGGCCTCATCTCGGATACCCATGGGCTGATGCGGCCCGAAGCCCTGGAGGCCCTGCGCGGCGTCGATCATATCATCCATGCAGGTGATGTCGGCCGCCCGGACGTGCTCAATGCCTTGCGCGCGCTCGCGCCCGTCACCGCCGTTCGCGGGAATGTGGATGTGACGCCGCCTCTTGCGAACCTGCCCGAGACGCAGACCGTGCAGCTCGGCGGTGTCGAAATTCACGTGCTGCACAAGCTCACCGACCTTGACCCCGAGCACATCCGGCGCGGCGCGCGCGTGGTGATATTCGGCCATACTCACGAGCCGGAGATCGAGACGCGCGAGGATGTGCTCTATATCAATCCCGGCAGCGCCGGGCCGCGCCGGTTCCGGCTGCCCGTGACGGTGTGCCTGCTGACGGTTACAGCCGACGGCGCGCTAGACGCCGAAATCTGCCCGCTCGCCGTTTGACCTTGATGAACTTCGCCCCGATGGGTGCGTGATGCAGTTCACCGTTCTGACCCTGTTCCCCGAAATGTTTCCCGGGCCGCTCGGCCACAGCCTGGCGGGGCGGGCGTTGCAGGAGGGGCGATGGGCGCTCGACGCCATCGACATCCGTGCGTTCGCGACCGACAAGCACCGCTCCGTGGATGACACGCCCGCGGGCGGCGGCGCGGGCATGGTGATGCGCGCGGATGTGGTCGCAGCCGCCATTGATGCCGCTTCGGAGCGCCAGCCAAGCCTTCCGCGCCTCTACCTTTCGCCGCGCGGCCGGCCGCTGACACAGGCCCGGGTGCGCGAACTGGCGAATGGCCCCGGTGCGATCCTGCTTTGCGGCCGGTTCGAGGGGGTGGACGAGCGCGTGATCGAAGCGCGCGCGCTGGAGGAAATCTCCATCGGCGATTATGTGCTCTCGGGCGGGGAACTTGCCGCGATGGTGTTGATCGATGCCTGCGTGCGGCTTCTGCCGGGCGTGATGGGCGCCGAAGCGTCCGGTGCGGACGAGAGCTTTGAAGGCGGTCTGCTGGAATACCCGCAATATACCCGCCCGCGTGTGTTCGAGGGGCGCGGAATTCCGCCGGTGCTGCTGTCGGGCGATCATGCAGCCGTGGAGAGGTGGCGGCGGGATCGGGCGCTGACCCTCACCCGCTTGCGTCGCCCGGATCTGTTACGACATGCGCGAGACGATCACTCCGGCGAGGGCTGAATCCCCTTCAGGAATGGGGAAACGCCGTCCCCCGATGGACTGGCCGGTGCACGCTGGCGCACCCTTTCCTGCGCGCGCGCCATGGCCTCGGCCGCTTTGATTTGCCCATCGACCTCCGCCGCGGTCACAAAAAGCCCGCGGCAGGTTTCGCGCCAGCCGATATCGCGATGCACTTCGATATCGCGATAGGCCATGATGAGCTTAGTCGTGCCGTAGGTCGTGCTCAACAGGCCGATGCCATGCGGGGTGAGGCAGTAGCCGGTGGTCAGGAAACGCTGGGCGGAGGCAAAGCTGAGGAACCGCTCCGTGAAACTCCGGTTCACCCTGTCGATTGTCATCACCGGGTTCTCCGCAGGCCAGATGAAGACGTAGCGGAATTTGTTGTCGTCGGTCGGCAGGATGTTCGTGAGCGCCACATCGGGCTGCGTCTGGGCGGCCGAGATCAACTCCCGCAGTTTCGCGG
>CAZNAH010000010.1:0-347 GCA_964570735.1 uncultured Hyphomicrobiaceae bacterium | reverse complement strand
CGATGCGATCGACGATCTGGCGCGCGGTCGTTGGCTGCGACAGGGCCTGCGCTGCACCCGCCACGGCGAGAAGCGCAACGAGTGCAAGCCGTTTCAGGCAGGATGCCGATCTGGGGATGAAATACGATAACCTTTGCATATGCTGATCGTGGCCGCGCCGCCAGCCTCCGTCAATCAATAACGTCCCGGCGGGCTTTTTCACCGTTGGAGCTTGCGTCCGAAAGAGGCAATCGACAAGGCGCTTGATTTCCCCTATGTAAACCCCATTCCCGAAGAGCTTTTGTGCGATGAGGGGCGCGCGCCGGAGGCCAGTGCTGGCCCGCGCGGCAAGCCCGCCGTTGAGGACT
>CAZNAH010000009.1:6480-32634 GCA_964570735.1 uncultured Hyphomicrobiaceae bacterium | reverse complement strand
CGGGCGCGTGGCGAGGAGAGCGCTCCGGCGCACCAGGTGGGGCGGTACACGCTGCGCGACAGCTACGGCCGGGGGCGGATGAGCGTCGCGGATATCCTCGTGCGATCCTCGAACGTGGGCACGGCGCGCATCGCGCTGATGGCCGGCATGGCGCGGCAGCGCCAGTTTCTCGCCTCGCTCGGCCTGCTGGACCGCGTACCGACGGAGGCCGGTGTCTCGGCCAGCCCCTCCGAGCCGAAGCCGTGGCGCGCCGCGAACGCCATCACCATCGCTTACGGGCATGGCGTTTCGGTTCCGCCGGTCGCCTTCGCTGGCGCGGCCGCAGCGCTCGTCAACGGCGGATTTCGGGTCAGGCCCACCTTCTTTCGAACAAACGGCGTTTCTGCGGGCCCCCGCGTGATGTCCCGCGAGACGAGCGAAGCGATGCGCGATCTCCTTCGCCTGACGGTCGAGCAGGGGACCGGCAGAAGGGCTGCGGTGCCGGGTGTGGGCATTGGCGGCAAGACGGGCACGGCGCAGAAGGTGAAGAAAGGACGCTACACGAGCGATGTGCTGACCACCTTTTTCGCGGCCTTCCCCATCGACGATCCGCGCTATCTCGTCTCCGTCAGCCTCGACGAGCCGAAGCCGACCGACGAGACGCCGCGCACCGAGGCGGCCCATAACGCGGCGCCGACAGCCGGTGCGATCATCAAGCGTATCGCGCCCATGCTCGCGGTCACGCCCTCCGACACAAATTGACGAACGGGGTTCGACCTCGTATGAAGCGCCCGACGTTCTGCGTTTCCGGCCGCTCAACAACGCCTTTGTATTCCATGAAGTTGGCTGAACTTGCCGGTCACCTCGCTCTAGGGGAGGGGCTGGCCGATCTATCCGTTTCCGGCCTCACGGAAGACAGCCGCCAGGTTTCGCCCGGCATGCTCTTCGCCGCGCTGAAGGGGACGCACTCCGATGGGGCTGCCTTCGCGGCGCAGGCGGCTGCGCGCGGGGCGTCGGTCATTCTGACGGCGCGCGACGGCTTGCCGGATGCTCTCGGCGTGCCGGTCCTTCGCGTCGATAATCCGCGCCTGACGCTCGCGAAAATGGCCGCCCGCTTCTACGGCAAGCAGCCCGCCATTACGGCGGCGGTCACGGGCACGAACGGCAAGACGTCCGTGGCGTCCTTCCTGCGGCAGATCTGGCTCGCTTGCGGGCACCAGGCGGCAAGCCTCGGCACGGTCGGCGTCGTCACCCGCGCTGGCGAGCAACCATTGCGGCATACCACGCCCGACGCCGTCAGCCTGCACCGCCTGATGGCGGAACTCGCCGATGCGGGGGTCACCCATCTCGCGCTCGAAGCCTCCAGCCACGGCCTTGAGCAGCATCGCCTGGATGGCGTGGAGTTGTCGGCTGCTGCGTTCACGAACATCACGCGGGATCACCTCGACTATCACAAGACCTTCGAGGCTTATCTCGCAGCGAAACTGCGCCTGTTTCGCGATCTGGCCATGCCGGGCACGCCCGCCGTGATCGATGCGGATGCCCCCGGCGCGGCGGAGGTTCGTGAAGCCTGCGAACAGCGCGGTCTCCAACTCCTGACGGTCGGCCGGGCGGGGCGCGCGATCACCCTGCAAAGCGTCGAGCAGGCCGGGTTCAGCCAGCGCCTTTGCCTTATCATCTCGGGGCGGATCTGGACGGTCGATCTGCCGCTGCCGGGCGCCTTCCAGGTTTCCAATGCGCTCGTCGCGGCGGGGATGGCTCTCGCGACCGGTTGCGGCGAAGGGGAGGTCATGGACGCCCTCGGCGATCTTCGCGGCGCAAAAGGCCGGCTGGAATTCGCCGGTTCGAGTGCATCCGGCGCGCCGATCTTCATCGACTATGCCCACACGCCCGATGCGCTCGCGAAGGCGCTCGAAGCGTTGCGGCCCTATGCCGCTAACCGGCTGCATGTCGTGTTCGGCTGCGGCGGCGACCGCGATGCCGGAAAGCGGCCCGAAATGGGCCGCGCGGCCGCCGCGAAGGCCGATGTGGTCATCGTCACCGACGATAATCCGCGCAGCGAAGACCCCGGCGCGATCCGTCGCGCGGTGCTTCAGGGCGCGCCGGGCGCCCGCGAAATCGCGGACCGCGCGCAAGCCATCGCGGAGGTGATCGACGGTCTGCGAAGCGGGGACGTTCTGCTCATCGCCGGGAAAGGCCATGAAACCGGTCAAATCGTCGGCGACACCGTGATCCCGTTTTCGGATCATGAGGAGGTCGCCAAGGTGCTGAACGGCGTTGCGCCATCGGTTGATTCCTTGGATCGGCGCCATGGCTGATCCGCTCTGGCATTCCGGCGAAGCGGCGCAGGCCATGGGGGCGGACGCTCCCGGCCTTTCCGATACGCCCATCCGCGGCGTGTCCATCGACAGCCGCACCGTCCGGCCGGGCGACCTGTTCTTCGCGATCGCGGGCGAGCGCCATGACGGGCACGCCTTCGTTCAAAGCGCGCTAGGGCAGGGGGCCGCGGCCGCCGTCGTGAGCCGCGCGTATCAGGGGGAGGGGGCGCTCCTGCGCGTCGATGATCCGCTCGAAGCGATGAATGCGCTGGCCCGTGCCGCGCGGGCGCGCACAAGCGGCACGATCATCGGCGTGACGGGAAGCGTGGGCAAGACCGGCACGAAAGAAATGCTGCGCCTCATGCTCGGCGCGCAAGGCCCGGCGCATGCCTCCGAAAAATCCTACAACAATCTCTGGGGGGTGCCGCTCTCGCTCGCCCGCATGCCGCGCGAAACCCGGTTCGGCGTGTTCGAGATGGGCATGAACCACGCTGGCGAGATAACGCCGCTGACGCGGATGGTGCGCCCGCATCTCGCGATCATTACCACGGTCGGGCCGGTTCATATCGAGTTTTTCGAGTCCGAAGAGGGCATCGCGGACGCAAAGGCTGAAATCTTCGAAGGGCTGGAGCCCGGCGGTTCCGCGATCCTGCCTGCGGATAATACCCATTTCGAGCGGCTCGCGGCTCATGCCCGGCGCGCAGGCGCTAAGATCGTGCCCTTTGGCGAGCGCGAGGGAAGCGGCGCGCGGCTCGTGAACTTCAAAGCGGATGCCGAGGGATCGCAGGTGCGTGCCGACATCCTCGGCCACGCCGTTTCATTCCGGTTGAACGCGCCGGGGCGGCATCTCGCCTCGAACGCGATTGCGGCGCTCGCGGCGGTGAAGCTGGCGGGCGGCGATGTGGAAGGCGCGGCCTTGGCGCTCGCGGGCTTCGATGCGCCGGAAGGACGCGGCCGCCAGACCGTGTTCGAGACGCCGGATGGCCCTGTCCTTCTGATCGACGAAAGCTATAACGCCAACCCCGCCTCGATGAAAGCCGCCTTGCAGGTTCTCGCAAGCCTGCGCAGGCCCGGCATCGCCCGCCGCGTCGCCGTTCTGGGCGATATGTTGGAGCTTGGCCACGGCAGCGCGCAATATCATGCGCAACTTGCAGATGCGATTGACTTCGCGGGCGTCGATCTCGTTTTCTGCGCCGGTCCTCACATGGCCCATCTGCACGAGAGGCTTCCCCTCAGCCATCGCGGCCCTTACGCCGCCGCGTCGGATGATCTGACCGATGCGGTTCTCGCGGCAATCCGTGCCGGAGACGCGGTGATGGTCAAGGGGTCCCTCGGGAGCCGGATGGGCCGCATCGTCGAGGCTTTGAGGTTGAAATTCGCACAGGCCCCGGCTTCCGGGAACGACGGCGCCGCTGAGGAGTGATCTTGCATGTTGTACCTGCTCGGCGAGTTCAGCGATCAGGCTCAGGTGTTCAACCTGTTCCGCTACATCACCTTCCGCACGGGCGGCGCCATCATGACGGCCATGCTCGTCGTGTTTCTGTTCGGCCCGGCGCTGATCCGGACGTTGCGCATCCGCCAGGGTAAGGGCCAGCCCATCCGCGAGGACGGGCCGCAGAGCCATCTGCTCACGAAAAAGGGCACGCCGACCATGGGCGGGCTGATGATCCTGCTCGGGCTCGTGGTCGCCACGCTGCTCTGGGCGGATCTCTCCAACCCCTATGTCTGGATCGTGCTGGCGGTCACCCTGTCATACGGTCTGATCGGCTTTTATGACGATTTCCTCAAAGTCACAAAGCGGACCTCCAAGGGCTTTTCGGGCCGCGTCCGCCTCAGCCTTGAGTTGCTGATCGCGGGGCTTGCGACTTATGCGGTTGTCAGCCTGGGCGAATCACCGTTTTCAACATCACTGGCCGTCCCGTTCTTCAAGGATGTGCTCGTCGACCTTGGACCGTTCTTCATTCTGCTGGGAGTTCTCGTCATCGCTGGCGCGGGAAATGCGGTCAATCTGACGGACGGACTGGACGGTCTTGCCATCGTCCCGGTGATGATCGCCGCGTCGGCCTTCGGGATCATCGCCTATCTCGTCGGTAACAAAATCTTTGCCGATTATCTCCAGATTCACTTTGTGGTCGGGGCGGGTGAACTCGCCGTGGTTTGCGGCGCGCTGCTCGGCGCGGGCCTCGGGTTCTTGTGGTTCAACGCGCCGCCCGCCATGATCTTCATGGGCGATACGGGGTCGCTCGCACTCGGCGGGGCGCTCGGCTCCATCGCGGTCGCGACGAAGCACGAGATCGTGCTGGCGATCATCGGCGGTCTTTTCGTGCTCGAAACGGTGTCGGTCATCGTTCAGGTGCTGTCGTACAAGCTGACGGGCAAGCGGGTGTTCCGCATGGCTCCGCTGCACCATCATTTCGAGCAGAAGGGCTGGGCCGAACCGACGGTAGTGGTGCGGTTTTGGATTATCGCAGTGGTATTGGCCCTGATCGGTCTGTCCACGCTGAAGCTCAGATAGACAAGGGAACCCATGCGCCGATGATCTCCGCCCCATCCTTCGCCGGTCTGAAGGTCGCCGTGTTCGGATTGGGCGTCTCCGGCCTTGCCGCCGGGCGCGCGCTGACCGAGGGCGGGGCGCGCATCGTGTGCTGGGATGACGGTGAGGCGGGACGCGAGGCGGCCCGCGTAGCGGGCTTGCCCGTTTCGGATTTGCGGCAAGAGGACTGGGGGGCGTTCGCCGCGCTCGTGCTCGCGCCGGGCGTTCCGCTCACTCACCCCGAGCCGCATTGGAGCGTGCGGCTCGCGCAAGGGGCGGGCGTCGAGATCATCGGCGATACCGAACTCTTCTGCCGCGAGCGCCGGCGCTCCGGGGCCGGCACCCGGATGATCGCGATCACCGGCACGAACGGCAAATCGACCACGACGGCGCTGACCCAGCATGTCTTGGCGGCCGCAGGGCTTCGGGCGGTCAGCGGCGGCAATATCGGCACGCCGGTGCTCGATCTTCCCGGCTTCGCGGCGGGGCAGCATTATGTGCTGGAATTCTCCAGCTTCCAGATCGACCTGACGCCGTCGCTTGATGCCGACGTAGCGGTGCTCCTGAACATCACCCCGGACCATCTCGACCGGCACGGCACGCTCGAAAATTACGCAGCCGTCAAGGCCCGCGTGTTCGCGCACCTGCGCGAAACCGGCACCGCCGTCATCGGCGTGGACGATGCCCATTGCCGGGCCATCGCCGAAAGCCTCGTCTCACAAGGGCGGCGCATGGTTCGTATCTCGGCGGATCGCCCCCTCCGGGACGGCATCTATTTTCAAGACGGCACACTCGTTGAGTCGGCGGCGGGCGACGCCAGGCATACCGCGAGCCTGCGCGGCATCCCATCGCTCCGCGGCACGCATAACGGGCAGAACGCGGCCGCTGCCGCAGCCATCGCGCGCAGCCTCGGCCTGGAGTGGGGCGCCATCGAGCAGGTCTTGCGAAGTTTTCCGGGCCTGCCGCACCGGATGGAGGAAGTCGGGCGGCTCGGACGCATTCTTTTCATCAACGATTCGAAAGCGACGAATGCCGATGCGGCGGCCAAAGCCCTTTCGAGCTTCACCGAGATCTACTGGATCGTGGGCGGCCGGGCGAAGGCCAACGGGCTCGCGGGCCTCGACCCTTGGTTCAACCGCATCCGCCGGGCCTATCTCATCGGGGAAGCCGCGCCGGACTTCGCCAAAGCGCTGGAGGGCCGACTCGACACCGTGACCGTCGGCACGCTCGATGCGGCCGTCGCCCTGGCCGCGCGCGATGCGCTGGCTGATCACGCCGCGCGCGAGCCGATCGTGCTGCTGTCACCGGCCTGCGCGTCCTATGACCAGTTTCCGAACTTCACCGTGCGCGGCGAGCGCTTCCGCGAGGCCGTCGCGTCTCTCTCGGGCGTCCTGCTGACCAGCGCGCAGGCCGCATGATCTCGCGCGCCGACAAGAGCGTGCTGACCGATTGGTGGTTCTCCGTCGATCGCACGCTTCTGTTCCTGGTCGCGGTGCTCGCAGCCTGCGGCGCGGCTGTTTCGCTGGCCGCCACCCCCTCCGCAGCCATCCGTTTCGACGTGGAGCCGCTCTATTTCGCGAAGCGCCACGCCGCCACGCTCGTCTTTTCGCTTATTCTTGCCGTCGTGGTCTCCATGCTGGACCCGCGAACCATCCGCCGCCTCGCTCTCGTCCTGTTTTGCGGCAGCGTTGCGCTAATGGCGCTTGCTGTCTTGCAGGGCATCGAGCGGAACGGGGCCACGCGCTGGCTGTTCTTCGCCGGGCTTGTCATCCAGCCGTCGGAATTCGCGAAGCCGGCCTTCGTCGTGCTGACGGCGTGGTTTTTCGCCGAAAGCATCCGCCGCCCGGACATGCCGGCCATTCCGCTGGCGCTCGCCGTGCTCGCCGCCTTCGTTGGGCTTCTCGTCATCCAGCCCGATATGGGGCAGGCGCTGCTCGTGGCCGCGATTTGGGCGGGCATGTTCTTCCTGGCGGGCTATCCGCTGAGCTATGCGCCCATCGCACTCGGCGCCGGCGCGGCGGGCATCGCGGCGAGCTATCTGACGGTGCCCCATTTCGCCAGCCGCATCGACCGTTTCTTCGGAAGCGGCGGCGATACGCACCAGGCGGACGTGGCGGCCTCCATCTTCCGCGATGCCGGATGGCTCGGACACGGCCTCGGACAACCCTTCGCGCCCAGCCGCCTTCCCGATGCGCATAACGACTACATCTTCGCAGCTCTCGCAGGACAACTCGGCATTGCCGCTTGCCTTTTCATCATTCTGCTTTATGCGTTGATCGTCTGGCGGGGCATGAAGGCTGCTGCACTCGAACAGGATGCGTTCACGAAGCTTGCAGTCACCGGGCTTATCATGCTCTTCGGATTTCAGGCTTTGGCGAACATCGCCGTGAACTTGAACCTTCTCCCTGCCAAGGGAATGACGCTGCCCTTCCTGTCCTATGGCCGCTCATCCCTGTTGTCGTCGGCCGTCACGCTCGGGATGATGCTGAGCTTGACGCGACGCTGGCCGGAAAGCCGTCAGGGCGACGCATTGTCTGCGCAAGGTCATGGCGGTCTGTTTCCTCTGAAGGAGGTGCGGCGGTGACCCAGAATACGATCATGCTGGCCGCCGGCGGGACGGGCGGCCATCTGTTCCCGGCTCAGGCGCTGGGCGAAGAACTGATCAAGCGCGGTTATGAGGTGGACCTCATCACCGATACGCGCGGAGGCGTGTTCGGGGCGGAATTCCCCGCGCGCCGCGTCTATAAGGTTCCGGCGGCAACATTTCGCGGACGCTCGCCCATCGAGGCGACACGCACAGTCGCGACGCTCGGCAACGGCTTCCAGGTCGCCTACAAGGTGATCGGGGAAGCGGCCCCTAAAGCCATTATCGGCTTCGGCGGCTATCCGACGCTTGCCCCGGTTCTGGCCGGGCTCGGGCGCGGCATTCCCACCGCCATTCACGAGCAGAACGCGGTGATGGGACAGGCCAACCGGTTTCTCGCGCCGATGGTGAAGGCGATCGCCTGCTCGTTCGAAAAGACGAAATACCTCGAAGGCAAGCTCGTCGCGAAAGCCCATCTCACAGGCACGCCGCTGCGCCAGTCGGTGCTTTCATTGAGCAATGTTCCCTACCGTCCGCCGGGCACGCAAGGCCAGATCAACCTGCTCGTCTTCGGAGGCAGCCAGGGCGCGCAATACTTTTCCGATGTGATGCCTCAGGCGCTGCAAATGCTGCCCGAGCAGATTCGCGACCGGCTTTTCGTCATGCAGCAATGCCGCGAAGAGGACATCGACCGCGTGTTCGACGCTTACGAGGCTGCGGGCGTCGCGGCCGAACTCGCAACCTTCTTCGAGGACCTGCCGGCGCGCATGTCCAACGCCCATCTCGTCGTCGCCCGCGCCGGCGCTACCACGGTCGCGGAACTTTGTGCGCTCGGACGGCCTTCCATCCTCGTTCCGCTTCCTCATGCCAAGGATAACGACCAACTGGAGAACGCATCGAGGCTGGAGGCCGCAGGCGGCGCATGGTGCTATCAGCAGACCGCGCTCACACCCGACCGGCTCGCGGGGGCCGTCCGTCGCCTGCTCGACGAACCGGCGACGCTGATCCGTGCGGCAGGCAATGCCCAGGCCATCGCAAACCTCAACGCCGTCCAGTTGCTGTCGAACCTGCTGATCGAACTGGCGGAACGCTCGCCTTCCGCCGCACGGGTGGCGGCGACCGCCTGATGCTGCCCGAAACGGCAGAAAGCGAGGCATAAGAACGAGAATAGTGCTTCGGGGGCTTGTACTTGAGGGATTGAGGATGAGGGAACCGAGTTCGGCAGGGCTGCACCACATTGTGGGGATCGGCGGGATCGGCATGAGCGCCATCGCCGAGGTGATGCATGCGCGCGGCTATGCCGTACAGGGCAGCGACCAGAAGGACGGACCGAACCTGAGACGCCTCGCAGAGAAAGGCATTACCGTCTTTAGCGGCCACTCGGCGCAGAACCTCCACGGCGTGTCCCAGGTCGTGATCTCGACCGCCGTCAAGCCCGGCAACGTGGAACTCGACGCCGCACGCATGCAGGGCTTGCCCGTGCTGAGCCGCGCGGAGATGCTCGCGAGCCTCATGCGCGGCTATCGGACGATTTCGATCACGGGGTCTCACGGGAAGACAACAACGACCTCCCTCATCGCCTGGGTGCTGGCGCAGGGCGGCGCGGACCCCACCGCTTTGATCGGCGGCGTGATCGGCGAGTGGGGCTCGAACGCGCGCATCGGGCACAGCCCGTGGATGGTGGTCGAGGCGGACGAGTCGGACGCCACCTTCATCAAGCTGCCCACCGAGATCGGCGTCGTCACGAATATCGATCCTGAGCATTTGGATTTTTACGGCAGCCTCGACGCGCTTCACGATGCCTTCCGGGCTTTCTTCTTCAGCATCCCGGCGCATGGCGCGCTCATCGCCGGCGTCGATCATCCCGTCGTGGCGCGGCTTCTCGCGGAACTCGATGGTCGCGCGGGCATCCCGCCCGTCATAACCTTCGGCGAATCCCAGGCCGCAGACGTCCGCGTTCAGGTGCTGGCTTCCAATGGCGGGACGGTCACCCTGGAAATCCGCGTGAACGGCATCGGGCCATCCCGGGCCGTCCGCATCCTCCGGCCCGTGGTGCTGTCCGTTCCAGGGCGGCACAATGCGCTCAACGCGGCTGCCGCCGTCGCTGCCGCCTTGCAGGCTGGGCTTGCCGATGAGGCGATCGTTGCCGGGCTGGAAAGCTTCCGGGGCGTGGACCGCCGCTTCACCCGCACCGGCGTGTGGAACGGCGTCTCATTCTACGACGATTACGCTCATCATCCCGCCGAGATCGAAGCCGTGCTCAGCGCGGCGCGCTCCACTGCGCAGGGCAAGGTCATCGCGGTGATGCAGCCCCACCGCTTCTCGCGGCTGAAGGCCCTGTTCGACGGCTTCTGCGGTTGCTTCACGAATGCCGATACGGTGCTGATCGCCCCCGTCTATGCGGCAGGCGAGGCGCCGAACGGCGTCGACAGCGCATCGCTCGTCGAAGGCATACGCCGGGCCGGCCACGGCCGCGTTTTCGCCATCGACGGCGAGGACATGCTCGTGCCGACCGTCGCCTCCATCGCGAAGCCGGGCGATCTGGTCATCGGCCTTGGCGCGGGCAACATCACGGACTGGGCGCGCGCCTTGCCTGCTCGCCTCAGCGCGTTGAACCCGATGCTCGGCGCGGCCGAATAGCCCGCCTTTCGCCAGCCTGGAGGCGCGATGTTCCCCGATCTCGTCCCAACCCTGAAGGCGCTCGCGCCCGATTTGCGTGGCCGCCTCGTGGCAAACGCCATGATGAGCGATCTGACGTGGCTTCGTGTCGGCGGACCCGCTCAAGTCCTGTTCTCCCCGGCGGATCGTGAAGACCTCGCCTATTTTCTGGGCCGCTGCCCGGCCGAGATCGCCGTGACGACGGTCGGTGTCGGCTCGAACCTGCTGGTGCGGGACGGTGGCGTTCCGGGCGTGGTGATCCGGCTCGGGCGCGGTTTCAATGAGGTTTCTGTTGAGGGCGGCACCGGTTTGAGGGTCGGCGCGGCGTTGCCCGATGTCCGGCTCGCGCAGGAAGCGGCCAAGGCGGGCATTGCGGGCCTCGCCTTCTTTCGCGGCATTCCGGGCACCGTCGGCGGCGCGCTCCGCATGAATGCCGGCGCTCATGGCGGCGAGACGCGCCAGGTTCTGAAGGAGGCGCGGGGCGTCGATCGCGATGGCTCCGTGACAACCTATACGCCCGCCGATATGGGCTTCACCTACCGCCATTGCGCCGTGCCGGGTTCGGTCATCTTCGTCGAGGCGCTGTTTGAGGGGGAGCCGGGCGATCCGGTTGACCTCGAACGCCAGATGCAGGAGGTTGCCGATTACCGCGAGGCGAACCAGCCCATCAAATCGCGCACCGGGGGCTCCACCTTCAAGAACCCGCCGGGACATAGCGCCTGGAAGCTGATCGACGCGGCCGGATGCCGGGGCTTGCGCGTCGGCGGAGCGCATATGTCCGAGATGCACTGCAATTTCCTCATCAACGACGAGAACGCGACCGCTGCCGACGTCGAGACGCTCGGCGAAACCGTGAGGCAGCGCGTGTTCGAGCAGTCCGGCATCATGCTGGAGTGGGAAATCAAGCGGATCGGCATCCCCGCGCCCGGCTCGGCGCTTCAGGCGGCGGCGGAATGACGCGCAGGTTCGAGCATGTCGCCGTGCTGATGGGCGGCTTGTCGGCCGAGCGCGAAGTCTCGCTGAATTCGGGCGAAGCGTGCGCCCGCGCGCTGGAAGGGGAGGGGTACCGCGTCACGCGCCTCGATGCCGGGCGCGACCTCGCAGACAGGCTCACGGACTTGCGCCCCGAGGTCTGCTTCAACGCGCTGCACGGCAAATGGGGCGAAGATGGCTGCGTGCAGGGCATTCTCGAAATCCTGCGCATCCCGTACACGCATTCTGGAGTTCTCTCCTCGGCTTTGGCGATGCATAAGGAAAAGGCCAAGCTGGCCTTCCGTGCGGCTGGCATCCCCGTCGCCGAGAGCATGGTCGCCACGCGCATCGAGGCCGCAAAATCGCACCTGATGCCGCCGCCCTATGTCATCAAGCCTGTCTCGGAGGGGTCGAGCGTCGGCGTTTTTATCGTCCGGGAGGACCACGCCCACCCGCCGCAGGAACTCATGCGCGACGACTGGCCCTATGGCGACGAGATCATGGTCGAGAGATTCGTCGCCGGCCGCGAACTGACCTGCGCCGTGGTCGGCTCGGAGCCGCTCGGCATCATCGAGATCCTGCCCGCCGAGGGGCTCACCTTCTACGATTATGACGCGAAATATAAACCAGGAGGCTCCCGCCACATACTGCCAGCGCAAGTTTCACCGAATATTTACGGATTTGTTCAGAAACTGGCACGCGATGCTCATCATGCGCTCGGGTGCCGGGGCGTGAGTCGGGCCGATTTCCGGTTCGACGACCGGCCTGACGGGACCGGCGAGTTGGTCTGCCTGGAGGTGAATACCCAACCGGGCATGACGGCCACATCGCTTGTGCCGGAACTGGCCGCCCACGCGGGATGGACATTCGGTGAACTGGTCCGCTGGATGGTGGAGGACGCTTCTTGCAACCGCTGACGAATCCCGGCTCCCCGGCACATCCCCTGTCCGATGATTTCTTCGAGTTTCCGGCTGTGGAGGCCACTGAGGCCGAAACACCGCCAAAGCCCGCTCGGGTCCGCCCCGGCCTCGTGCAGGAATGGAGCGATGCCGCGTCCCGCGCCGGTTTCGTGATCAGCTTCTTGTTCCTGATCGGCGTCGGGCTTTATGCGCTCTCCTTAAGCGGGCGGCTGGGTCTCAATTCCTCATCAGTCTCCGATTTCGCGGATGGTGCGGCCGGCGAAGCGGGCTTCGCGGTGAAACACGTGTCCATCGACGGCCTTCGGAATATGCCCGAGAGCGAGGTGCACGCGGCTCTTTCGAGCCTGCCGCAGCGGTCCATCCTGTTCTTCGATACGGAGGCCGCGCGCGACCGCCTCCTGGAGATCGGCTGGGTGGAGAACGCCCAGGTGCAGCGCACGCTTCCCGATCAGCTTCATATTACCATCTCCGAGCGCCAGCCTTTCGCGCGCTGGAAGTCGCCGGACGGACTGACCGCGGTGATCGATGCCGAGGGGCGGGTGCTGGGAGAGGCGCGCGAAGGCTTGTTCGGGACACTGCCGCTTCTCACAGGCGAAGGCGCGCCCCGCGAGGCGCAACTCCTTGTGCCGCTCATTGCAAGCCGTAAAGGGCTGACCGACCGGGTCGCATCCGCAGAATGGGTCGCGGGCCGATACTGGACCCTGCATTTGAACGAGGGGCCGCAGGTCAAGCTGCGCCGCGACCCGGATGAGCGCACGCTTCAGCGCGTGGAGGAGCTTCTCGCGAACCGCGATATCAGCGGCGTCCACGTCGCCGCGCTCGATCTGCGGCTGCCCAACAGGGTCGTCCTGGAACTGAAAGACCGTAGCGTGAGAAGCTTGTGGCTTTGCTGCGCAGCGCGAACGAGCCGATCAAGCCGCGCGCCAGGAAACCCGGCGCTCTGTGATCCGCAAAGGACTTTCGGCAGGAGACAGGGAAAGGATGTCCTGGAAATTGGGCCGCTCGGAACGCATCTGCGCCGTCATTGATCTTGGCTCGCACAAGATCAACTGCGCTTTGCTGTCCTATCGTCCCGGCGAAGCGGGGGATGCGGGCCAGCTGCCCCAGATCGAGGTCCACGGCTTCGCGAGCGGCCCCTCGGCCGGATGGTGCGCCGGCCGCGTGCAGAACATGGGCGCCGCAGAGAAAAGCCTGCGCCGTGTGGTCGCGCGGGCCGAGCAGGCCGCAGGCGTCGAGGTGCGGGACGTTTTCGTCGTCACGAGCTTCCAGAGCCTTCACAGCGAAGGCTTTCGTGCCGGGCTGCCCCTGATCGGCGAAACGCTCTCGCGGCGGGATTTCGGAACAATCGTCGCCGCCGCGTCCGAACATGCCGAACGCGGTTTCCGGCGGGCGCTGCATGTGCTCGCCACGGGATATGCCCTTCAGCCGCAGGAGGGCGGGCATCGCGTCGGCGGGTCTTATCTTAGCGTGGATTTCCAGACCGTTTCGATCACGCGCATCGAGGAAGACAGCCTGCATGACCTTTTGGGCCGCTGCCAGCTCCATGCGGAGGCGGTGATTGCCGCGCCTTATGCCAGCGCGCTTGCCGTGACGTCGCCGGAGGATCGCGAACTGGGCGCGCTCGTTCTCGACCTCGGGGCGCGGACCACGGGACTGGCCTGGCTGACGGGCGGAACGCTCGAACACCTTGCCGTTCTCGCGGAAGGCGGGCAGCATGTGACGGCGCGGATTGCGCGTAACCTTTCGCTCGACCGGGCCGAGGCTGAGCGGCTGAAGGTGTGTCATGGCAGCGTCTTCGACGGAATAGCGAACGATGCGGTTCTTGCCGTTGGCGCAGAGGAAGACAAAGAGCCGATTTTCAAGTCACAATTGAACGCGGTGATTCGCGATCGGCTGGCGGGGCTGCTGCAACGCCTGCACGCAAAGCTTGCGGTTGCGGGCCTGCATGCGGAGGGACCGGAGCCTCTGATCGTGACTGGCGGGGGGAGCGCCTTGCCGGGGGCGGCGGAACTGGCGGCTCAGATCTTCGGGCGGAAGGCATATCGGGGCAAGCCCGTCGCGCTGAATGGCCTCAAGGCCGACGCAACCTTGAGTGCGCTTACTGGAGGCTGCCTTTACGTGGCGAGCGAGGAGTGGCGTCACCGCTCGACCTATTTTGCAGATGGTGCTCAAAGAAGTAGCTATGCAGACCGAATCGGCCAATGGCTGCGGGCAAGTTTTTGAAAAGCAGGGGTTTCGGGTGAAATCCGTAGCCTCCTGGGCGTGGCCAATTTCCGGCGCCTTTCGGGATGGAGCTGACGAGGCCAGACATGGGAATTAACCTCCAACTACCGGGCTTGACGGAGCTTCGGCCGCGGATCACCGTCATCGGTGTGGGCGGCGCGGGCGGAAATGCCGTCAACAACATGATCGAGAGCGGGCTGGAAGGGGTCGATTTCATCGCGGCCAACACCGATGCGCAGGCGCTCGCCATGTCGGGCGCGGGCACCCGCATTCAGATGGGCGTGGGCATTACGGAAGGGCTGGGCGCCGGCTCGAAGCCCGAAATCGGGGCGGCTGCCGCGGAAGAAGCCATCGACGAGATCCGCTCCCATCTCGACGGCGTTCACATGCTTTTCATCACGGCGGGCATGGGCGGAGGCACCGGGACCGGCGCCGCGCCGGTGATCGCGCGCACGGCGAAGGAACTCGGTATCCTCACCGTCGGCGTCGTCACGAAGCCCTTCGAATTCGAAGGGCAGCGCCGGATGCGCATCGCTCAGGATGGGATCGTCGCGCTCGCCAAGCATGTCGATACGATCATCGTCATCCCGAACCAGAACCTTTTCCGCATCGCGAGCGAGAAGACGACCTTCGCCGACGCCTTCATGCGCGCCGACGAGGTGCTGAAGGCTGGTGTCTCCTGCATCACCGACCTGATGGTGAAGGAGGGCCTCATCAATCTCGATTTCGCCGACGTCCGCACTGTGATGCAGAACATGGGCACCGCGCTGATGGGAACCGGCGAAGCGGAAGGCGAGAAGCGCGCGTTGCAGGCGGCGGAAGCAGCCATTTCGAACCCGCTTCTCGGCGAGGTCTCCATGCGCGGGGCGAAGGGCCTTTTGGTAAGCATCACGGGCAGCTTCGACATGACGCTTTACGAGGTTGAGGAAGCGGCATCGCGCATCCGGCGCGAGGTCGATCCCGACCAGAACCCCGACGTGAACATCATCGTCGGCGCGACATTTGATACCTCGCTGCAAGGCCGCATCCGCGTCTCTGTCGTCGGCACGGGCATCCAGCCCGGCCCCGACCTGCTCGGCGTGCCGACCCAGCAGCCGGAATCGCGGGGGAAGGATCAGCGGCTCTCCGACCGGCTCTCCCATGCCGGATCGAGCATTCTCCCTCAGCGGGGCGACGGCCGTGGCGACGGTGGGCAGGCCGGAGCGGGGGGCGATGGGGGCGAGCGGCGCGTTCTGATCGAACCGAAGCCGAGAGCGCCTCAGGATGCGCCCTATCCCGGCAAGGAGAACGGCGAGCGCCACGTCACGTTCGAGCCGCTTCCTCCGACACGCGCGCTTCGTCCGCCGCGCCGGCCTCTCACCGCGCAGGATTTTCCCGAGTTGGCGGGCGGCCATGGCGCGGGCCACCCGGCTGCAGCGCGAGGCAAGCCCCGCAGCTTCCTCGACTGGATGGTCGGGCGCGGGCGGAACTCGCATTCATCTGATTCGCCGCCGGGTCATGACAGGCATGTGGCCAACGGGCAACGCAATCCAAAAGAAGAGAGCCCTCCGCTGACGGTTCCGGGTTCGGGCGCGGGTGGCGGCTACACGGGATTGGATGCTTCACCTGAGGCCGTCCGTCAGGGGCCAGGCGGACAATCCTCCCGGGCAGGCGAGAGGCGTCACGGCAGACCGGGAGATGATGCCTTTGAAATTCCTCGGTTTTTCAAGAAATCGTAAGCCTGCGTAGGGATTGCCGGCGGTTGCAATCTTTCTGCGCCGATCGCGTCGGCTCTTCGGTGCTGTCCCTTTGTTCCCTGCCGGCCGTTCGAATTCTCCCGGTTATCGTAACAGACTGTAAAAAACCGTGATTTGTCGCCGTGAAGGAAGTCCGGCTACGTTCCCGTCACGCGAACTGCGGTGGGGCTGAATAGGGCTTAAAGCAGGTAACGTACGGCCACATAAGAAGAATATTTCAAGTCCGGCGTATCTCTGAATAGTTCGGCCAGCAGCGTTTTGTTCTGTCGCGTTGGGGGGCAGCTTCCGTCCGGAAGATTGCCGATGGGGACAACAGAAACGGCGCAATGACAATGAGCTGGAATGGCTTTTCGGGTCGGCAGTGTACCATCGACAGAGATATCGTTCTCTCCGGCGCAGGCGTACACAGCGGCTCTCCTGTCTCGCTGATCCTGCACCCGGCTGAAGCCAACTCCGGCTATAATTTCTTCATCAACGGCGGCTCGCACGTCGGACATGTGCCCGGAGATTTCCGCGCTGTCAGCAACGTAACGCTTTGCACCGTCTTGAGTTCCCCGTCCGGCGCGATGGTCGCGACGGTTGAGCATCTCCTCGCCGCACTCCGCGGGCTCGGCATCGACAACGCCGATATCGAACTCGACGGTAACGAAATCCCGATCATGGACGGGAGCGCCGAACCGTTCGCCGATGCTATCGACGAAGCCGGCATTCGCGAGCTCGATGAACCCCGTCGCTATATCAAGGTGCTGCGCCCCATCGAGGTGCGGGAGGGCAACGCCTACACCCAGCTTTTCCCTTACAACGGGTTCCGTCTGGACATTGAAATCGATTTCGATACAGCGCTGATCGGCCGTCAGCGGATCGATCTGGATCTCACGCCGCGCAGCTTCCGGCGCCAGCTCTGCCGCGCGCGCACCTTCGGTTTCATGAAGGACGTCAAGCAATTGTGGTCGGTGGGGCGCGCGCTTGGGGCTTCGCTCGAAAATACCGTCGCGCTCGGCGAGGATCGAATTCTCAACCCGGAAGGCTTGCGCTTCCAGGATGAATTCGTCCGCCATAAGGCGCTTGATGCCGTGGGGGATCTTGCTCTGGCCGGTGCGCCGATCCTCGGCTTTTTCCGGTCCTGCCGCGGCGGGCACCGGCTCAACTCGGCCATGCTGCATGCGCTGTATGCAAACCGCGATGCCTGGACCATCGTCGAGGCGCAGGACGCTCCCTCGCTCCGCGACGTTGCCCCGCGTGCCGATTTCGGCATTGCGTTCGCGATGCCTCACTTCGCGGCAGAGACGGCATAGAGCGGGCTGCCTGAGAAATTTGCCCGCCGTCTGAAAATTAAGCGCATCGGGGCGTGCCCCTTTCTACTTTCCACCACTTTTGTCGGCTTTTGTCGTGCCGAACTCAGGTTAAGATGTCCGGCCTGTGCGAACTAGGGTAGCACAGGGGCGGGCACCAAGCGGCTGCGAGGAGCAGATGATGATGGCACGGACCGGGCTCAGGGGCATGGCGGCGGCCTTGTGCATTGCGGCTCTGACAGGCTGCGCATCCGTGGGGTCGATGTTCAGCTCCGAGGACACTACGAAGGTCGACGACCGCCCGCCGGATGTCATCTACAAGGAAGCCGACACGCTGCTGACGAAGGGCGAGTACACGAAGGCCGCTGAACAGTTCGAAGAAGTCGATCGCCAGCACCCTTACGCCGAGGAAGCAAAGAAGGCGATGCTGATGGCCGCATTCTCCTACAAGAAGGCCGGCAAGCTGCCCGAGGCCGTTGCTGCGGCGCGGCGATACATTACGCTTCATCCCGGCACGAAGGAAGCCGCCCTCGCGCAGAACATCATCGCCACGTCGTATTACGAGCGGATCAATTCGCCGAGCCGCGATCAGAGCGAGACGAAAAAAGCCGTCGTCGAGTTGGAAACCCTCATCCAGCGCTATCCCGACAGCCGCTATGCCGAGGACGCTAAGCGCCAGCTCAAGATCAGCCGGGATATGCTCGCCGCATCCGAAATGAATGTGGGCCGATACTATCTCAAGAAACGCAACTATCTGGCTGCGATCAACCGTTTCCGCACCGTCGTCACGGACTACCAGCAGACAACCCATGTCGAGGAAGCCCTGATGCGCCTCACTGAGGCGTATATGGCGCTCGGCATCGTGAACGAGGCGCAGACGGCTGCTGCCGTTCTCGGTCACAACTTTCCGGAAAGCCGCTGGTATCAGGATGCTTACACGCTTCTGAAAAGCGGCGGAACAGAGCCGCGTGAAGATGCAGGCTCGTGGATCAGCCGGACGTGGAAAACGGCTATGCGCAGCGTTTCCGGCTCCGGGTCCAGCACCCAGTAACCGTCGGCTTGAGGATCGTAGGCGGAGCGCCGGGAATCAGGGTATCAGCGCGCCATGCTAGCCGCGCTTTCGGTCCGCAATATCGTCCTGATCGAGAAGCTCGACCTGAATTTCGGGGACGGGCTTACGGTTTTCACGGGCGAGACCGGCGCCGGCAAGTCGATCATTCTCGACAGCCTCACCCTTTGCCTCGGCGCGCGCGGCGATGGCGGTCTGGTTCGCCTGGGCGCGAATGAGGGGCAGGTCACGGCTCGGTTCGAACTGCGCGGCGATCATCCAGCCTCCCGTCTCCTCGCCGCGCAAGGGTTCGAGCCCAGCGATGAACTCATGCTCCGCCGCGTGCAGTTCGCCGATGGCAAAACGCGCGCTTATCTGAATGACATTCCGGTCACCGCGACGCTGCTTCGGCAAGTCGGGCAGTCTCTTGTCGAGGTTCACGGCCAGCATGATGATCGCGCCCTGACCGAACCTGCATCGCATCGCGCAGCGGTCGATCTGTTTGGCGGCTTATCCGCGGAGGTCAGGGCCGTCAGCCGAGCCTGGGCGGAGGCGCAGTCCCTCGCCACGGAGGCGGATGAGGCGGAAGCGGCCCTCGAAAAAGCTCGCCGCGATGCCGAATATCTGCGCCACGCTCTGGGCGAACTGGAGACGCTGGCGCCTCAGGCCAACGAAGAGGATGCCTTGGCCGCGCGCAGGCAGGCCCTTATGACCTCTGCCAAGCTTCGCGGCGATCTCGAAGATGCGCTGGCCGCGCTATCCGCCGGGGATTTTCCGAGCCAGAAGCTGAACGGCGCGCTTCGCCGCATCGAGCGTCAGCCGAACCTGCCTGACGCCATCAGGGCGATCAGCGCAGCGATCGACCGGGTGCTGATCGAGGCCGACGAAGCGCGCGCCCTCATCGAAGCGGAGTTGCGCAAGGATGAAGCGGCGGGCAATCTCGATGCAATCGAGGATCGCTTGTTTCGCCTGCGCGCGGCGGCGCGGAAATATCGCGTCAGCCCGGCGGAGCTGCCTGATCTGCATCGCAGATTTGCCTCGGAAGTGGAAAACCTCGATGCCGGGGAACAGAGGGTCGCAGCCTTGCGCAAAAGCGCGCAGACAGCAGCGCAGAGTTATATCCGGCTGGCGGAGGCTCTTTCGGGCAAGCGGCGGGATGCGGCGCGCAAACTCGACGCGGCCGTGACATCCCAACTCAAGCCGTTGAAGCTTGATAAGGCTCGTTTCGTGACCGAGATTGAGCGGCTGACGACCGCGCAACGCGGCGTTTCAGGCGGGCCTTACGGGCTGGATGCCATGATGTTTCATGTTCAGACAAATCCCGGCGCGAAAGCCGGGCCGTTGATGAAGGTTGCGTCGGGGGGCGAGCTTGCCCGCTTCATCCTGGCGCTCAAGGTTGTCATGGCGAACCGGATCGACGCATCTGTTCTCGTATTCGACGAGATCGACACGGGCGTTGGCGGGGCAACCGCGGCCGCTATCGGGCAGAAGCTCGCGACGCTTGGGGAAAGCGCTCAGGTCATCGCGGTGACCCATTCGCCGCAGGTGGCTGCGCATGCGGACACCCATTTCAGGCTCTTCAAAACGGCATCCGGTACCGGCGAAACCATCTCGCTCGAAACCCGTGCCGAGCGGCTTGATCAGGCTGGGCGGCGGGAGGAGATCGCGCGGATGCTGGCCGGCGTCCATGTCACCGAAGAGGCGCGGGCGGCGGCCGATCGTCTGATCGGGGCGAAGCCATGACCGGTGCAACCGAAGAGATCGAGACGGCACGCCGGCTGATCGATGCGGCGTCCGCTCGCCCTGTTGCACAGCTCACCCTCGCTGAGGCTAAAGACGAGCATCGGCAACTTGCTGAGGAAATCGCGCGCCATGATCGCCTTTACTACCAGAGCGATGCGCCCGCCATCAGTGACGCGGATTATGATCGGCTTCGCGCGCGGCTGGAGGCGATCGAACGCCGTTTTCCCGAGCTCGTCTCCCCCGAAAGCCCATCGCTCCGCGTCGGCGCGGCTCCATCCGAGAAGTTTCCGAAAGTACGCCATGCCGTGCGCATGCTGTCGCTTGGCAATGTGTTCACGCCGGAGGAGGTCACGGATTTCGTAGCCCGCGTGAAGAAATTTCTCAGGCTCCCGCAGGATGAGGCCGTCGCTTTCACGGCGGAGCCCAAGATCGACGGTCTATCCATTTCGCTGCGGTATGAAGGCGGGCGGCTCGTCACGGGTGCAACACGCGGCGATGGGGAGGAAGGCGAGAACGTCACGCCGAACGTCAAAACCATATCCGACATTCCCGGCACGCTGGGGACGGGCGAAGTCCCGGACATCGTGGAAGTCCGCGGCGAGATTTATATGTCTCACGATGACTTTGCCGGGTTGAACGCGAGACAATCCAAAGCGTCAGGGCGGCTGTTCGCCAATCCGCGCAACGCGGCGGCAGGTTCGCTGCGTCAGCTTGATCCCGCCATCACAGCGGCGCGCCCCCTGAAATTTTATGCCTGGGGCTGGGGAGAGATGTCACGGCTTCCCGCGACGACCCAATACGACATGATGCTTACCCTGCAAGGATGGGGCTTTCCCATCTCGCCGCGGTTGAAGCTGTGTTCCAGCGCTGAGGATATGCTAGAGACCTATCGGCAGATCGAACTCGATCGCGCGACGCTCGGCTACGATATCGACGGGGTCGTCTATAAGGTCAACCGGCTCGACTACCAGGAGCGGCTCGGCTTCATCTCGCGCAGTCCGCGTTGGGCGGCAGCTCATAAGTTCTCAGCCGAGAAGGCCACGACGATCCTGCGCGACATCGAAATCCAGGTGGGACGTACCGGCGCGCTCACACCGGTTGCGAAACTCGCGCCCGTTACGGTTGGCGGGGTCGTGGTTCAGAACGCCACGCTGCACAATGAGGACGAGATTGCCCGCAAGGATATCAGGATCGGTGACACGGTTACGGTCCAGCGCGCGGGAGACGTCATTCCACAGGTTCTGAACGTTATCCTTGAGAAGCGGCCGCCGAATGCGAAGCCCTTCCTTTTCCCGCAACTCTGCCCGGTATGCGGCAGCCACGCAGTTCGGGAGCATAATCCGAAAACGGGAAAACTCGATGCCGTGCGGCGCTGCACGGGAGGGTTGATCTGCCCCGCCCAGGCGGTCGAGCGGCTCAGGCACTTCGTTTCGCGCAACGCTTTGGATATCGAAGGGCTTGGTGCAAAGCAGATTGCCGCGTTTTACGAGGAAGGGCGGATACGTACGCCCGTTGATATCTTCACGCTGGAGCAGCGCAACGGCGTGTCCCTGCCCAGGCTGGAGGACATGGACGGATGGGGGCCGCGCTCTGCCAGCAATCTGTTTGCGGCGATCAACGCGCGGCGGCGCGTTGCTTTGGACCGTTTCATCTTCGCCCTTGGCATCCGCCATGTGGGCGAGACGACGGCGAAGCTTCTGGCGAAGCATTATGCCTCGCTGGAGCAGTTGATGCGGTCAGCGAAAGAGGCGGGGGAGGGTTCGACCGAGGCTCTGGACGACTTGCGGGCCATCGAGGGGATCGGAGACGTGGTGGCGGAGGCGGTCGTCGATTTTTTTTCGGAGCCGCATAACCAGGAACGGATCGAGGGGCTGCAACGGCACATCACGGTCGAGGAGTACCGGCCTGTGCAGGTCGCGTCTGCGCTTGCAGGGCAGACGGTCGTGTTCACAGGCAAGCTCGAACGTCTGACCCGGGAGGAGGCCAAAGCGCAGGCCGAGCGGCTCGGGGCGAAAGTAGCGGGCTCGGTCTCGAAGAACACGATCTATGTAGTCGCCGGCCCCGGCGCCGGATCGAAGCTCAAAAAAGCGGAGGAACTCGGCGTGAAGGTTCTTTCGGAGGACGACTGGTTCAACCTGGTCAGCGCGTCGTGATCATATCGCTGCGGTCGCATGCCGCAGCCATTCCCGATCTGCCGCGTCGAGGTGAGGCTCGATTTCGGACCTGACCCGCGCATGATAGGCGTCGAGCCAGTCTCGCTCCTCCCGCGTGAGAAGATCGCGGTCGATCAGGTTGCGATCAATCGGCGCAAGCGTGAGCGTGTCGAAGCCCATCATCGCGATCGTGCCGCCCGCAACAGGTTCGGCTGGCGTCACCACGCCAAGGTTCTCGATGCGAATGCCGTACTCGCCTTCTCGGTAGAGGCCCGGCTCGATGGAGAGGATCATGCCAGGCTCCAGCGCGGCCATACCGTTGCGCGAAATGGACTGCGGCCCCTCGTGGACCGAGAGAAAACTGCCGACCCCGTGCCCCGTGCCGTGTCCATAATCCAGACCCGCACGCCACAAAGGATTGCGTGCAATGGGATCGAGATCCACCCCGCGCGTTCCCTTAGGGAAGCGGGCTGTTGCGAGAGCGATATGTGCCTTCAGCACCAGCGTAAAGTGACGGCGCATGGCGGGCGTAGGCGCGCCAATGGCGACGGTTCGCGTGACGTCCGTCGTACCCTCAACATATTGGCCACCCGAATCGACGAGGTAGAGCGAGCCGGGGCTCAGCAGCCGGTTTGTGCTTCGCGTGACACGGTAGTGGACGATCGCGCCGTGCTCGCCTGCGCCTGATATCGTATCGAAACTGATGTCTTTCAGCGCGTTGGTGTCGCGCCGGTATTCTTCGAGCTTTGTGGCGGCGCCGATCTCGTCAACTCCGCCTGAACCCGCTTCGCGATCGAGCCAAGCCAGGAAACGGCACAGCGCTACGCCGTCGCGCCTGTGGGCCGTACGCGCCCCCTCAGCTCGGTTTCGTTCTTGATGGCTTTGGCCAGGATGCATGGGTCAGGCGCTTCGATCAGTTCCGCACCCGCGTCAGTCAGAACGGTTGCAAGATTTTGCGGCGTCCTTGCCGGATCGATCAGGATTTTCCTCTTGGGCGCGACCTCGTTCGCCAGCCAATCTTCTATCGCGGCGAGCGGTACTATTCGGGTATTGCACTCCAGGCTCGTTTTCAAATCTTGCGGGAGTTTATGTTCGTCAATGAAGAGCACGGCATCGCTGTCGGTGTTCAGAAACAGCCGCGCCATGACGAGCGGTGTATGTTCGATATCCGAGCCGCGCAAGTTCAGCAGCCAGCATACGGACTCGGGCGAAGCGATGAGCGCTGCATCGCACGCTTTATCCCTCAGCTTCGCTCGAATGCGGGTCAACTTCGTGGACGCGTCTTCTCCGGCGAAGCGGACATCATGCACAAAAACGGCGCCAGGGCGAACGGGCGGCCTATCGACCCACAACCTGTCAATGGGGTTGAAAGCTATTGGCACACTCTCAAAACCGGCCTCAGCCGCCGCTTTGGCGAGCTTCCGCGCGCTCTCGATGGAATGCAGCCGGGGATCGTAGCCGATGCGGACCCCCTTGGCCGCGTGAGCCGAGAGATAGGTCTCGACCGTCATGTCGGGGTAGTTCTCGATCGCGAATGTGCCGGGATCGACCTGTTCTTTCGCTTGAAGGGTGTATCGGCTATCGACCAGGAGAGCGGCGTGCGCGTCGAGCACGATGGCCGTGCCCGCCGAGCCTGAAAAGCCAGTCAGCCAGTAAAGCCGATCCCCATGGGCCGGCACATATTCATTCTGAAACTCGTCCGTTTTCGGGACGATGAAGCCTGCGATGCCCGCTTCGGCGAGAACGGCCCTCAGGCTGGCAAGGCGTGCGTTCTGGTCAGCGCATTTCGGCGGATCATCGAAATTCTGGAACATGACCTGTGATAGCGCCGCTTCTGGCCCCGAGGCAAGGCTCCTGAACTGCTCATGGAAGGTATATCAATAATGCATACCAACAGCATAATCATGCTTATTAAGCATGGCTGGGATGAGTAACCGCCCCTACCTGTTCGCGCTGGGTCCGACTAGCTTTATTGCAGGTCAAGGCTAGGAGAATAACCGATGGCTATCACCGCTGATCACCGCCTCGACATGGCGCATCAGAGCGTGCAAAAGGGGTTCTGGGCGCGTTTGAGCGACGCGATCGTCCATGGACAACTCGACAAGGCATCCCACGAGATCCCGGTGCATTTGCGCGCGCTGGACGATGCGACGCTCAAGAGCTTCGGTTACACGGATGCCCAAGTCACCCAGATCCGCTCGCACGGGTTGTTCTAAGCTCTGCGGCGAAGGGTCAGAGTGCTCCACCCGTCAAGGCGAATATGCCGCTCCAGATGATATCCTCTGGAGCGGTAGGCTCCCAGCACCTCGCGGGCTTGGCAGTCAAGCAAACCCGACAGTACGGTTCGTCCGCCGATTTGCGTCAGATCCCGCACTCTGGCCGCTAGGCAGAGAAGAGGCTGAGCCAGGATGTTCGCGACGATGAGATCATAGCCTGGCTTATAAGCCGCAGCCGGCCTCCAGCCATCGCCAACAGCGAGCGTCACGTGGTCTGATGCTTTGTTCTTGCGGCAGTTTTCACGCGCAACGTCTATCGCGACGGGGTCAACATCAACCGCGTGCACGAGGCACCGGAAAGATCGGGTCACTGCGATGGCCAGGATACCCGACCCGGTGCCGAGATCCAATGCCGCTCGCACGGGCAACCTGTGCTTGGCGAGGGCGTCGATGGCCATCAAACAACCGCGCGTCGTGCCGTGATGAGCTGTGCCGAATGCCCGGCCGGCATCGATTTCAAGGGCAAAGCGTGAATGCCCGACTCGGTCGCGGTCATGGCTCCCATGCACGACGAAGCGGCCCGCTGCGATCGGTGCAAGCCCTTTCTGGGTCAGACTGACCCAGTCTTCGTCCGGTAACGGCTCAACTGAAATGTCTTCCTGCGACAGCCCGCTTATCGCAGCGAGAACGGCGCGAAATGCGTGCGGCTGCGGATTGTCCGCAGGGTAAAGTTCGACCCGCCAGCAGCCAATACCCTCGCTGATCGTTATAGCAGCGGCCTCCCCGAGTGGGCTTTCACTCAAGAGGGATGCGACATATTCTGCGGAAGCTTCGGTCGGCGCTTGGAGCGATGCCTTCAGTCCCGGCATGAGGTTCGGTTCAGCTTATCGGAACTTCGCCGAGAAGCGGAGCCGCGTTCCACCGGCGTTCCATGGACACGCGGGCTTCATGAAGGCTCAAGACCTCGAACTTTCCATTCTCCGTCTCGAAAGCAAGGCCATCCCGCTGAAGCCTGTGCAGCGCATCTTCGGCATCGAAGTTGAAGATGATCCCGAACTCGTCGAGCAGAAAGCGCTCGATCGTCCGATCGAGTTCATGCAAGTCGTCTTCCCCAGGTGTCTTCAACATGAAGCAGTAAGCCAGGGCTTCTTCTTTGATGTCTTCTTCCTCGGCTTCATCGTTCAGAAGCGCGAGCACGCTCTGATTGCTTGCCAGATTGTGGAAATAAAGGCTTTGCGCGAGCTTCATCATATAACGGTTGCGCGTATTGAAGAAGTTCGTCACGCTGCGCACGATGGCACCCACCGCTCCGGCGAGCGTGACCACGATGAAGAATAGGCTGATCGCGACGGCGGCAACGAATTTGAGCACCGCCATCGTGATCGCGAAGAGCGTGCTGCCGCCAGACCCGACCCAGAGCCAGATCGTGTCGAACAGATTGAACTTGATCCTGGCATTGGGAAACAAAATCCGCATATCCACCCGGGCGATGCGGCGGAACATCTTGAGGTGGAGTTTGTCCTCCGAGACGCCTTCGAGCAGGTTCTTTCGGGCTTTTCGAACCCGTTTCTCGGCCTTGGCGCGGTCGACGCCGTCGCGGGCCATGATTTCCGCGATGCGCGCCTCGCGAGGCTTCAGCTTTAGGGCGAGAAACAATCTGCGATAGGTCTCCACCGGCTGCGTGACCTTGCGAAGCCAGAGCGTTTTCCAGTTCCGGGTTGTGCGCTCTTCAATGGTTTCTCCGCGGAAATACAGGAGGTGAAAGTCATATTCACTGAG
>CAZNAH010000009.1:3735-6463 GCA_964570735.1 uncultured Hyphomicrobiaceae bacterium | reverse complement strand
GATCGACTTCAGCCGAGAAGCCTTGATCCGATTCTTCTGCGAGGATCTGCTTCAGCCGGGTGTCGTCGATGCGCTCGAAATTGGCGCTCTTGACGATGAACTCGACCTTTTCCTGCAAGTGCTTGAGCTTTTCCTTACGCTCGCTCTCGCTGATGTCATAATGATTGAGGGTTTCGTCATCGGGATTGAAAGGGTCATACAGTTCAACCAGCTCGTCGAGCATGGCGGCGGAGCGAGCCTGCCGGAGCGCGCAGAGATAAGACAGAACCTCGTTGGCCTCGCGGCGTTCGTGCGGCTCGAAAAGACGCTCCACCAGCCTCGTCAGCACTTCCGAACGGTCGACCGGTATGAATTTTTCCGCCGATGCTTTAGGAGGCTCGACAGGAGCTTCGGGGCCGCCGTGAGTGAGCGGATCGCTCTCGCTCACCGGGATGCGCGGCGGCAAGTGCTCGATCGGTTCGGCCAAGGCTGCTTGTGCACTGCGTTGCATGTGTCACCTCACAACAGACCGCTGCACACCGATCCGAGTCCGGATCACTCACGATCTGAGCGTGAGGTTTAAGCGAGTTCTACGAATGAGGCAACGACGCGCTTTTGCCCGGCCTTTTCGAAATCGACCGTCAGCTTGTTCCCATCAATCTCGACGATGGCGCCATAACCGAATTTCTGATGAAAAACCCGCTGGTTGAGTGCGAATGACGAGGGGAGCGTCTGCGAACTTGCCGCAACCAGTTCCCCATCGATATCGGTTGGCGGGCGGCGGCTTCGATTGCGCATGCCCGCTTCCGATTGCCAGTTCGCTTTCGCGCGCTGCCATCCCGGGCTTTGCCCTTCGCGCTGGAACGGCGAATAGGCTTCATCGAAGCGGCTCGGTCCAAACCCGCCATTGGCCAACCCGTAACGTCCATATCCGTAACCGCCGCTTTCCATGACCATGTCCACATGGTCATCCGGCAATTCATCGAGGAAACGGGAGGGGATCGCCGATTGCCAGGAGCCATGCACGCGGCGGTTCTGGGCAAAGCTGATGGTCAGGCGCTTCTTGGCGCGGGTGATTCCGACATAGGCGAGCCGGCGTTCCTCTTCGAGCCCTTCCTGCCCGTTTTCATCGAGCGACCTCTGATGGGGGAACAACCCCTCTTCCCAGCCGGGCAGGAACACCGTGTCGAACTCCAGCCCCTTCGCGGCATGCAGCGTCATCAGGCTGACGCGGTCGTCGTCGCCCGCCTGCTCGGCATCCATGACAAGAGACACGTGTTCGAGAAAGGCGGCGAGACTGTCGAACTGCTCCATGAAGCGGATCAGTTCCTTGAGGTTCTCCAAGCGTGACTGGGCCTGCGGCGACTTATCCTTCTGCCACATGGCGGTATAACCGGACTCGTCGAGTATCTGCTCGGCGAGATCCGTATGGGACATGGTGGAGGCCAGAGACCGCCACCGCGCGAAATCATCGAGAAGCGCACGCAGTGATTTCCGCGCGGCAGGCTTCAACTCCTCGCTGTCCGCGATTTGCCGCGCCGCGTCGAACAGGCTGAGACGTTCGGCACGCGCATGCTGAAACAGCGTTTGCAAGGTTTGATCGCCGAGGCCCCGCTTCGGTACGTTGACGATGCGCTCGAATTTCAGATCGGCGGCCGGATTCTGGGTGACTTCGAGATAGGCGATCGCATCCTTGATTTCCTGCCGCTCATAGAAGCGGGGACCGCCGATCACGCGATAGGGCAGGCCCATCGTGACGAAACGATCCTCGAAGGCGCGCATCTGAAAGCTGGCGCGCACGAGCACGGCCACGCCGTTCAGGGATTGCCCGCCGCGCCGCAGCCGGTCGATGTCGTCGCCGGTGAGCCGGGCCTCCTCGTCGTCGTCCCAGACGCCGCGTATCGAAATCTTCTCGCCAGAACCCGCCCCGGTGCGGAGCGTCTTGCCGAGCCGGCCCAGATTGTTCGCGATCAGGCCGGATGCCGCGCCGAGGATATGCCCCGTCGAGCGATAGTTGTTCTCAAGCCGGATGACGCGCGCGCCGGGGAAATCCGTTTCAAAGCGCAGGATATTGTCAACTTCTGCGCCGCGCCAGCCATAGATGGACTGGTCGTCGTCGCCCACGCAGCAGATGTTCCGGTTGCCCTGAGCGAGAAGGCGAAGCCAGAGATATTGCGCGACGTTCGTATCCTGATACTCATCGACCATGATATAGGCGAAACGGCGGTGATATTGTTTCAGGATGTCCGGGTTTTCCTGAAAGAGCCGCAGACATTCCAGGAGAAGGTCGCCGAAATCCGTGGCGTTCAACTCTTTCAGCCGCTTCTGGTAGGCAGCATAGAACTCCGCCCCGCGGCCATTTGAAAAGGCGAAAGCCTCGCCTGCGGGCACCTTGTCCGGGGTGAGCCCCTTGTTCTTCCAGCCGTCGATGAGCCCTGCGAGCTGCCGCGCGGGCCAGCGCTTCTCATCGAGACGTTCAGACTGAATGATCTGCTTCAGCAGGCGGATCTGGTCGTCCGTGTCGAGAATGGTGAAGTTCTGATGCAGCCCGACGAGTTCGGCATGACGCCGCAGCATCCGCACGCCGATCGAGTGAAACGTGCCCAGCCACGGCATCCCTTCGACAACGCCGCCGACGAGATGGCCGACGCGCTCTTTCATCTCGCGCGCCGCTTTGTTGGTGAAGGTGACCGCCAATATGTCCTGAGGCCGGGCGCGTCGCGTCCAGAGCAGATGCGCGATCCGGGAT
>CAZNAH010000009.1:0-3715 GCA_964570735.1 uncultured Hyphomicrobiaceae bacterium | reverse complement strand
CGGCGCCCGCAAGCACGAGAAGCGGACCATCGACGTGCTCGACGGCAGCGCGCTGTTCCGCATTAAGGCCGATAAGATAAGGTACATCCAACGGGCTACGCGCTGCTGCTCGCGCCGGCAGATCGTTCAGCCTTTGTACACTTTGTCCGCGACTCATTCCCATGCATCAGATATAGCACGGGTTGCGGCGAAACAACGGAAGGGCGGTGCTGCTTCGCACAGTATCGCGCATCGAAAAGCGTTCGCCGCGACTGGCGCAAGCGAGGGTTCAGGTGGGATCGTTCATCGCATCACTGGCAACGCTCATCGTGTTGGCCATGGCGGGCGCGTTCGCAGCCCCGCTTTTCATCGACTGGAACCGCTTTGTTCCTCAAATCGAAAACTATGCCGCCGATGCGCTCGGACGGCCTGTGCGGATCGACGGTCCGGTGGCGGTCACGCTGCTGCCGGAGATGCGCATCCGCGCCAGCCGCATCGCGATCCTGGACGACCGCCCGGAAACGCCGTTGATCCAGGCCGATGCGATCGACGCCTCGATCTCCTTCGCGGCGCTGTTCGGCGGGTCTATCACGGCCAAGCACATCGAAGTGTCGCGCCCGGTCGTCCGTCTCAGCACCGATGAGCAGGGCCGGGGGAACTGGTCCAAACTGAAATTCCAGCCTTCGCTTCCGGGGATCGGGCCGCAGTCGCTCGCGTTCAACGAGCTGAAAATCGTCGAGGGGCGGATCACTTACTCATCTGCCGGTAGCAGCCCGCTCGTAATAGATGGCCTGGAAGGCGCCGTTCAGGCTGACGGCTCGGCGGGGAGCTATCGGTTCGCAGGGCGCTTCGTGGTCGGCGGCGAACGGATCGACCTCAATGCCATCGCGACACAATCGGCGGGACAAGGGCTGCTCCTCAGGGCGACCGCCAAGGAGAGCGTATCCGGCGCAACGGGTCAGTTTGACGGCACCCTCAGCCTGGAGACGGGAACTCCGAAAATTGCGGGCACGGTGCGCGGAACCACCGCCGTCATGCTCGAAGGAGAGGGCGGAGAACGGGTCACCGATCTTCAGTTTGCGGGAACCGTGGCCGCCGATCCGTCGGCGCTGTCATTCTCCGAGGCAAGCCTTACGCTCGATGTCAATACCGCCCCGCAAGTCCTCAACGGCAGCATCAGCATCGACTTCGAACGCGCTCAGGCGGAAGCTGTCGTCACTGGCAAGGTTCTGAACTGGAAAGCACTCTCGGCCGCACGGAACGAGGAAACCAAGACGACTGCGGCCATAAGTCTCGGCTCGCTAGGGCAGATGCTGACGGCAGGCCCCGCGATGCGGGTTCGCGCCAGGCTCGCTTTCGATCAGATCATCACGGGTGAAGAGATCGTCGAGCAGGCCAGCGCCGTCATGAGCCGAGTCGAAGGGCGATGGCTCGCTGAAAACGTGTCTGCACGGCTGCCCGGTGACACACAGTTCATACTAGCGGGCACGGTGTCTGGCGACGACGCCAAACTCTCAGGGATTCTTGACCTAAACGGCGGAAATTTCAGCCGCTTCGTCAAATGGCTTTATCCCGGCAGCGCGGGGATCGATACGAGGCTGGCTCAGAAATTTTCGCTGAAGGGGGCGGTTGTTCTCGACAGGACGCTCGTTTCCCTGGAAGGGGTGACGGGAAAGATCGGGGAGGCCCCGTTTCAGGGCAGCTTGCACTACGACACGGCGGAGAACGGCAAGCTCTCGCTGCGCTTCGTCAGCGACCGGCTCGATCTGAGCGGTCTCGACGATCTGCCGTTCGCAGGCGAAATCGGGCTGGCCTCGATGTTCAGCGAGCCCGCTAGTCGCGAACAGCAGCACGCTCAACAAGCATCGTCATTTGCATGGCTGACGGACTTGGGCGAGGTCGACCTCGATGTCGATATCGCTCAGGTCGATTTTCGCTCGTTTCAGGCCCGAAAGCTGCTCGCGCGGATGCGTTTGGAGGCCGGGCTGGTCGATATCCACTCTCTGGATTTCGAGACGAGCGACGAGTTGATCGTGAACGCCAAGGGGCGGTTCAAGTTCGGTTCCGGCGCGCTCGAAGGTCAGATGCGGAGCCTGTTGGAGGCGAGGACGCCCGCCGCCGTGCGCCGGGCGCTGACTTATGCTGGCGTGAACCTTGCCGAAAATTCCGCAGCGGGGCTTGAGGCGCTTGCCCCGGCTCGCCTCAATCTCCAGATCGCGGCGCAGGACGCAGGCGAGAAAGCGACGTTCAGTGCCGTCGGCTCTTTGGGAGGCAGTAAGCTCCAGGCGACGGGTGCGCTGAACCGGCAGGCGCGCGCGGAGCGCGCTCAGCCCAAACCGAGCCTCTCGCTCGATGCCGACGTGACCGCGCTCGACGGAGAGGCGCTGATCGGGCAGATCCTGACACTCGCCGGCTATTCGTCGCTTCCGTCAAAGGGGTTGGCTCCCGGCCGGCTCACGCTGAAGCTTGACGGTCCGCTCGACCGCTTGGGCGCAACCCTGGGCATCAAGACGGAACCGTTGTCCGCGGATGTTCAGGGGCTGATGACCATCAAATCCGGCGAACCGGCGGCTTTCGAGGGCAAGGGGCAAGTGCGCTTCGTCGATGCCGATAAGTACCTCCCCAAGGCAGCCCTCCTGGAGGCTGTCCCTGGTGCGGGCCGTCTCATCGAAGCGAAGGCGGGACTATCACTGAAAAGTGGCGCATGGAGCCTATCAGGGCTCTCCTTGACGACCCCTGAAAACAAACTTTCCGGGGCTGTCATGCTCGACCGGTCGGGCAACATTCCGCTGATTGACGCAAAGCTCAAGGCCGAGACACTGAATGTCGCGGCGGTGCTCGCGCTGCTGCTCGATCGAAACGGCGGTTCCCAAGACGCCGATGCCGCGTTCTTCTGGTCCGATAAGCCCTTCCGCCCTGCCGCGCTGAAAGCCCTGAAAGGGACCATCGAGCTTGACGCCAACCGGATGGACCTTCACGAAGCCCTGATTGCGCAAGACGCGACGGTCTCGGCCCGGTTGGCCGAGGGCCGGATCGAACTTCGCGGATTCCGCGGAGATTTGCTGGGAGGCAAGCTACGCGCATCCGGAAACCTTTCGCTCAAGCAAGGCAGGATCGCGGTCGACGGGAAAGCAAGTATCGGCAGCCTGAGGCTCGCCTCATTTGCCCAGGCTGATCAGGTTCCATTGATCGCAGCGCGCGCGTCCGCGACGCTCTCGTTTTCTGGCGAGGGCTTGAGCCCGCGAGGACTCGTGTCGGTTCTCTCCGGGCGGGGCCGGATCAGCCTGACATCGGGAACCCTCAACCGCCTCGTGCCGTCAGCTATCGAGAAGGCCGCGGCGACGGCGCTCGACCTGTCTCAACCCCTAGAGCGCTTCGCGGTGGAAGCGATTTTGGCCCGGGCTCTGGAGGCGGGCAGCTTCCGCTTTCGTCCCCTGAGGGCGTCGCTCTCCTTGGGTGGCGGCACGCTCAGCATTCCCAATGCCGTTTTTCGAGGCAAGGGCGAGCGGGTGCGTCTGTCCGCCGATGTCGATCTTCAGCGGCTTCAGGTCGATTCCGAGTGGCAACTCGTGACCGCTGCCCGCAACGCGGCGTGGCCGCCTGTCAAGGTCATCTATGCGGGGCCGGTCATGGAGATCGCCTCGCTCGGCCGTGAGCTGGAAGTCGATGCGTTTTATCGCGCGTTTACGATCCGGAAGATGGAGCAGGATGTCGAGCGGCTGGAAAGTCTGAGCCG
>CAZNAH010000008.1:30367-33259 GCA_964570735.1 uncultured Hyphomicrobiaceae bacterium | reverse complement strand
TACACTCTTTCCCTACACGACGCTCTTCATCGCTCCACAGAGCGGCGATACGCGCCTCGATGTCCGCGTGATTATAGGTTTTCTCAAGCATCGTCGCGCAACCGGGGTTCAATCGCTTTTTCCTAAGGGAAGAGAGCGACGCACCGCAACCCGTCCGGTGCAAGGGTCAGGGCTTATTCACTTTATCCCAGGGCAGTCCGCGCGCCTTGATCTCCTGGCGGATCGCCTCTTCCAGGATACGCGGCATGTTCGCATCGAGCCAGTCGTTCAGGAGCGGTCGCAGCATGGCGCGCACGCTCTCCTCCAGCGTCGGCGCGCCCGAAGAGGGGGGGTGCGTCAGCGCGCTTTCGCCGACCCGCTCGGCGCGGGCGACCGACGGCGGCGCGGCAACCGTTTTCGCCGTGTCGGGAGGACTGGAACCGGGCACCTCCTGCTCCGCGCGGAAGGGCGGCGCGGGAACCGGCACGGTTGAGGCGGCATGGACACGGGTTTCCGCCGGATCGTCAAGATCGGCGACCTCCGGCGGAGCGTCCTCGCCTTGCTGACCCCATTGGGCGGGGAGTGGCAGGGGCTGAGCCGAAGCCGCTGGCGCTAGCGTTGGCGCGGCTGGCGGCTCTGCGGGCGCCGCTTGCAAATCCGCGGGCTTGTCGCGCCCCGCGCGGGACGCCCAATCGACAGCCTGGGCGAAGGATTGCGCCACGGGCGCCTTTCGGGTTTCGTCGAGCATCGCGAAATCGACACGCCGCGCTTCGCTCAATTCCTCGTCGTTGAGGGCCGTGACGGCATTTTTGGCGAGTTGGCCGATCGCCGCCTCGAACTCCGCCGCAGGGTTTGGCATGGGGGGAGATACCGGCGGCTCGGCCTCCTTCCCGCGGCCGATGGGCGGTGTTTCCGGCTCCTCGAAAAAGGACCGCGGCCCCTCGTCGGAAACGGGAGCCTGGAAATCGCCCGTCCAGCGCGCGGCGGAAGCTCTGTTCGGTGCAAGCGCGGGGGACGAAGGCTCGGGCCGCGAGGGAGATGGCGCGGTCGCGGGGCCGCTCCCCGGAAGTTCCCGCCGCGACCAGAGCGAGCGGACGGCGGCGGCCCGCCGGGGAGCGCCGGCATCGTCAGCCTTGGGCGCGCCGGGCATCGCGTTCCGGATCGGACTGGAACTGCTCGACGGCGGCGGCGCGGAAGATCCCGCATTCGATGCCGCTCCGTCCAAAGCGAACGGAATAGGAGGCGCAGCAGGGGCTTGCGAGGGCCGGAAGGGCGTCGGCTGCTCAGTCTTTACCTCAGGCGCCGGATGGGCGGCCGAAGCCTCCTCGCGAGGCTCGGGCGCGCTCAACTCCGCTTCGGCTTGGGAGGGGTGTGCGTCGGAGACCTGCTCGAATATGAGTTCATCGGTCAGTTCAAAAACTTCGTCCTCGGACGGGGCGGGCGCGGAACCGCGCGTGCCGAGATGGCCGGATTCGGCCTCCCCGAGTTCCCGTGATCTGTCAGATTGCATCGGAGCGTGGCGCTGCGGGGGCGCCGCATGCGTCGCGCCGAGCGCAGGCTCATGCAGGCGGGCGGAGGAAAAGCCGCGCGGGGCGGGTTGAGGCGTGTCACGGCTGGCGGCTGGCGCGGGACGCTGGATCGAGCCGGACATAGCACTGCGCGGAGGGCGTGCCTCCGGCATTTCGTCCTGCTCCGCAGAAGGCGAGCGCGCCGCTTTCGCCGCATCGCCCGGTTCCTCGTCCGCGATGATACGCCGGATCGACGCCAGAATGTCCTCCATCGAAGGCTCGGAAGCCTGGTCCGCTCGAGTCATCGTCGTGCAATCCCGTTGTGTCTGCTGGCTGAACGCAGAACGCGCCAGGGCTCGGTTTGTTTGCCATCGCCAGAATGCCGCGCGCCGACTGTTGTGTTATTGCGACAGCGCCCGGCGAAGCAAGTGCAAATATTGGCATCCGGAGCCGGCTGAGCAAACCCCCGGTCGCTCACTCGCAGGTTTTGACCCCGTTGGCGTCGCAGCCCAGAGATGGAAGCCAGGCTTTCCGTCCCTGAACATAGGCCGGGCCAAGCTCCCTCGGCTGGCCGGGCAGGCGGCCAGGATCGAGCACCGGAGCAACGTCCGGGTCTTCCGCGCTCTCCACGGAAACGTCCCAGCCATACCACTTATCGACGACGCGGCTATAATGCGCGGCCGGGTCGTAAAGCTCGGTCTGGAGCGCGATGTCATATGCGCTGAGCCGGCCGATCGCGGTCAAAAGCTGATAGGAGGCCACGACGAGGTTGCGGCGGGACGTGACCAGCGCGACCTGCGTATTCAGGAATTCCTGCTCCGCGTCGAGGACGTCGAGCACGGTGCGCTGCCCCACGCGCTCCTCCTCGCGGACGCCTTCGAGCGCGATGCGCGAGGCTTCGACGGCCGCCTGGTCCGAGACGATCTGCGCGCGGGTTGACAAGAGTTCACCCCAGGCTGAAACCACGTTCGAGCGGATCTGCACGCGCGCTTCGTCGATCTGCTGGAGGCGCTGCGAGCGCGTCTCCTGCGCCTGCCGGATGCGCGCGGATACCTCGCCGGCCTGGTAGATCGGCACGGTCAGATTGGCGAGCACCTGGGCCTCATCGGACTCGATGACGGAGCCGGACGTGTCGTAGCTCTTCGTGTAGCTGCCCTGCACGGTCAGCTGCGGCAGAAGCTCGCCCTTGATCTGCTCGATGTCGTGCTTCGCGGAGCGCTCGCGGAAGATGGCCGCGAGGATCTGCGGGTTCATCGCCTCGCCGAGTTCGAGCGCCTTCTCGATCGTGGGCGGAATGAGCTTGTCGGCGGGGCCCGGCGCGCGAAGATTGGACGGCGGATGACCGATCAGCCGCTGGAAGTTCGCACGGCTCGCCTGGAGCGCGGCTCGCGCGGCGCTCAGTTCC
>CAZNAH010000008.1:10776-30342 GCA_964570735.1 uncultured Hyphomicrobiaceae bacterium | reverse complement strand
CGTGCCTGCGCCACGTCGATGCGCGTCACCTCGCCGACCTTGAAGCGGTCTTCCGTCGCGCGGAGCTGTTCGGACAGGACCGTGACGTTGTTTTCGCGCAGTTCGACAATGGCCTGATCGCGCACGACGTCCATGTAGGCGGTCGTCGCGTCGAGGAGGATCTGCTGCTCGGTCGAGCGGAGGTCTTCGCGGCCGGCTTCGACGAGCGCCTCGGCGCTCCCAACGGCGTTGAAGGTCTGGAATCCATCGAACACCGTCTGGTCGATCTGGATGCCGACCGAGCGCGGCCATGAGCGGCTGCCGCTGCGGCCGCCGCGCCCGTCAGCGCCTAAAGCGCCCAGAGGAATTGCACCGTCAGGAGTTGGCCCCGGAATTCCAGTGGGATTGTTGTTATAAGTCGCGAGAAAGCCAGCGTCGCCGCCGCCAGCCCCACCCGCGCGCTGGCGCACAACCGAGTCGCGGAAACCGGCCTGCCCCGTACCGGTGATGCGCGGCCGCAGTCCGGATTTCGCGCGCGGCACGTTCTCGTCGATGGCGCGCAGTTGCGCGCGCGCGGCCTTCAGCGTCGGGTTGTAGAGATAGGCGGCTGTGAGCGCATCCTTCAGGGTTTCGGACTTCGCGGCACCCGCCCAGCCCCAGACGGTGAGGCACGCGGCAAGCGTCGTAACCGTCACGCGTTTCATGACGCGACGCTTATCCATTCCCGGATTGAATGTCACGAGCGACCCCTGCCGGTTCATCTCTGGCAAGCCAACCAACGCCGCACGTGGTTTTGCTGGCTGCCCTCTATCTGTCGACCAAAGCTGATCCTATCCAGCGAGTCGTGGGTAAGAAAGAGGCAAGAAGCGCATTCAGGGCAGCGCTTTGCGGTTTTGAAATGAGGCGTTGCGGATTTGCCGCGAGTTTTGCCGAACTGTATCAAGCGGAAGCCTGACAAGAGGCGGCGTGCTCCTCAAACGGACGATCCCGGCGGGGAAAGCAGAAGCGCGGCGCGCTCAGCCGTAGCAGCCGGCAAGCCGCGCCTTCAACTTCACGAGGCCGAGCACCGTGTCGAGCACGGGCGTTGGGGTGCCGGTCAACTGACCGAGTTCCTGAACCGCTGTGACGAGCGCGTCGATTTCCATCGGGCGGCCCCGCTCCAGATCCTGGAGCATCGAGGTCTTGTGCGCGCCAACCGCTTCGGCGCCCGCGAGCCGTTTTTCCACGTCGATCGGAAAACGCACACCCAGCCGCTCGGCGACGGCCTGTGCCTCCAGCATGATGTCGCGCAGAAGGCGGCGCACGTCCGCGTCGCGCACCATCTGTTCGAGCGTCGCGCCGGTGAGCGCGCTGACCGGGTTCAGAGAGCAATTGCCCCAGAGCTTGATCCAGATCTCGTCGCGCAGCTTGTCGCGCACGGGAGCCTTAAGGCCGGACTTGATGAGGATTTCGCTCAAGCGCCGGACCCGCTCGGATTTCTCGCCCGTGGGTTCGCCGAGCGAGAAACGGTCGCCCTCCACATGCTCGACGACGCCCGGCTCCACGACTTCCGCCGCCGGATAGACCACGCAACCGATGGCGCGCTGCGGACCGATGGCCTCCCAGACGCGGTTGCCGGGATCGACCGATTCGAGACGCCGGTTTTCATATGGGCCGGGCAGCCCGTAAAAATACCACCACGGCACGCCATTGACACCGAACACAACGCCCGTCTCCGGGCCGAGCAGCGGCTGCATCGCATCGGCTACGCCGGAGATCGAGTGCGCCTTCAGCGTGATGATGACGTAATCCTGAACCCCGAGCTCGGCCGGGTCGTGCGTCGCACGCGGACGGGTGACGATTTCCTCTCCGCCCATGCGCAGGCGCAGGCCGTCGCGCTTGATCGACTCCAGGTGGGGTCCGCGCGCCACGAGCGACACATCCTGACCCGCGCGCGCCATCATCGCGCCCATATAGCCGCCGATCGCGCCTGCGCCGAAAATGCAGAGTTTCGTCATGCGCCAAGCCCCAGCTTTTCGGCGAGCCCGATTCGTTGCAGCTTGCCGGTCGCACCCTTCGGAATTTCGTCGCGGAACAGGATTTTGCGGGGCACCTTGAAGTCGGCGAGGTAGCGCGAGGCGAATTCGCGGATTTCGTGCTCCGTGGCGGACTGTCCTTCCCTGAGCACGACGACCGCCGCCACCTCTTCGCCGAGCTTGTCGTGCGGCATGGCGAACGTCACCACCTGCGCGACCGCGGGGTGCGACTGGATGATGTCGTCCACCTCGCGCGGCGCGACCTTCTCGCCCCCGCGATTGATGATCTCCTTCAGCCGCCCGGTGATGGTCAGGTGGCCGTCCTCATCGAACATGCCCTGGTCGCCTGTGCGGAACCAGCCGTTCGCGAAGGCGGATGCGTTGGCGCCCGGGTTGTTCTCATATCCGCTGAAGACGTTCGGGCCGCGGATGACGACCTCGCCCTCAGCGCCGGGGGGCAGGATGATGCCGGCCTCGTCCATGATCGCGATCTCCGGTCCGGCGGGCGCCCCCACGGTGCCCGCCTTGCGCTTGCCCGGGGGCAGCCTGTTGGAGGCCATCTGGTGCGAGGCTTCCGTCATGCCATAGGCTTCGATGACGGGCGCGCCGAAGGTTCTTTCGAGCTCGGCCATCACCGGCGGCGGCAGCGACGACGACGACGAGCGGACGAACCTGAGGCGCATCCTGTCGATGATGTCGCGGTTGCGGTCCGCGCGCCCGAGAATGGCCTGATGCATCGTGGGCACCGCCGTATACCAGGTCGGGTTGACCTCGGCGAACCAAGAGAAAATCTTGAGCGCATTAAAGCCCGGCGTGCAAACGACATGCGCGCCTGCCGCCATGGAACTCAGGAGGGAGGCGATCAGCCCGTGGATATGGAAGAGCGGCATGATGTTGAGGCCGACATCGTCCGCCGTCAGGTGCAGCGTATCGCGGATGTGGCGCGCCGAGGCGGCGAGATTGGCGTTCGTCAGCGGCACGACTTTCGGCCGCGAGGTGGTGCCGGAGGTGTGCAGCACGAGCGCCTCGTCATTCGCCGTAGTGGGGCCGCCGTCCGGCACCGGGGAGCCGGCGCTGACCTCTCCTGCGAAAGCGAAAACGCCGGCGGGCGCACCCTCGGGCGCCTCGATCTCGGCGACCGCGATGCCCAGCGCCCCGGCGGCCGCGCGGGCGGGCGTCTCATCGCCCTTTGCAAGAAGGAGAAGCTTCGGCCTGAGGTCACCGAGATAGAACTCGAATTCATCGCGGCGATAGGCGGGGTTGAGCGGCGCGGTCGAGGCGGCGCAGGCGGTCACGAGAAAGGACGACGCCATCAGCGGCCCGTTCGGGAGCACGATGGCGACGCGGTCTTTCGGCCCGACCCCCATGGCGCGCAGCGCGGTGCGGGTACCCTCCGCGATTGCGCGCAGATCGCCGTAAGTCATGGATGCCGCGCCGGGTGCGCCGATGGCGGGCCGCGCCGGATCGCCCGCGTTCAAAATCTCGAAGATGCTGTTCATTCGCCCTGCCCTGCTTCAACCTAGACCGTGAGTGACCGCGTTGCCTATTCGGCAGGCTTGCGCCGCGCGCCGCCCGACCGGAGCGCATCCAGCACATACGATATCGCCGGCCAGAACAAGAGCGTCAGCGCGAGCATGACGAGCGTCCCCACGAGCCAGTTCGAGAAGAAGATCGAAAGGCTGCCCTGAGACAGGAGCATCGCCTGCCGGAAGGAGGTTTCCGCCATGTCGCCGAGCACGAGCGCGAGCACCATGGGCGCCATCGGATAATCGAGCTTCTTGAAGACGTAGCCGATGACGCCGAAGACGAGCATGAGCAGGACATCCCCGACCGCGTTGTTCACCGTATAGGCGCCGATCGCGCAGAAGACGAGGATGATCGGCGCGATGATCGTGAACGGCACGCGCAGGATGGCCGCGAACAGGGGGACGGTCGTCAGAACGATCAGGAAGCCCGCCACGTTGCTCACATACATGCTCGCGATCAGGCCCCAGACGAAATCCTTCTGCTCGATGAAGAGCATCGGGCCGGGCTGAAGACCCCAGATCAGCAGGCCGCCGAGGAGCACGGCGGCGGTCGGCGAGCCGGGGATGCCGAGCGTCAGCATGGGCAGAAGCGCGCTCGTGCCCGCGGCATGAGCCGCCGTCTCCGGCGCGACCACGCCTTCCATCTCGCCCTGGCCGAATTTATTACGGTTGCGGGAGAAGCGGCGCGCAAGGCCGTAGCTCATGAAGGAGGCCGGCGTCGCCCCGCCCGGCGTGATGCCCATCCAGCATCCGACGATGGAGCTGCGCAGAAGCGTGAACCACATGCCGGGCAGCCTCGCCCAGGTGCGCATCATGCTCCCGAAGGTGATTTTCGCGCTCTTGCCGCGGAAGGCGAGGCCCTCCTCCATCGTGAGCAGGATTTCGCCCACCCCGAACAGGCCGATCACGGCGATGAGGAAGTCGAACCCGCGCATCAATTCGAGCGAGCCGAAGGTGAGGCGCAATTCGCCGGTCACGATATCGAGGCCGACGGCGGCGAGCGCGAAGCCCAGCATCATCGACGAGATGACCTTGAACGGCGCCGCGCCGCTCATGCCGACGAAGCTGCAAAAGGTGAGAAGCTGCACCGCGAAGAACTCCGCAGGCCCGAATTTCAGCGCGAAACCCGCGATGATCGGCGCGAGGAAGGTGAGCACGACGACGGCGAACAGCGCGCCGATGAAGGACGAGGTGAAGGCCGCTGTGAGCGCCACGTCCGCCTCGCCCTTCTGCGCCATGGGATGGCCGTCGAAGGTGGTCGCGACGGACCATGGCTCGCCGGGGATGTTGAAGAGAATGGAGGTGATCGCGCCGCCGAACAGCGCCCCCCAGTAGATGCTGGCGAGCATGATGATGGCGGTCGTCGGGGACATGGAGAACGTCAGCGGAAGCAGGATCGCCACGCCGTTCGCGCCCCCGAGACCCGGCAGCACGCCGATGAGAAGACCGAGGCTGACCCCGAGGATCATGTAGAAGATGTTGGCCGGATCGGCGAGGACGCCGAAGCCGTAGATCAGCGACGTCAACGCTTCCATGAGGAACGCCCTCTCGGCCTAAGGGATACGGAGAAAATCGCGCGCGCCACGTGGCTAATATCCGAGCGCGGCTTCCAGAGGCCCCTTCGGCAGGGGGATCAGGAAGGCTTTCTCAAAGAGCAGGAAGAGGAGAACCGACGTTCCCACCCCTGCCGGCACGGAGTAGTAAAGCAGATAGCGCCCGATGAAGGACATGAAGAAGATCAGGTAGATCGCCGCCGCGAGATAGAGGCCGAGCACGTCGATCAGAAGCACGAAGGCGAGCGTCGGCAGCAGAACCTGCAAGACCTGCCAGAGCCGCGAGCGCTCCACGAAGTTCGTCTGCGCCGCGATGCGGGACGCGAATTGCGCCACGAAGGTGACGAAGCTCGCGATGAACATGATCAGCCCGATGTAGAACGGGAAGAACCCCGATTGCGGACCGGACGGGCTCCACCCGGCGCCGATCCTCAGGCTGTCATACATCACAACGGAAGCCGCGATCATGAACAGCGCGGCCACGATGAGTTCCATGGTTCGGTTGGAGACCGTCTTGTCTTCGTTGAGGTCGCTCATGCCCAGATACGCATCGGCCCAGGTTGCAAAAGGCTGCGCGACCGGCCGGGATTGAATACGGCCGTCCCGGTCGCGCGTTCGGTCAGTTCGCGAGGAAGCCTGCGTTGGTCATCAGCGTCTTGTGAGTTTCCTCCGCCTTTGCGAGCCACGCCTTATAGTCGTCGCCCGTCATCATGCGGTCGCTGAAGGCGCCCTTGGACATGAACTCTTTCCAGTCCGGCGTCTCGGCGATCTTCTTGAACAGACCGATGTAGTAATTCACCTGATCCTGGGTTACGCCAGGAGGCATGAAAATGCCGCGCAGCATCTGATATTCCACGTCAAGACCGGCGCTCTTGCAGGGCGGAATTTTGCTCCACGCTTCGACCGAGAGCGGCTCGGCGGCGAACACGCACAGCGCGCGCAGATTGCCTGCCTGCCATTGCGACACGGCCTCGATCGGGTTGTTGACGGTCGACTGGACATGGCCGCCCACGAGCTGCGAGGCGACTTCTCCACCGCCCTTGAAGGGAATGTAGGTCATCTTGACGCCTGCCGACTGCTCGATGGCCGCCGTGATGATCTGGTCTTCCTGCTTCGAGCCGGTTCCACCCATGCTGTACTTGCCGGGGCCGCCATCCTTCACCGCCTTGATATAGCTCGCCGCGTCCTGATACGGGGATTTCGCATTGACCCACAGGATGAAATTGTCGAGCGCGAGCATCGCGACGGGTGTCAGGTCCTTCCAGTTGAAGGGAACTTTCGTCGCCAGCGGCGTGGTGAACAGGTTCGAGAGGGTGATGATAATCTTGTGCGGATTGCCGGCCGAGCCCTTGACATCGAGGAAGCCTTCCGCGCCCGCGCCGCCCGACTTGTTGATGACGACGATAGGCTGTTCCGACAGACTATGCTTCTGCACGATGCCCTGGATCATCCGGGCCATCTGATCCGCGCCGCCTCCGGTGCCTGCCGGCACGATGAATTCGATCGGCTTCTGCGGTTTCCACTCCGCGAGAGCGCGCTCCGGCGCTCCCGATGCAAGCGTCAGGACCGCGAAGGCGAGACCTGCCCCAAGGATGCTTCGCCGGCTTTTTGCCATCAACGTCTTCCTCCTTAACTACGTTCTTGTTTTTACTCACGATAAACCGCAGCGGAATTTTGCAATTCCACGGCGGTCGATCTCCATGAGTTGCTGCGGCTTTCAGGACGCTTTTCGTTTCTGAGAGGCGGTCCCGACCGTTTTTTACGTATTGTGAAGCGTTTCACCCAAGCGTTATCTTGGTTTCACACGGCTTCGTTGTCAACCATTCGATAATCATCGTTTTTCGGCTTAAGTTCGACTAAAGGGACCAGTAAGTTCTTCTAACGAATGAGCTTTGCCTGTCGCGAAGTCCAGTCGAACGTCCGGGATGCACAGAGGGGAGGAAGCATGGCGATCAAGGACCTGGTCGTGGCCTATAACGGCAGCGACAATTCCAGCGCGGCGCTACAGCTTGCGATGCAGCTCGCAACGCAGCACGCGGCGGCCCTCACCGGGCTGCATATCGGCACGCCGCCCGCCTTCGAGGGGCTGGTCCAGCGCTGGATCGGGCCGGACGTGCTCGCCTCGCTGGAAGAGGCTCACCGCAAGGCGGTCCACGACCTTGAGCGCCAGTTCATGGCGGAGGTCGCTGCGGGCGGGTTTTCCGGCGAGATCGCCTGGGTGACGGAGGATGGTCAGCCCAACGAGCTGCTGGCGCGCTTTTCCCGCTATTTCGACATCCTCATCATCGGCCAGTATTCGACGGAGCCGGAGCGCAAGCGCCGGGTGCGCGCCGAGGATCTGGTGGTCATGTCGGGCAAGCCGCTGCTCATCGTGCCGAACGGCTACAAGGTGCGCCCGTTCAGCCGGTACAGCGTCGTGGCGTGGGATGGCGGCAACCGGGCGGCGCGCGCGCTCACCGATGCCATGCAGATCCTCGAAAAGCACGACCGGCTCGATATCCTCACCGTCGCCGGCGATGGCGCGCGGCCGCCGCAGCATCCCGCCCTCGATCTCGTCCGCCACCTGAAGCGGCATGGCGTGGACGCCCGCCAGGTCGTGCTGCCCGCCGAGCGCGACGGCATCGCCGCGACGATCCTGAAATTCTGCGCGGAGAACAATCCGGACTTCCTCGTCATGGGCGCCTACGGGCATCCGCGCCTGCGGGAGGACCTGCTCGGGGGCGTCACCCGGCAGGTGCTGCGGAACATGACCGTGCCCGTGTTCATGGCCCATTAGGCGCGCGCCATGAGCGAACACGTCCTTTACCGGGTGGAAGACGGCATCGGCGTCATCACGCTGAACCGTCCGGAAGCCCGCAATGCGCTGACCTTCGAGATGTATGACGAGGTGCGGCGCATCTGTTCCGATCCGGGTCCGCGCGGGGAGGTCAAGGCGCTCATCGTGACGGGCGCCGGCGAGCGCGCCTTCGCGGCAGGCACCGACATCGCCCTCTTCCGCGATTTCAGGGGCGCGGAGCGGGGCCTCGACTATGAGGAGCGCATGGAGGCGGTCTTCACGGCGATCGAAACCTGCCCCGTGCCGACGATCGCGGCCGTCGCGGGGGCCTGCACGGGCGGCGGCGCGGCCATCGCGGTCGCCTGCGACCTGCGCATCGCGACGCGGGATGCGCAATTCGGCTTCCCCATCGCGCGGACGCTCGGCAACTGCCTGTCGGCGGCAAACCTGAAGCGCATGGCGGCCATGATCGGCGCGGGGCGCGTGATGGACATGATCCTGACCGCGCGGCTCATCGGCGCCGACGAAGCGAAGGCGGCGGGCCTCGTCTCCGAGGTGCTGGACGGCCACGCCGCGATGATGGCCCGCGCACGCAGCCTCGCGGAGACGGCCGCCGGGCTCGCGCCGCTCACCATCCGCGCGACAAAGGAGGCGCTGCGCCGCATCCGGATGGGTGACGCCCGCGATGACGACCTCATCGCGCTGTGCTATGGCAGCGCCGACTTCCGCGAGGGGCTCGACGCCTTCCTGCAAAAGCGCAAGCCCGATTGGAAAGGACGCTGACCGCATGGCCGAACGGACCCATGGCCCCTTGGCTGGAATGCGCGTCATCGAGCTTGCGCACATCATGTCGGGGCCGACCTGCGGGCTGATGCTCGCCGATATGGGCGCCGATGTGATCAAGGTGGAGAAGCCGGAAGGCGATGACACGCGGCGCTTTCTGCCGCCCGACATCGCGGGCGAGGCGGCCGCCTTCATGATGATGAACCGCAACAAGCGGGGCATGGTGATCGACCTCAAGCGCGAGGCGGGCAAGGCCGTGCTGCTGCGCCTCGTGGCGGATGCGGATGTGGTCATCGAGAATTTCCGCAACGGCACGCTGGAAGCGCTGGGCCTCGGCTATGAGGATCTGCGCCGGCACAATCCGGGGCTGATCTGGTGCGAAATCTCGGGGTTTGGCCGCACCGGGCCTTACGCGGATCGCGGCGGATTCGACCTCATCGCGCAGGGCATGTCGGGGCTGATGGCAAGCACGGGCGAGGGACCTGGCCGCCCGCCGGTCAAAGTCGGCGCGCCCGTCTCCGACATCGTGGCGGGCATTCTCGCGGCCATGGGCGTGTGCGCGGCCTATGCGCATAAGTTTCGGACGGGACGAGGCCAGAAGGTCGAGACGTCCCTGTTCGAGGCGGGCATCACCCTCACCTACTGGCAGTCGGCCATCGCGTTCGCCACCGGCCGCGCGCCGCCGCCGATGGGGTCGGCCCACCCGCTGAACGCGCCCTATCAGGCGTTCAAGACGGCGGACGGCTGGCTTAATGTGGGCGCAGCGAACCAGCGCAACTGGACGCGGATGCTCGATGTGGTCGGGCGGCCCGAACTTGCGGGGGATGCGCGTTTCGCCACCAACGAGCACCGTGTGAACAACCTGCCCGCGCTCGTCGAGGCCCTCGCGCCGGTGTTCGAGACGCGGGCGACCGCGGAGTGGCTCGCAGCACTTGAGGAGGCGGGCGTGCCCGCGGGGCCTGTGCTGTCGGTAACGGAGATGCACGCCAACCCGCAGGCGCTGGCGCGCGAGATGATCGTGCCGCTTCAGCACCCCGTCGCGGGCGAGGTCAACACTATCGGCGCGCCGGTGAAATTCCACGAAACCCCATGCCGGATCGGTCGCGCTGCTCCGCTGCTCGGGCAGCATACGCGCGAGGTGCTAGCGGAGGCCGGCTATTCGGCGAGCGAGATCGACGCTCTCATCGCGGAGGGGGCGGTCATGGCGGCGGAAGGATGAAGTGGAAGCCCCGGGAGGCAACCGGTTCAGGGCAACAGAAGCGGGACTCCCCCAGGGCTGCCTCAGGGGTGTGCGGCCCCTAAAGCAGTGACCTAAATAGCCGAGTTCAAGGGCCGCAACCAACAACGAAGGGTTGCTTTGGTTAGTTATCGACAAGAGCTTGAGCTTATTCAAAAACTTGCCGACCCTGATGCGGGCTAGTTCGTGCTCATGGCCTTCTCGATGAAAGCCTTGCCGACGAACGTCTTATAGTCCGGCTGAGCCTTCAGGTTGCCGAGCGCGATCTGCGTGTTGAGCCCGACGGTCAGCGCCTCCGGCGTGATGTCCACGCTTTTGGGGTAGACGCCTTCCGCCATCATGCGTTTCGTCGCGGCCTCCACCACGGCGGGGTCGAGCGAGGGAAACTCCTTCTTCGCGATCTCGATGGCCTTCGCCGGGTCGCTCTGCATCAGCTTGAGTGCGGCCTCGATCCCGTTCACGAAACGCTGCACCGTATCCTCATCCGTATCGGTGCGCACCGTGATCGACGAGAAGGCGTAAGGGCCATAAGCCTCGGGGAAGCCCAGCACGACCTTCATGCCCTTCATCGCCGCCTGTTCGAGACCGGGCTGGTACATCACGGCGATCTTGCCCTGCCCGGCGAGGAACGCGCCGATCTCCGAGCCGATCGGCACCTGCACCATCGTCACGTCCTTCTCGGGGTCGAGGCCCTTCTCCTTCATGAGCTTGATGAAAAGCGAGGTGGAGGTGGTCGGCATCATGCCGGTGACGACCGTCTCGCCTTTGACGCTCGTGATGTCCTTGAAGTCGAAATCCGGCGTCGTCGCGATCCACACCGAAGCCGATGAGCGCCTCGCTGACCGTGACGCCGGTGTGCACGAAGATCGAACCGTCCACCGTCAGCCGCCAGAACTGCTCCGCGATGCCGGATGGCGAGCCGAACAGGAAGGCATCGACATAGCCCGTCTGCGTACCGAGTTCCCAGCTCGCGAAGAAGATGGCGACGATGGAAAGCTGCGCCGCGACGACGGCGAGCGGAGACTCCCACCGGCTCCTGCGGTCGGTCTTGAGACGAGTGGCCTTCTTCCGGGCGACGGGGCGCGCGGTCGTCTTGTCCGTCGCAATCGTCATGCCGCTTTTTTCCTCGTCTGGATGTCCAATTCGGAGCAGAGCGTGTGGAAATAGTCCGCGAAGTGCGGGTCGGAGCGCGCGGCTGTCGGGGAGCGTTCGGCGAGTTCGATGTCGTGGACGGCCTTGACGCTGGTCGGCCTGCCGCTCAGCACCACGACGCGCTTCGACAGCGCAACCACCTCGTCGATATCGTGGGTGACGAGCACGACCGTCTTCTTGAAGGTCTCGACGGCCTCCAGCAGCACGCCCTCCAGATAGAGACGCGTCTGGTAGTCGAGCGCGGAGAACGGCTCGTCGAGCAGCAGGATATCGGGATTAACGATGAGCGTGCGAATGAGCGCCGCGCGCTGGCGCATGCCGCCCGAAAGCTGCCAGGGATAGGAATTCTCGAACCCGCCCAGCCCGAACGTGTTGAGATATTCGCGCGCGAGATCGCGGGCTTCCGACCCCTTCTGGCCGCGGATTTCGAGGCCCAGCATGGCGTTCTGCAAGACGGTGCGCCACGGGAGCAGCAAATCCTTCTGCATCATGTAGCCGACGCGGCCGCGCAGGCTCGCCACCGTCTCGCCGTCGAAGACGAGGGAGCCGGAATCCGGTTCGAGCAGGCCCGCGATGATGTTGAAAATCGTGGTCTTGCCGCAGCCGGACGGTCCGATGATGCCGAGAAAATCCTGATCGCGGATTTCGAGGTTGAGGCCGTTCAGCACGGGCACAGGGCCATCCCGGCTCGGAAAAGATTTGCGGATATCGCGGAGGGCTAGCTTAGGCATGGCGTCTCCCGGTTTCGCGCGGATGCGGTATGCAGTATGCACTTGCTAAACTATGCAAGCGCTATGCCAGTATAGACCGAAAACCGGAGACTTGGCGGGGAAAACCGCGTGCGCTGGACCGGATGCTCAGCGCGGAGGGACGCTTGTGGGAGGTCTGGCCCGGCGCCGGGCAGGGGAGCGCCGGGGTCGGACTCAGCCGGGACAGAGCCTCTTATTCGGCGGGAACAACCGCCTCGCCGTGATAGTGGGCGTGCTCGGGCTGGCGCAGCAGACGGCGATGGAAGCGCGCCGTGACATCGATCAGGAACCGCCGGAACGCCGATCGCGGACGGAAATGTGATGCGAATTCCTTGTTGATCTGCATGGGCCGCCAGTACCGCGCCTGCCACTCCTCAAAAGCCGTCATCAGCTCGCGCTCCTGCTCGGGCCGCACGGCAAGGAAGGAGCAGTTGCAATCCGCGCGGATGTTGACATGGCCCGTCTGGTCGAATGTGAAACTGTGCTTGCTTGGGGCATGGAAAAGGAAATTGTTGCGGAGTTCGAATTCCTCCGGAGATTGACGTAGGGCAACCATCATCGGACTGACATCGAGATAAGTCATCGCTCTCTTCTCCGTTAGCGCTGGGTTCGGTTGCTTCGGACTTCAACGGCGAACGCTGTTCGAAACGCCGGACGATACGTCTCCCGGCATTCCTCCTAAGATTGCTTTGCTGCGCGCTTGGTTCCGGGAACGCTGGCTTTTTCTTTGATAACGAATGAAATATCTAGAAATATCTTAAGTTTTGTTTTTATTTGTCTTGGCTGGAGCTTGGCCGAGGGCGCCACGACTGCAATTCGGACCTCAGCAGCGCGACCTCGCTCCGCAGCGCCGCGATGTCTCTCCGCCCGGCGAGCTCGGTCCGCGCGGACTGCGCTTCCTGGCCGATGAAAAAGCTGGCGAGGCTCGCCGTGATATAGCCGAACACCGCGAAGCCGTAGACGGCCAGCAGCACGCACAGGATGCGCCCCTCGACAGTCTGCGGCCAGCAATCCGTGCTGAGCGTCATGATGAGCATGGCCGTCCACCAGGCCGCCTCGCCGTAACTGTCGAGACCCTCCGCGCCCTGCGAACCCCGTTCCAGCGCAAACATGCCTGCCCCGCCCAAGAGTACGACGAGGATCGTAAGGAGAAGCACGTAGCCCAGACCGCGCCGACCCATGCTCCTGCGCAGCGCATTCATGCCGCGGTTCGCCGTGCCCACGATGCTGACGAGCCTCATCCCCCGCGCGGCGCGCGCCACTCTCAGGAAGCGGAAAGCCCGGAAGATGCGCAAGGCCGATACCGCCAGCGCGAGGATCGTGATCCAGTTGCGCATCAGGAAGGCCCGCTTCCCTGGCGCGAGCGTGAAGCGCAGCGCGAACTCGATGACGAAGATGACCCAGATGGCGCTGCCGAAAATGGCAAGCGTCTCCGTCGCGCCCCACACAAGCTCCAGGATGACGAGGCCGAGCCAGCAGAAGGCAAGCGCCACCATGGGCGTTTCGATCCAGGCTTCGAGCTGCCTCAGGGCGCGCCTGCGCTGGCGAACCTCGCTGTCGTGCGGAGGCGTTTCCGTGTTTTCAGCGGTCATGCTCCTTCAACTATGGTGTTTCGGACAACGTTCCCGAAGCGGGACACACGCTGTCAGGATGGAGAACGCCGCGGCGTCAGAGGGGATTGCCGGTCAGCCCCTTCATCAGGATCGGCCCGGTGGGGCGCCCGGTCGGCGAGCCTGTCTCAGGCTCAAGCGTGATCTCGAAGAGCTGGCCGCTGCCCGGCTTCGGCAGGGAGCCCAGGTCGAGGCGGACCGTTCTCGCCTGGTCGAGCAGGCCGACCGAGATCGGCCCTTCCTCGCGGCTGCGGAGCGTCCACACTTGCAGCGCGCGCCCCTCCGGAACGTCGATCGCCTGAAGCGGGATGAGCCGCACGCGGCCGTCGTCGAAAGCCTCGACGATCGCGCCGGGACGGCCCGCATCGGTGGTCAGCACGGCGATGAGGGTAGGCCGCGCCGGGTCTTCCAGGGAGAGCAGCACCGCCATGAGCACCGCGACGCCGGCCGCCAACGCGGAAATGCCGCGCCAGACCGGCAGACTGTTCCAGAACCCCGCCGGACGGGCCGCCGGGGCGGTCACGCGCTGAGGCGCGAGCCTCGCCTGATCCGCCTCGATACCGCGCGCGATGCGCTGCCAGAGCGCGCCATCCGCCGAGGGCAAAGCGTCCGCGAGGCTGTCGTCGATTTCGAGGAAACGCTCCTGCCAATAAGCGACGCGCTGCGAAAAAGCCCGATCCGTGGCGAGCAGCGCGGAAAGCCTTGCGGTGTCGGCCTCGTCCGTGAGGCCGAGCGCGTATTCCATGGCAAGCACGTCCTGCTGCGCGGCGTCGGTCATCCGAGGCACTCCCGCAGCTGGGCGAGCCCGCGCCTGATCCACGATTTCATCGTGCCGAGCGGCAGTCCCATACGCCCTGCCAGTTCGCCATGGGTGAGCCCATTGGTGTAAACGAGCAGGATCACCGCGCGCCGCTTCGGTTCAAGCCGTTCGAGGCAGCGCCTCAGCGCGCTTTCCTCGGACAGGCGGCTGACGACGACCTCTGGATCGTCCTCCTCGCTCGCGCCCGCCAGCCTTTCGACATCATCGACGCTGTCCACGCGCTGCTCGCTGCGCAGCATGTTGAGCGCGCGGTTGCGCAGGATGGTGTAGATCCAGGCCCGCGCGCTGCCGAGATCGGGGTCGTAGCTCGCCGCTTTGTTCCAGATGAGGACGAACGCGTCGTGGACGGCATCCTCCGCCGCGGCGGGCCGTTTTAGAAGACGAGCCGCGACGGTGAGCATGCGCGGCGCCTCGGTATCATAAATCCGGCGCAGAGCCTGGCGGTCTCCGGCAGCGCAGGCGAGAAGCGCGGCTTCCAGATCAGCTCCGCGAACCGCTGCCCGACCGCCACTGCCTGCCATCACGTCCATCTGCCCAATCCTGAAGCGCAGCCTCGCAAGGACCCGCATAGCGGCTGACGCCTGCACTGTAAAGCCAGCGCTTATGAAACAGGCGTAAGACCCGGTTAACTGCTCGATACACGCCGTCTCCGCCGGGAGATGCAGCCTGATTCTTTTATTTTTTCTTCTGCATCTCCGCGCGCGCCGCCCGGGTAACGGCTCCGTCAGCGGGGATGCCCCGCGCGAGACACAAGGAGATGTGAGATGAAACGACCCATGATCGTGATGGCCACGCTGGCGGCTGTCGTGAGCGGTTCCGTGGCGCAGGCAGAGACGATCGCGGCGCTGGTCGGCGACGACATGATCGCGACCGTCGATGCCAAGGCCGGAAAAGTGCAGGGCATGACGAAAATCGACGGCCTGTCCTCGAAGGTGCTCGGTATCGACGTTCGCCCGGCGGACGGCATGCTCTATGCCGTCACGGAAGACGGCACGGTAGCGACGGTCGATCCGAAAACCGGCAAGGCCACCAAGAAGGCCACGCTCGAAATGACGCTTCCCGCCGGCGTTAAGGCCGTCATCGACTTCAACCCCGTCGCAGACCGTCTTCGCGTGATGGGCAGCGACGGCACCAACCTGCGCGCCAATGTGGATGACGGCAAGGTCGTGAAGGACGGCACGCTGAAATTCGCCGAGACCGACGCCAACAAGGGCGCCTCGCCGATGGTCGTGGCGGGCGCCTATACGAATTCCATGAAGGGCGCGAAGGAAACCGGCCTTTACAATGTCGATGCGAAGCTCGGCACGCTCGTCAAACAGGCTCCGCCGAATGACGGCGTGCTCAACACGATCGGTTCGCTCGGCGTGACGGGCAAGGCGCTGGCGCTCGACGTCAAATCCGACGGCAATGGCGGCAACGTCGCTTATCTGATGGCGGGCGATGCGCTGCATACGGTGGATCTCGCGACCGGCAAGGTCAGCAAGGCGCGCAAGATCGACGGCGCGGCGTCCGTGGAAGTCCGCGACATCGCCGTGCTGCCGAGCAGCTAAGCGCTATCCGGCATCGAGGGCAGCGGGCTTCGCGCCTGCTGCCCATGCGCGTTCTTCCGGGCGGTCAGCTTCCGCCTTCGAGCGTTTTCTTGAGGTGATCGAGCCCCGCGCGATAAACGCCCGTGACGGCCTTGATCGCCGTTTCGTCGTCGAGATCGGGCGGCGGGTCGTTGTTCGGATAGCCGCGGTAGAACGCCCCGCGCCATTCCACCAGCGATTTGCCGCCCTCGGCGGGCTTGACGCTGAGCCAGGAGTAATAGTTCGTGACCGGCAGGACCTTCACATCGACGCGGGTGATGAGATAGGCGAGAGACATCTTCTCCGCGTCGTACTTGTCGAGTTCCTCGTCGATCGTGCCGCCGCCCTGGAGCGTCAGCACGCGCGTCGCCTTCGGCGCATTGCCGCCCTGCCCTTCGGTCTTCGCGACCGCCGGATGCCAGCCCATGTTCTGGAAGTTGCCGACGACGGCCCAGACCTTCTCGGGCGGCAGGTTGACTTCGACGGTCTCCGTGACCTTCTTGCGGGGCGGCCCGTGGGCCTCCGCCGGAGCGGCGAGCCCGAGCGCAAGGAACCCGGCCGTGAGCCATGTCATCAGCCTCATGATGTCTCCTCCTTATTGTGCGCGGTTGTTCGCCACCGCGTTTATCAGGTCGCAAAACGGAAGTGCATGATGTCGCCATCCTGCACGGCGTAGTCCTTGCCTTCCAGGCGCATCTTGCCCGCATCCTTCGCGCCCGCCTCCCCGCCACAGGCGATGTAATCGGCGTAGGCGATGGTTTCCGCGCGGATGAAGCCCTTCTCGAAATCGCTGTGGATCACGCCCGCGGCGCCGGGGGCCAGCGTGCCTTCCGTGATGGTCCAGGCGCGCGTCTCCTTCGGCCCGGCGGTGAAATAGGTGACAAGGCCGAGCAGCTTGTAGCCCGCCGCGATCAGCCGGTTGAGCCCCGGCTCTTCCAGCCCGAGATCGGCGAGGTAAAGCTGGCGCTCGTCCGCGTCGAGTTGGGCGAGTTCCGCCTCGATCTTCGCCGAGATGACGACGACCGCCGAGCCCTCGCCGCCATGGCGCTCTTCCACGAGGCGCGAATAGGCGTTGCCCGTGGCGGCGCTCGCCTCATCCACGTTGCAGACATAGAGCGCGGGCTTAGCGGTGAGGAGCTGGAGTTGGTGGAACGCGCGCAGATCCGCCTGGGGGATGTCGGCCATGGCGAGGCGGGCGGGCTTGCCTTCGCTCAGATATTTCAAGGCGATTTCGATAAGGGCGAGCGTGGCTTTCGCCTCCTTGTCCTGGCCCTTCGCCTTCTTTTCGAGCGCGGCGCGGCGGCGCTCCAGGCTTTCGAGATCCGCAAGCATGAGTTCGGTCTCGACCGTCTCCGCATCGCCGAGCGGATCGACGCGCCCCTCCACATGGGTCACGTCGTCATCCTCGAAGCAGCGCAGCACATAGGCGATGGCGTCCACTTCGCGGATATTCGCAAGGAACTGGTTGCCGAGCCCCTCGCCTTTCGAGGCGCCGCGCACAAGCCCTGAGTCGCGTCGGGATGACGGCCTGCGATTTCGCGATGGCGGCGATTTTGTTCAGCCGCTCGTCGGGCACGGAGACCTCGCCCACATTCGGCTCGATGGTGCAGAAGGGATAGTTGGCGGCCTGGGCCGCCGCCGTCTGCGTCAGCGCGTTGAAGAGGGTGGACTTGCCGACATTGGGCAGGCCGACGATGCCGCATTTGAAGCCCATGGCGTTATGCGAGCATCAGGCCGGCGAGCCCCGGAAGCGCGACGCGATCCAAGAGCGCAGCTTCTCGCCGAGGCCCATCGCGGCGGGATCCACGGACGGAGTTTTTTCCGGGCGCGGTTGCGGTTGCGGCTGGCGTGGCGGCGAGGAGGGAGCAAGGGTTGCGGCTTTCGCGGCGGCGGGTGCAGGGGCCTGAGCCGCTGCCGTCGCGTGACCGTTTGCACCGGTCGAAGACGCAGGCGCGGCGGCAGACCGTGCGCGCGCCGCCTCATTCAAAAAAGCGGCGTCATTCCCCTCCACGAGGCGCGGGATGCCGCGTGCAATCGCCGCTATGAGCGGTTCGAGCCACGCGCGGTCGGCCTTCGCGAAATCCTGCAACACGTAGCGCGCGACGAGCGCCTTGTCGCCGGGATGCCCGATGCCGAGCCGAACGCGCCGGTAATCGTTGCCGATATACGCCGAAATGGATTTCAGCCCGTTATGGCCCGCATTGCCGCCGCCGACCTTGATCCGCACCTTGCCCGGCTCAAGGTCGAGTTCATCATGCAGAACGATGACGTCGCCCGCGCCGAGCTTATAGAAGCGCAGCGCATCGCCGACCGCCCGGCCGCTCTCGTTCATATAGGTCCCGGGCTTGAGCAGGATGCACTTCTCGCCCGCGATCATGCCCTCCGCCGCGGCGCCGTGAAACCGGCTCTTCCACGGGCCGAACTTGCAGGCGCGCGCGATCTCATCGACGGCCATAAATCCGATGTTGTGGCGGTTGCTGGCGTATTTCTCGCCAGGATTTCCCAGTCCGACGATCAGCTTCATGATTTTGAACCCGACAACGCTTGTTCTTGAACCGTGACGCGGGGAGGGACCGGAGAACCGTTCTTCTTGTGGTTAGTCGCTTTTTTCAGCTTCGGCCGCAGCTTCCTCCGCCGCGACAGCGGACGTGCCCGCGATCGTGGCGATGGTGAAGTCGCGGTCCGTGATGGTCGGCGTGATGCCGCTCGGCAGCGTGACGCTGGAAATATGGATGGAATCGCCGATCTCAAGCCCGGTCAGGTCCACGGTGATGACTTCGGGAATGGCATCCGCGGGGCAGAGCAGTTCCACGGCATGACGCACGATGTTCAGCGCTCCGCCGCGCTTCAGGCCGGGCGAGGCATCTTCGTTGAGGAAGCGGACGGGAACCTCCACCTCGATGCGCGACTGCTTGGTGACCCGCAGGAAATCGACATGGATCGGCATGTCCTTGACCGGGTCGAGTTGCACGTCGCGCGGGATGACGCGCTCTTTGCGGCCGTCCACATCGAGCATGTAGACCGTGGAAAGGAAGTGCCCGTAATTGAACTGCTGCTGGAGGATGCGGAATTCGATCGCCACTTTCTGCGGCTCGCTCCCTCCGCCATAGATGATGCCGGGCACCATTTTCTGTGCCCGGAGCGCACGGGAAGCCAACTTGCCAGCGGCCTCGCGCGCGGTCGCTTTCAGTTCGATCAGCTCCGCCATGATGTCTCTCTTGTGTCTGAATGAGCGAAGCCGCGCGGGAAAGCATGTCGCGCTCGCTCAGGTCACTGCGTTCTCAATCGCGTTGTATAGACGCAAGCGCCGCGAAAAACAAGTTCGCCCCCGGCGGATTTTGAGGCGCGGCGGCTCAGTCGAACAGGCTGGAAACGGATTCTTCGAGAGCCGTGCGCTGGATGGCCTCGCCCAGCAGAGAAGCCAGCGAGAGCACCTCGATATTGTTCGCGACGCGCACGGCTTCGGTCGGCACGATGCTGTCCGTGATCACGAGCGTCTCGATCTTCGACGCCATGATGCGCGCGACGGCTCCGCCCGAAAACACGCCATGGGTGATATAGCCGACGACGGAGGTCGCGCCCTTGTCCACGAGCGCTTCGGCGGCGTTGCACAGCGTGCCGCCGGAATCGATGATGTCGTCCACGAGGATGCAGGTCTGCCCGCCCACTTCGCCGATCACGTTCATCACCTCCGACTCGCCGGGGCGCTCGCGGCGCTTGTCGATGATGGCGAGCGGCGCGTTGATGCGCTTGGCGAGGCTGCGCGCACGCACCACGCCGCCCACATCCGGCGAGACG
>CAZNAH010000008.1:267-10697 GCA_964570735.1 uncultured Hyphomicrobiaceae bacterium | reverse complement strand
GTCGAAAAAGCCCTGGATCTGCCCCGCGTGCAGATCGACCGTCAGCACCCGGTCCGCGCCGGCGTGGGTGATCATGTTGGCCACGAGTTTCGCGGAGATCGGCGTGCGCGGCAGCGTCTTGCGGTCCTGGCGGGCATATCCGAAATAGGGGATGACGGCGGTGATGCGCCGGGCCGAGGCGCGCCGCAGCGCGTCGATCAGGATGAGCAGTTCCATCAGGTTGTCGTTAGCAGGATAGGACGTCGATTGCACGACGAACACGTCCTCGCCGCGGACGTTTTCCTGAACCTCGACGAAGATTTCCATGTCGGAGAAGCGCCGGACGAGGCATTGCGTGAGCGGCGTTTTCAAATATGCCGCGATGGCGTGCGCTAAGGGCCGATTGCTGTTTCCTGCAACCAGTTTCATCGCATGAGCGTCCGTGGCTTGCAGCCAAAAGTTGAGGCCCGCTTGTAGCAGCGAGCCTCAGCCCTGTAAATATGACGCGCGAGATCAGCGCGCCTGATGTGCGACGCTACGACGCCTGTCCGGATGGCTTCGCAATCAGCTTCGCGACGGCCTTGGCGGCTTCGCCCGCCGCAGCATCGGCAACGGGACCCCACGTGCCATCGAGGGAGCCGGCGGGCACCTTGTTGCGCTGCACGACGGCGTTATCCAGGTCCTTCCCGCTCGGGTCGGAGACGGTCCAGCGGATGGTGATCGGCTGTTCGCCATTCTCCGCCGCGCCCATTTCCACGCTGCCGCGAACCTTGTAGGCCGGAGCCGAAGCGGATGAAGCCAGCTTGACGCCCTGTTGCGACAGATGCCGCTTCATAGCCTCCGAGAGCGCGACCTGCCCATCGCCGGGCGCTCCCGTGACGGGCGAGACCAGCGCCAAGACCTCAGCCGGCGCGACGGCAGCCGTGCGCGTCACCTGCGGGCGGGAGGACGCCGAGGCGGCAGGCGATACGGAGGCCGCAAGGGAGCCGCCATTCGCGGGCTGCGAAGCGGGAGACACGCTTGCCGTAGCCACCGGATCGCCAGGCTGCGCACCTGCGACCGCCACCGGAGCAGGCTGACCGCTGGGATTGCCCATCCAGCCGTTCAGGTCCGCCGTGGATTTCACGACGACCTTCTGCAATCCTTCGTCGCTGACATGCGCCCAGGAATCGCCGCCCCGGCGTTCGGAGACAAGCTCCTCGCCTTCCAGACGATGGACACGCTTGCCGCTCTTATCCGTGATGTCGAGCGCGTAGGTCACCTTGGTGCCCTTGCGAGCCTCGGGAAGGGCGATATAAGCCCCGCGCACGATCAGTTCCGCGTCTTTGGCCTCGACGACCTGAAGACCTTTTTCCTTGGCCGAAGCGGCCAGTTGCTCGTTCAGTTTCGCCGCGTGCTTTGCGGGAACACCCTGGACAGGAGCGAATGCGATGGTTGGCTTCGGTTTTGCGGTCAATCCGGCATTGAGATCCCCGCCCCCCGAACTCATCGTTTCGCACGCAGCAAGCCCAAAAATGAGAAGTGCCCCAGTCAAGAGCGACGCTGCACGGTGTGCGACGGCAGAGACTGCCGATGATATGACGCGCGTCACCTTTCCACTCCTTGCTTTTCCAAATGGTTCGAGCACGGCGGTACTTGACAATACCGGCACTAAGATATTCCGCCGAATCTTGTAGACAAGCCAAATCTAGCTTCGCGGCCCAAGGCCGTCCAGAAGCACATAACCGGCCGGACGCGGCTTCAACAGCAACGACCGCAAAATCAACCGATACCCACCATTTTCCACATCACGAAATCAGAATGGCGGAAATTTGGCGCCCATAATCCGGCTCGCCGCGATGCACCGAGCGCCGGTAGCTGAAGAAAAGCGATTCGTTCTGGTAAGTGCAGCAGCGCAAATCCTCCACGCTCGTTACGCCGCTTTCGCGCAACTGCGCGGCAACGAACGCGGGCAGATCGAAATGCGGCCGGCTTTTTCCTGGCAGTTGCGAGAAATAATTGTCGTAGCCAGGTTTCTCCAGCAGGAATGCTTCGCGGAACTCGGGGCCGACCTCGTAGGCGGCCTGGGAAATGGTCGGGCCGATGGCCGCCACGATGCGCCCGCGCGCCGCGCCGGCTTCCTCCATGGCGCCGATGACCGCAGCAATGATACCGGCGCGCGCACCTTTCCAGCCCGCATGGGCCGCGGCGACCACCTTGGTTTGCGGGTCGGCGAACAGGACCGGCGCGCAATCCGCCGCCAGCACGCCGAGGGCGAGACCCGGCGTCGCCGTGACGACAGCATCCGCGGGCGGCGGGTTCGCCACATCCCACGGCTCGGCGGCCACGACGGCGGTCGCGCTGTGAATCTGGTTCGGCGTAATGAGATGGGTGGCCGCCACGCCGAGATAGTCCGCGACAAGGATGCGGTTCCGGGCGACATCGTCGCGCCGGTCCGACGATCCGAAGCCGCAATTGAGGGAGGCATAGATCCCCCGCGACACCCCGCCCCTGCGCGTGAAGAAGCCGTGCCGGATGCCGGGCAGCGCTGCCAGCCTCTCGCTGTCCAGCGGCTCGACGTCGGGCGCGCCCGTCTCGCTGTCCCCATTATCATCCATGCTCGTTCAACCTTCGCGTTGAGATGCCTGCCTCAGACGGCATCGAATGGCGGCATCGGCGCCATTCCGCCCCGCGCCACCACGATCGCCTTGAACAACAAACCCATCTGCTGCGGATCGACAAGGCGCGCAACCCCCTGCATCAGCGCGCGCGCCTGCTCGGGCGAAGCGGCGCGCACAAGCTGCCCGATCCGCTCGTTCGCGCCGAGTTTCAAAAGGAAACGTCCCATCGGCATGGGTCCGAAGGTTGCGAGCCCGGCACGCGACGCCGACCGCCTGAGATGGGCGAAATCGACATGCGCGGTGATGTCCGCCTCACCCGGCGCGTCGAACAGGCCGGTGTAACTTTGGCTGCGCACGGCCTGCAACGTGTCGCCATAGCCCGTCTCTTCGTGTCCGTAGTCTAACATCAGCGCGGCGAAAGGTTCCGAAGCGGCACGGTCCGCGAAAAGCCGGAGCCATTCATCGACGCCGGGACGGATTTCGAGGATCGCGCCGTCCCACGGTACGGGCAGGGTCTCGCCGATCTCCGTCACATCTCCCAGGATCGTTTCGAAACGATCCCCCTCGGCGCTCAAGCCCACCCTGCGCTCGCGCCAGACCGCCTCATCGGCCGCGTATCGGAATTGCCGGACCGGCAGGCAGTCGAGCACCTCGTTCGCGATCACGATGGCCGGCCCGGGAGGAATGTCGGCGATTTCGCGCGCCCAGGCCACGGGAACGGGGACATCGCGCAGGGCCTGCCGTTGCCGTTCCGCCAGCGCCTCCGAGGTCTCGACGAGCGTGACGCGGCTCGCCGCCAAGAGGCCGGGTACCGCGCGCAGAAGGCGCACCATATCGGCCATCAGCGTGCCGCGACCCGGCCCCAGCTCCACGAGATGGAACGGATCCGGCTTGCCCATGCGGGACCAGGTCTCGGCGAGCCAGACACCGGCCATCTCCCCGAAGACCTGACTGATCTCCGGCGCGGTGACAAAATCGCCGCCCTGGCCGATGGCGGTGGCCGTGCGGTAATAGCCATGTTCCGGGTCGTAGAGGCAGGCCGCCATGTAGTCGTGGATGCTGACCGGCCCTGCGGCCGCGATTCGTTCGGCCAGTTTCCGGGCCAGCGGTGTTCGCGAGAATTCCGCTTCTCGCCGGGCCTTCGCCGCGTCCTGATCCGCCGTCACGCCCATCCTATTTGAGATAGGCGTCGGAGTAGCGATAGGCCAGGGTGCGCGCCAGGCCCGCCAGACCGGGGAAAAGGTTGAACCGCGTGATCCCCATGCCGTCGAGCTGCTTCATCATGGATTTCTTCGCATCGCCCCTGATGACGACGAAGGTCAGGTAGGCGGTCGCGCGCTTCAGGAAGAAGCTGAGGTTTTCGAGCGCAGCGGGACTCTTGCCATGCACCGTGATGTAAGTGTTCTGCGTGTTCATGGTGCGCAGCGTGCGATACGGGCGGAAGGCCATCGGCAGGGTCGCCTCGGGGAACTGCGGAGCGTTCGGATCATCGAGCCCGACCACATATTTCTTGAAATAATCGGTGTCCGTCATCGGTACGTAGTTGAGGCTGGCGACGAGATCGTTCAGCACCCAGGGGTTCAGAATCCAGACGCGCGCATCCGCCGCGCTCAGCGATTCGAGCGCCAGATAAAGCGCGACGAGCGGGTTGGCGGACCATTCCAGCACCCGCGCCGGCAGCCCGTTCAGATGGGCGGTCAGCATGACCTCGCCGTCGGAGAAGCCCTTCAGCGGCGTGATTTCCGGCGCCATCATACGGAAATCGCGCAGCATCTCCCGTTCGAGTTCGGGCTTGATCTTTGTCTTGTAAAGCGAAGGCTCCAGCGTGCCGTTGAGATCGGCCTGCCCGAGATACCACGGGCTGACCGGCGCTTCTTCCAGGCCGAGCCGGAAGGCCGGCTGTTTCAATGTCTCCAGATATTCGCCGACCGAGCTAATCGCCGAGCCCATCCCGCTTGCCTCACGCCCGCCGCGCCGCGCCGCGCAACGAAGGCGCCGCCTGCTGCGCGGTGGAGATGAAATAGAAGCCGAGCGCGATCATCGGCAGGCAATAGACCATCGCCTCGGAGAAATAGGCAGTCGTGAAGAACTGGCTGTAATCCCACTCCTTGAAGAACTCCGCGAAGATGCGGAATACGCCATAGGCGATGAGGAAAACGCCCGTGACAAGCCCTGGCGCGTTGAAGGCGAGACGGCTGTGGGTCAGATAGCGCAGGATGGCGAACATCACCGCGCCTTCCAGAAACGCCTCGTAAAGCTGTGTCGGGTGGCGCGGGCCGACGGTGTCGCCGGGCGACAGCACATGGGCGGGGAACACCACGGCCCACGGCACATCGGTGAGCCTGCCATAGACTTCGCCGTTGATGAAGTTCGCGATGCGCCCGAAGAACAGCCCGAACGGCACGGCCGCGGCGGACAGGTCCATGAGCGCGCGCACCGGGATACGGTTGAGCCGCGCGAAGAGCCAGATGGCGAGCCCCACGCCGAGCAGCCCCCCATGGAAGGCCATGCCGCCCTCCCACACCTTCACCACGCGCAGAGGATCCGACAGAAACATGCTCGGCTCGTAGAAGAAGACGAAGCCGAGACGCCCGCCGACAACAGTGCCGATCGTCGCCCAGAGCAAGAAATCATCCGCCTGCTCAGGCGTCATGGGGCTGGCCCCGCCCGGCCAGATCCGGTGATCCGCGCTCAGCCGCCGCATATAGAGCCAGCCGAGCAGCAGCCCCGCGAGATAGGCAAGCCCATACCAGCGCACGGCGACGGGGCCGATCTCGACCGCGATCTGCGCTCCCGGCTCGCTGAAGGGAAAGGAAAGCGCCATCAAGTCCATCGTCGTCCACCTCGCATTGGGCCGCGCTCCGTTCCTAGCAAAGCGGCGCGCCGCAGCCAACCGCCAGATGCGCCGCTTGAACCTCTCCGGCCGCGCGTCTACTCTCCCCTTATGCTTCAGAGTTGAGCAAGGATGTGCGATGACACAGACCAACAACCGCTTTTTCGATGAAATGGCGAAGTTCATGACCGACGCGGCGGGCGCCGCGCAGGGGATGAGGGCCGAGTTCGAGACCATGATGCGCGCCCAGGGCGAGAAATTCCTGCGCAACATGGACATTCCGCAGCGCGAGGAATTCGAGACCGTCAAGGCGATGGCCGAGAAAGCGCGGGAGGAGAACGAACAGTTGAAGCAGCGTATCGAGCAACTCGAAGCCGCGCTGCGGAATCGGCCCGGCGCAGGACAAGCTTCTCCCGAGCAGAATCAAGGGCTAGAGCCGGGTTGGTCCGTGTAAGCCATAGGATTCGCTCAGGTCTGCCATAGCCGGGTTGCGGGCCGTAAACAGTAAGTCTTGGCGAGTCCACAAGGATAAGCTCTGCCGCCGCGGTTTTCCCCGTGGAGAAAAAACAGCCCGCATTGCGACTCGTGGCCCGGCATGACTAGGTTTTGCGCATTCGATGCGGCAGAAAAATCGAGGACATGGCGCGGCTTCAGCCGCTTCGCGTGCGCTCGGATTGGTCTCGCCGCGTTTCAAAACTTCGGGATGCGACGCATGACCTCAGCGAGTGCCGGACAAGACTTCATCCGCCTCTCCAATCCGGTAGACATGATCGAGCACATCGCCTGCCTCCAGGATTGGCCGTTCGAGCGGGCGAGCGAGGATGAACTGACCCTTTCCGTCGCGGGTGCGTGGTGCGATTATCACATCTCGCTCAACTGGCGGAACGATCTCGAAAGCCTGCATCTCGCCTGCGCCTTCGATCTCAAGGTTCCGCGCAACCGGCAGACCGAAATGCACCGGCTGCTCGTCCAGATCAACGAACAGCTCTGGCTCGGCCATTTCGATCTTTGGTCGTCCGAAGGGCTGCTGCTCTATCGCCAGGGTCTGATGCTCAACGGCGCGGAACCCACGCCGCGCCAATGCGAGGCGCTGCTACACGCCGCGTTCGAGACCTGCGAGCGCTATTATCAGGCGTTCCAGTTCGTGGTGTGGGCCGGGCAGCGCGCGGAGGACGCGCTCGCCAGCGTCATCTTCGAGACGGAGGGACAGGCATGACAGACGATGCCGGTCCGGGCATTCTCCTCGTCGGCGCGGGCCGGATGGGCGGCGCGCTGCTGCGCGGCTGGCTCGGACGGGGCGTCGCGCCGTCGCGCATCACGGTTAGCGAGCCTAACCCGTCTGCCGGAGTGAGCGCGCTGCTGGCGGATCACGGCATTTCGCATGACCTGCCGGGCGGGCGGCAACCGGCGGCGATCGTGCTGGCCGTCAAGCCGCAGATCATGGACGATATTCTGGACGGCATCGCGCCGCTGGCGGCTCCGGACACGCTGATCCTCTCCGTCGCCGCAGGGCGGACGGTGGCGAGCATCGAGCGGCATTTTACGCGCCCCATTCCCGTCGTGCGCTCCATGCCGAACCTTCCGGCGGAGATCGGACGCGGCATTACGGCGGCTTACGCGAACGCGCATGTCGGCGAGCATCGCAAGGCCCTCTGCGAAAGCCTGCTCGGCGCGGTCGGAGAGGTGGCTTGGATCGAGGATGAGGACCTCATCGACGCGATCACGGCGGTCTCGGGTTCCGGCCCCGCTTATGTCTTCCATCTCACGGAATGCCTCGCCGAGGCGGCGGAGGCGCAGGGGATTTCGCCCGATCTCGCGATGCGGCTGGCGCGCGCCACCGTCACCGGCTCGGCCGAGCTGATGCGCCAATCCGATCTGAGCGCGGCGCAATTGCGCGAAAACGTCACCTCGCCCAAGGGCACCACCGCCGCAGCCCTCTCGGTGCTGATGGCCGAGCCCGGCCTGCGCGACCTGATGCGGCGCGCCGTGAAGGCTGCTGCCGAACGCTCGCGCGAACTGTCGAAATAGCCGTCAGCGGTCCAGGCGGGCGAGAAGATCGTCCCGGCTCAGGCGAAATCCGCTCTCCACCCAGTCCTGCTCCAGCGCGCGCAGGGCCGCTCCGACATCCGGACCGGGCGCAAGTCCCGCCTTGAGAAGATCGCCGCCCGAGACCGGCAAGACCGGGGCCTGCCATTGCTCGGCCTGATGATAGAGCGCGCGCCATAAGGGGGCATCCACCGGCTCGCCGGACCCCGCCCAGGCGATGAGGAGGTTGTCGATGAAGGCAGCTTTACCTATGCGGTAGAGCAGCGCGGGCGCGCCCTCCTCCGACAAACGCCGCCGGAACCCGCGCGGATCGGCCATTGCGGCAAGCTCGGACGCCTCCGCGCGCGAAAGCCGCAGCCGTTCGGCAAGCCGCTCCGCATCCTCCGCCACCAGCACCGCAAGCGCCGCGAGCCTTCGCATCGCCCCCGGGGTAACATCGAGCGCCGTCTCGATCGCCACGAGCCGCGCTAGCCGCGCCCGCATCGTCACACCGCCAAGAAGGTCGGCGAGGATGCCGCTGTCCTCCATCGCCTCGATGACGGGAACGGCGTGGCTGGCGACGAGCAGCTTCAGCAGCTCGGCCCTGATCCGCTCCCGCGACAGCGTGCGCAGACCCGCGCACGCGGCGATGCAGGCGGAAAGGCCCGCGGCGTCGAGCACGCCGCCGCTATAGTCCGCCGAGAAGCGGAAGAAGCGCAGGATGCGCAGATAGTCCTCGCGGATGCGGAGCGCCGGGTCGCCGATGAACCGAACCCGAAGCGCGAGCAGGTCAGGCAGACCGCCGACGGGGTCATGCACGCAACCCCGCGCGTCGGCGTAAAGCGCATTCAGAGTGAAGTCGCGGCGGCTCGCATCGGCGGCCCAGTCGTCCGTGAAGGCCACCACCGCGCGGCGGCCGTCCGTTTCGACATCGGCGCGCAGCGTCGTCACCTCGAACGGGGTTCCATCCGAGACGAGCGTGACCGTGCCGTGCTCGACACCGGTCGGAATGGCCTTCAGCCCCGCCTCGCCCGCGAGCCGGATGACATCCTCAGGCCGCGCGGTCGTCGCCAGGTCGATGTCGGTGACCGGCCGGCCTAGCAGGGTGTTCCGCACGGCACCGCCCACGGCCCGCGCCTCGAAACCTTCCCGGTTCAGCGCATTGAAAACCTTGATCGTTTGCGGCCATGACAGCCAGTCCGCCCCGGCAAGGCTCGGTCGGGGCGGCTCGCGGCGATCACCGGCATTGGATGCGCCCATGGGTTCATTCCACACGCCCCGGCTGTACGACGCCGTCGCGAAGTATGGGCGGCTGATAGATGCCTCGGCCATCCTGGCGGGAATATTCCGTGTAGTAGGCCAGCGACGCCACCATCAGCACCATGCCCGCCACGAAGAGCCAGACGAGCGGGGCCGTCTGCACAGGCTCTTCGCCGCCGCGAATCCAGCGCAGCGTGAAGACATAGGTGAAATACAGGAGCATGGGCAGAAGAAGGAGGAAAAGGTTGAGAAGCACAACGCGGGTCATGACGCGTAAAGCCTTTCGTACAGATTTCTGACCATGGCGGCCGTGGCACCCCAGACGAAACGGTCCCGATACGTCATCGCATAAAACAGACGCCGCTGGCCGTTCCATTCCGCATAGTGACGCTGGTGGTTATCCGGACGCATCAGGAACCGTAACGGAATTTCGAACGCGTCGTCCACTTCCGACGGGTCCAGCCGGAGCGCGAAACCCGGCTCGACGAGAGCGAGCACGGGCACGATGCGAAACCCCGTGCCCGTCTTGTGAAGGTCGAGCAGCCCGAGCGGGCGGACGAAAGCGCGGTCGAGGCCGATTTCCTCTCGCGCCTCGCGCAGGGCCGTTTCGATGGGCGTTGCATCCTGCTCCTCGATCTTGCCGCCCGGAAAGGCGATCTGCCCCGCATGGGATTTCAGATGCTCGGTGCGTTTCGTGAGCAGCACCGTCACCTCGGGCAGGCGCGCGACGACGGGAACGAGCACGGCGCATTCCCGCCAGTCGCCGTCCCGGACGGCCTGGTCGAGCCCGGCATGGGGAATGAGGTTGCCGTCTTCGTCAACGGCGCGGCCCGCATCCACGCCGAAGGGGGGCGGGCGTCTCAGCATGGCGGACGCCTCGCTCAGCGGGTGGCCTGCGCGCAGCGTGCGGGCCGCGAAATCCGCCGGTGAGAAGGGGGCCGCTTCAGGCTTTGCCGTCCCGCCCGCGTTTCCCTTCATGCAACCCCCTCTTCACAATTTCGCCGCAGCCTGCCAGCCCCTGCCCGCTAACGGAGAGACTAGCCCTATGATTTGCCTGATTGAATTCGACGCACGCCCGGCGCATGTTCTGCCGTTGTATCATTCTCCGCGATCAGCATATACTCTTTAAACGAAAAGCCAGTTGAACGCTTCGCCGTGCGCCAGAGCCACGGGAGGCCGGTTGAAGGACGTGATGCTCCAGCAGTCAGAGCGTGAAATCGTCGCCCGGATCGACGATATCGGTGCAAAAGTCTCCCGTGTGAAGGACGCGATCAGCCGCGTCATCTTCGGTCAGGAAACGGTTGTCGAACTTGTTCTCATCAACATCCTGTCAGGCGGCCATGCCCTGCTGATCGGCGTGCCCGGGCTCGCGAAGACGAGCCTGGTGGATGCGCTCGGCACGGCGCTCGGCCTCCAGACGAAGCGCATCCAGTTCACCCCGGACCTGATGCCGTCGGACATCATCGGCTCGGAAGTGCTGGAGGAGGCGGACGGACGCCGCGCCTTCCGCTTCATCAAGGGGCCGGTGTTCACTCAGCTCCTTATGGCGGACGAGATCAACCGGGCGAGCCCAAAAACCCAATCCGCGCTCCTTCAGGCGATGCAGGAGCATCAAGTGACCTATGCCGGGCAGACCTACAACCTGCCCTCGCCCTTCTTCGTGCTCGCCACGCAGAACCCGCTCGAACAGGAAGGCACTTACCCGCTTCCCGAGGCGCAGCTCGACCGCTTCA